>JALEVV010000025.1 GCA_022788185.1 Spirochaetales bacterium | reverse complement strand
CTGATACTTCAGGTTCTTCTGATACTTCAGGTTCTTCTGATACTTCAGGTTCCTCTGATACTTCAGGTTCCTCTGATACTTCAGGTTCCTCTGATACTTCAGGTTCTTCTGATACTTCAGGTTCTTCTGAGACTTCAGGTTCTGCTGAGACTTCAGGTTCTTCTGATACTTCAGGTTCCTCCGAAACTTCAGGTTCCACTGATACTTCAGGTTCTTCTGATACTTCAGGTTCTTCTGATACTTCAGGTTCCTCAGCTACTTCAGGTTCCTCTGATACTTCAGGTTCCTCTGATACTTCAGGTTCCTCTAATACTTCAGGCTCCTCTGATGCTTCAGGCTCCTCAGCTACTTCAGGTTCCTCTGATACTTCAGGTTCCTCAGCTACTTCAGGTTCTTCAGATACTTCAGATTCTTCTGATACTTCTGATACTTCAGGCTCTGCAGCTACTTCAGGTTCCTCAGATACTTCAGATTCTTCGGTTGCTTCTGCTTCGTCTGCTGTGCTTACAATGGCCTCAGATTCACTTAAAGTAGTATTTTCTGATGTTTCATCGCTTATGGGGACTTCATCAGTTGTTTGTGAAGGAGTAACTCCATCTTCCTTTTCAAGAAGCTGAGTGTCCTCAGCTTCCTCAATGAGGGTTTCTTCCTCACAGCGTTCTTCCATCACCTCTGAGGGCTGAAGACCGATCTGGGTTTCCTCTGGCTCCTCTGATACCTCATCGAGGGTCTCTTCCTCCCCTGCACCGTCTTCCTCATGCAGAAGTTCGGTGTCATCCTCGATCTCAGCAAGATCTTCCTCTTCTGCATGATCGGGAAGGGGAACGTAAACCGTATCCCAGTTTGGCTCAGTGGGGCTCTTGGGATCGAAGAGTGTCAGCTGATCATCATAGTCATCATCATCGAGGAATGCGGAAGCCGGGTCGATGTCAGGGGTGATGGCCTCATCCTTCTCCTCATCGCTTTCGGTGTAATAATCATCATCATCAATGTCAGACAGCTGATCATTGGAAAGGGACGGAAGTTCCCCTTCCGCATCCTCTTCCTTTTCATCCTCAAACTCATCGGTTTCAAGCTCATCGAATTCCTCGACCACATCCCCGTTCTTCATCTCCTCAGGGAGGGCATATCTGTCCGCAAGGGCCTTCAGCTCCTCACTGCTTTTCGGAGTGTAATCGGATTCGGCAGGATTTTCAGTTTCATGGGAGTACTTCTCGTCCAGCTCGGCTGCCTTTTGGTCATCATCCTCGCTGTCATATTCATACTCAACTTCCACGGAAAGGGGTTCGATTTCCTCCTGAGACTGTTCCTCATTGACGAAATCATCATCGATGACGTCGGCAAACTCTTCCATGTCACCTGCTTCCAGGCTGAAGGGACCGAGCAGCGTCCTGTAGAATTCCTTGGTAAGCTTCTCATCTCCGGCAGTCCTGATTATCTCTGCAAGGGAGATTGAGAAAGAAGCATCGCCGCGCTTCTGAAGCTTTTCAGCTCCGTCAGGGAAGACAACCAGTCTGGTGTGTCCCTTCTGCGGCTTTCTTGCAAGCTCTTCCTCTATGCTCTGCATCTTGCTCTCAAAGACCTCCGGCCTATCAAGGACGTCACACCAGCTTAAGGAAGGCAGGAGAGAGATGTCGAACCTGTTTCCCCTCCACTGATAGACATCGACGCTGTCCGTTTCATTGAAGAGACGGAGCACATATGCCGTGAAGAACTTCTGCAGCTTGTCCTGACTTATGATGCCTTCCTTAATGAATGCAACCGGAAGGGATGAGAAGAGCGTTCTTCCCGTGAAGCAGTAGAACCGGTCGGCAAAACGCAGGAACGGCTTTACCGTGGCAGGAAGATATCCCTCCTCAAGGAAGTCACCGTGGTAGGATGAAATGGAAGCGGAGAATAACTTAAGGACGGATGTACTTAAGAGCGAGACCCTTTCCACCTCAAAGAGGTCCATATCATCACGCTTGTGCTTCAGGTCATCAAGGCGGTATGAATATCCCCCTTCCCTGATGACACGTCCCATGAGCTCCTTTTCACTGCGCTCGGGTTCCTTCTCCCTGAGAGCCTTTATCTTTGCATCGATTTCCTCATGGATCAGGCGGCTGTCTTCTGACAGACGGGAAATGCCGGTTCTTCCGTTGTCACATATTTTCTTCAGTTCACCGACGACGAAGGAAGCATCACTTCCGGTAAGTTCCTTAAGTCGGTCCTCGTCACCGGAGAATATTACCTGAGAATAGGCCTCATTGCTCTGAAGCTTTTCATCATCCAGGCAGGGGAAGAAGAACTGTCCAAGTATGGTGTCCCTGTACTGAGCATAGTGTTCGCCTTTGATCCTGCCCTCATGGACTGCATCGACGGCAGTGTTCTCAATGAACCACAGAAGGCGCTTGGCAGCATCCTTTGAAAGGCTTTTGAGTCTGTCCCAGTCCTTCTTCTTCACATCCCTGTTGGCAGAAAAGCCCCTGTCGGTGAAAAACTCAGAGGACTGGACGACGGACTGGAGGATGAGCGGAAGGAAGGATGCCTCAAAGACGCTAAGCTCATTCTTTGCTGAAAGGTGTATCCTCCGCTCCTCCCAGGCAGCCATCTTAAGTATCTCAAGCGGATAGTACGCCGAGATGATCTTTGCGATGGAGGAAACATCGTTCCTGAAATACTGCTTTGCTTCCTGAATGTTCCTTTTCGCCTTATCCGGGCGGATGGATGCTGCGAGACTGTCATCTCCAAAGATCATCATATACCCCTTATCTGAGTCCCATTACCTGTTTTCTGTATGCCCTGAGACCTTCGGCAAGACACTTTCCTGCCAGTTTCAGTTCATCCTCATTGAGCACATAGGCAATTCTTGCCTGTGTCTTTCCGAGGTTCTTGGAAACGTAGAAGTCCTCCGCAGGGGCGAACATGACTGTGTTGCCGTTCCAGCTGAAGTCCCTGAGCATGAAGATCGCAAAGCGCTCGGCATCATCTACAGGGAAGTCAACGACGAAGTAGAAGGCTCCCCTCGGGCGGGAGAGCTTGCATCCAGGAATCTCCTGGATCGCACTGACCAGAGTGTTTCTTCTCCTCTCATACTCCTTCACCACATCATCGATGTAGCTCTGGGGAGCGGTAAGTGCCGCAGCTGCGGCTACCTGCTCCACTGCAGGGGGACAGAGGCGGGCCTGAGCCAGCTTCATCGCACTGTCAAGCACATCCTTGTTGTAGCATACGATGGCACCGATGCGGCTTCCGCACATCGAGAACCGCTTTGAGAAGGAGTCGATGCATATGATCCTGTCCCTGTACTCGGGGAAGGTAAGGATACTGGTGAAAGATTCACCATCGTAACAGAATTCCCTGTAAACCTCATCGACGATGAGGAAGATGTCATGCTTCCTGCAAAGCTCCAGCAGATGTGTAAGTTCATTCCTGGTATAGACGTGACCCGTCGGGTTGTTTGGTGAACAGAGCAGGATGGCCATGGTCTTCTTGCTGATCTTGGCCTCAAACTCATCTATTGAGGGAAGCACGAAGGCATCATCGACCTGGCTCGTAACCGGAACGAGGTTGACCATGGCGATGTTTGCAAAGGTCGAGACGTTGGTATAGAAGGGCTCGGGAATGATGATCTCATCATAGGGATCACAGAGGGTCATGAAGGCAAACTGCAGCGCTTCGGAGCCTCCCGTCGTGATCATGATGTTGTCAGGAGTAACGCTGACACCGTACTTCTCATAGTAGGTGCAGAGAGCCTGCCTGAGCTCATACTCACCCTCGGAAACACCGTATGCGATGACGTCCTCACTGTAGGAGTTGATCGCATCGAGTGCTTCCCTCGGAGTCTTGATATCGGGCTGACCGATATTGAGATGGATTACATGTATTCCTTTTTTCTCAGCCTCCCTGGAGTAAGGTACCAGTCTCCTGATCGGAGAGCACTGGAAGGATGAGATACGCTTTGACATCTGCATGAGTCTTTATTCCTTATGTGTCTCAGTCGGGAAGGCCGACGACATCGTCGTCACCCTTGATGCCCGGTGTGGCCTGGGACTGATCAATAAGCTTCTGGATGAAGCGTCTGTTATCGAGCAGCGGTGAAATGGCTCTTCCGTGGTGGAGGCGTGAAATTACGCGGGCGAAGAGCTCAGTCACGTCGGCCTGGACGAACCACTCTTTCTCCAGAAGGTCCTTTCCCTGGTAGACCGCATTGGTTCCGATTATCCTGTAGAACACACCCTCGCGGTATGCGGCATCGAAGTTCTCGATGGCATTTCCGTTGAAGAACGGGAGTGAGACCATACAGATTATCTTCTTGGCACCGAGCTTCATCAGCTCCCTCATCGCGATGATCATGGTACCGCCTGTGGCAATCATATCATCTGCCATAAGCACTGTCTTACCCCTGACATCACCGAGGAGGTTGATGCTCTTGATGTTCGTATTCTTTGCGTCCTTGCTGACGATTGAGTAGTCACGCTCCTTGTAGAGCATGGCAAGAGGTCTGTGAAGGCCCTGTGCATAGAACTTGTTTCTTGAGACCGCACCGGTGTCGGGGGAAACCACGACGAGGTCGGGATCGGCAAGGTCGATGACCTTTCTCAGGGCTATGAGTGTCTGGTATGAGCCATGGAGGTTTTCCAGGTGGCATGTCCTGAAGGCATTCTCGATCTCACGGGAGTGGATGTCGAGGGTGATTATCCTGGAAACACCGAGCTGCTCGCAGAAGCGGGCGAAGAGCGATGCGGTGAGTGCCTCACGGCCTGCCTTCTTGTGCTGTCTTGCATAGGGATATGTGGGGAGCACCAGCGTGATTGAAGCGGCGCCTGCCAGACGTACGGCATCGACTGTCGTGAAGAGGAACATCAGGTGGTCATTCACGCTCAGCGGCTGGGGATCCTCAAGACCGGCCACCCTGATCGGAGCGGGATTGGACACATCATAGATGATGTAGACGTTCAGTCCCCTTACCGGGTCGATAAGCTCCGCCTTCTCCTCCCCGTTGGCGAACCTGGTATACTTCACGTTTATCGTGAAATCAGGACAGTAGAACGAGGAAGGAAGCTTTCCCGTGGGAATCTTCTTGCTGTCAAGGTCATCCATGAGCGTGACAGTCTTAAGAAGCTGTTCCTCACTTATGTCATGACGCTTGCTGAGAGCCTTTGATACCTTCTCGTAACGGTCTATGTAAAGTCTTCTGAGGTGTTTCACCACCTTGCCCGCAAAATACTCCGTGCCGGGACCCGCAATTACTCCAAGTTTGTGTGGCTTAATGATACTCATGGCCTATACTGTAATTAAAGAGAAATAAAAGTTCAATCGGATTTACCCCCTTGTCGGTTACAAAGATTCAAGCCGGTCTCAAGCATGTTTTACACAGATTTTACAATTCACCGTTACAACCTCATCCGATTATCTGATAGGTTTTAGGTTATGGACCTAATCCTCATGATCTTGAAAATAGCAGGCTCACTGGGTCTCTTCCTCTACGGAATGAAGCTCCTGTCCGACGGTCTGCAGAAATGTGCCGGATCAAAGATGAAGAGTATCCTCCATCTCATGACCGGCAACAGGCTTATGGCTGTGCTTACAGGCATAATCGTGACGATGATAATCCAGTCATCCTCGGCGGCGACCGTCATGGTCGTCTCGTTCGTCAACGCCTCGCTGATGAACCTGACGCAGGCCATCGGGGTGATCCTCGGTGCCAACATAGGAACTACCGTTACAGGCTGGATCGTTGCCCTGCTCGGCTTCAAAATGGACATCACCGTCCTGTCGCTCGTTGCCGTGGCAGTTGCCCTTCCGCTGATGTTCTCCGACAAGTCGCGTCTTATCGAGGTATCGGAAATATTCCTGGGCTTCGGTATTCTCTTCCTTGGACTTGAATTTCTGCAGGACTCGATGCCGGATATCTCCAAGAACCCGGAAATCCTGAGTTTCCTTTCCCGCTTCGAGGACGGTTCGGTACTCTCTATGCTGCTCTGCGTCCTGATAGGCACTATCCTGACGATAATCGTCCAGTCCTCATCAGCCACCATGGCCATAACGATAACAATGGCATATCAGGGCTGGATCGGACTCTACACGGCATGCGCCCTCTGTCTCGGACAGAACATCGGTACCACAGTAACCGCCTATCTGGCCTCAGTCGGTGCATCGACCAGTGCAAGAAGGGCCGCACTCGCCCACATCCTCTTCAACTGTATCGGCTCAGTAATTGCCATGATCCTCTTCAAGCCGATGATAGTAGTTGTCAATGCGATCACGCCGGGTGACATCTTCACCATGAGCGGAGAAGCACTCAGGGAAACCCTCCCCGCCTTCCTGGCAATGTTCCATACCCTCTTCAATTCAGTGAACACGCTCATCTTCTTTCCGTTCATCGGAAAGTATGCCCATCTCATCACGAAGCTTGTCAGGGACAAAAAGGTCTACAACAAGGACGACTACCACTTCTCCTACATCTCAGGTCCCATCATGGAAACTCCCGAGCTCTACCTTGTTACCGTCAAGGGTGAGATCACAAAGATGGCATCCCTTGCAGAGGAGATGTATGGGTCTTACACCAATGCCTTTGCCAGGAACAACATCGACATCAAGCAGATTGTAAGTGAAATGAAAAAGAGTGAGGATTATGCGGACCAGATGCAGGAACAGCTCATGGAAGTGTGCGTGAAGATCCAGAAGGAAAGTCCAAACGCCTCCAATGCCTCCCAGGTTTCAACATTCCTGCGTGTCATAGATGAACTTGAATCGGTTACGGACAGCATCTTCAACCTGATAAAGCTCACTGAACAGAGAATAGAACAGCATCTTACCTATACTCCCGATGAGGAGCTTGAGATGAAGAGTCTCGTCGACATGGTCGGACAGTTCCTGTCATTCATCTCGGCAAGGACCGACAGAGGCCTTACCAGGGATGATCTGGAAAAGGCAAATGCCTACGAACGCAGCATCAACCAGCAGCATAGGGTGCTCTCGGAAAGAGTGCATAAGAGACTCGGTGAAGGAAGCTCGGACATTCAGACCGAACTCATCATGCTCGAAGTCGAACGAAACCTCGAGCACATCGGTGACTATCTCATCAACATTGCCGAAGCATTCCAGAACGATAAGCGTCACACTCCCGTCCTGGAAAGAGTTGCCCCAACTACCACGTGAGGACGCTGAAGCCCTCCCTTCCGGTCAGGTCCTCATAGGCCCCCTGGAAGCGTTCCATCTTTTCAGAGCAGGCAGCTGCAAGGCTGTCTGCTTCCTTTTCTGCCTTCTCAAGTCCGAGATTATTGCTGCATCCGGTGCTTGTGCGGGATAAAAGCGCCTCATAGGGATCGATCCTGCTTACGCTCTCCAGGTCAAGTCCTACCTCCCTGTAGCTGTCACGGAAGCTCTTGCCCTCCTTAACCATGGCAAATACCTTGTCAGTGGCATAGAGCTCGCTTCTGCATGCGGCAAGAAGTGCATCCTCATGGACTTCAAGACCGCCCACCATGCGGGCCATGATGGCCACGAGGTCAAAGGCCGCCCTGACACCATCAAGCATTGGCTCCTTGGTATCCTGAAAGTCCCTGTTGTATCCGCTGGGAAGGCTCCTGATCGTATCCTTCACCCGTTCGGATGCAGAAGTGATGAGCGCTGAGCGGCTGCGTGCCAGCTCCAGACCGTCAGGATTCTTCTTCTGCGGCATGATGGAGCTTCCGGTGGTAAGCTCCTTCGGAAGGGAGAAGTAACCGAACTCGGGAAGCGTGAAGAGGATGAGGTCCTGACTGAGCTTCGTTATCGTCAGGGCAATGTAGGAAAGGCTGTCCAGCAGCATTGCCTCGAACTTACCCCTGGAATTGTTGGCATAGAGCACGTTGTTCTGGACCTTCTCAAAGCCCATCAGGGAAGCCGTCATCTCCCTGTTCAGGGGAAGCGGTGTTCCGTAGGAAGCGGCACTTCCGAGCGGACACTGGTCAAGCAGAGTGCTTACTCCGATGAGGTCCTTAACCTCATCTATGAGTTCCTCGGCAAACGATGCGGCCCAGAGACCTACTGAGGAAGGCATGGCCAGCTGCATGTGGGTCCTTCCCGGCATGGGTACGTTTCTGTACTTACCGCTGAAGGCCAGAAGCTCCCTGGCAAAGGAAAGCGTTTCCATGGCGATCCTGACGGATGCTTCCCTCATATACAGTCTCAGCGCGGTCTGAACCTGGTCATTCCTGCTCCTTCCGGTGTGAATTCTTTTTCCGGTCTGACCGTAAACACTGCTGAGATAACCCTCGATGGCGGTATGGCAGTCCTCATCCTCCTCCCTGATCTCAAATCCGGTGGTGAGCTTTGCCTCAATTATCTTTCTGAGGCCCTCAGTGAGCTTCTGAAGCTCATCTGAAGTGAGCACGCCGATGGACTCGAGCATGCGGGCATGCGCGATCGAGGCGGTGCAGTCAGAGAGCAGCAGCTCCTGATCAAGGATATAGTCATTGCGCACGGTGAAGTGCTGCATGAGAAGGTCTATTGAATAGTTTTTCTGCCAAAGCTTAGCCATATCATCTCCAGTGAAAAAGAACGATTTGAGTTTATTATTAATATGAAGAAATTATTACTTTCCGTCGTTACGTTTTTATCACTTATTGCCTGCCAAAGTGAAGAGCCCCTGAATGTTTTCAACCTTTTTTCATCCAGGGACAGGACACTCCCCTACCTTGTCACCATGAAGTGCACCGACCTTCATACAGTCACCCTCCTCTTTTCAGAGGAAATCAGGGTAAGAAAGGCAATATCGGAAGGTGAAGCACCATCAGTAACGATGACGATGCCTGATTTGGTGAAGCTGACCTTCACCTCCTCACTTCCGGTCGGAAGTGCAAGGGAGCTTTACCTCGTCGTCTCAGATCTGGCCGGGAACACCACATCCCTTCTCCTTGACATCTCAGGAAAGAACACCAGGATTCCCGTGCTGAAGATAACAGAGTTCTCATCCAAGGGCACTGATACCCAGCCGGACAGAATTGAGATACAGGCTTACTCGGACGGAAGCACGGAGGGTGTTTACTTTTCTGACGGAACAAAGGGAAATGAGAACCACGGCTTCATCCTCCCTCATCTGGAGCTTAACCGAGGTGATTACATAGTAATCTGGTGGAACACCACACCAGATAAACCCTCATATACCAACAGAAGCGGAAGAACGGTGTATAACGTGGCGGCCGGCGCCTCCAAGGGACTTGGTACAAACAACGGTGCTCTTGTTCTCTATGACACGAAGGCAGGTGACGGGGAAGTGATCGATGCGGTCGTTTACACGGACGGTGAATCGACAACGTACTCCGGCTTCGGATCTTCCTCAGTGGAAAAATCGTACAAAACACTCACAGCCTCCTTCGACTGGCTCGGAGGCGCAGTGAATTCAAAAATGACGACAAGCACGCGCACCGTGAACAGGTTCAACGGTAGTGATGACACCAACCGGGCGGAAGATTTCTACGTGTGCGCCACCAGGGGCATTTCCTTCGGGGAGAGCAACACTGAAGTAATCTATACTCCATAGCTCCATTCCGTTTTCGGTATCATCATTTCCTTATTTCCACTATTCCCAATTGATGTAATAGACCTGCCTTCCCATAACGGACAAAGCAGGTCACTTTTTCCAGGAATGCGCGTCAGTATTCGTAGATGACACAGCTTTCGCCGACACTCTCATCCTTTTCGATGTTGAGTGTCACTTCCTCATCAGCACCGCCTCCTTTCTTTGCGGGTCTTCTGAATTCGATGTGCTCGGCTACGATCTGGAGACGGTCCCTGGAGACTCCCTCCTTATCGGTCCACTCGCTCATCCTGAGTCTTCCAACTACCCTGACGGGCATTCCCTTCAGGACGCAGTCGGTAACACGCCGTCCCAGCTCACCCCACGCCTCGACGCCGATGAAGAGGGCCTCCTGTACCTTCTGTCCGTCCCGGGATGTGTAGTACCGGTTGGATGCCAGACGGAAGCTTACGAGCTCCGCTCCCGTCTTCTGACTTGTAAGAACTGCCTTGGGCTCTGTGCAGACGTTGCCTTCCATAAGGACACAGTTGAAATGATTCATGATTTACCTCCTGTTTATCATCTATTAATAATAAACGGAAAATGTCGTTTTCTCCCAAACCTTTGTATTATAAGGGTTTAAGAAATAGGTTAAACTGAGGGTTTATTAAGTGCCCTCTATGATGATAAAATCAATGCCGGAGGATTCATATGTTGTCAGTACTGTCCCTCGGGGGCTCAATCATCGCACCCGACAAAGTTGATACGGCGTTCCTTTCCGACTTCAGAAAGGCTGTAATGGAATATCTTGGTGAGGATGAAGAGAGAAAACTCATCCTGGTTTGCGGAGGCGGTGCTCCTGCAAGGATTTATCAGGGTGCGCTCAGGGAGATCAGGAGCGATGCGGATGCATATACTCAGGACATGCTCGGCATCAGGGCAACCCATCTCAACGGTGCTCTTGTAAGGGCTGTCTTTTCGGATGTCTGTCCCGATGATCTTGTAACAGACCCAACCGGAGACATCGCTTTCAGCGGGAGGATCCTGGTTGCCGCGGGGTGGAAGCCCGGTTTTTCCACCGACACCGATGCCGTCTATCTTGCAAAGAGATTCGGAGGAAAGCTCATAGTCAACCTTTCCAACATCGCAAAGGTATACACAGATGACCCGAGGAAGAATCCTGAGGCAAAGCCGCTGGATGACATCTCCTGGGATGATTTCATCAAAATGGTCGGAACCGAGTGGGTACCGGGAAAGAACACCCCATTTGACCCGATCGCATCGGGGCTGGCGAGGGAAGCAGGAATCCGTGTCGTCTGTGCCGACGGCAGGAACACCGAAAACACGATCCGCATTCTTAAGGGCGAAGCCTACACCGGAACGACGATCGGTTAAAGTCCTCTTTCCCGCTTAAGGGAAAGAAAGTATTCATTCACATCGGCAAAGGATCGGGGGAACGGACAGTCCTTCCTGAAATCGGGAATCCACAGGATTTCGTCTCCCCGTTCCTGAATGAAGCCGTCCTCAATGCCCAGCTCCTCAAGGGCGTTTATCAGAATGTCATATTCCATGTCGCTCATGGGCGCAAACTTCTCATCATTCTCCCTTGGCGGGACGAACTGAACCATCAGTGAAAGGAAGCAGTGCTTCATATAGTGATCCCGGTAGTACTTCAGCACATCCAGTGTGGCACCGAGTGTTCCCGGAAATACCAGATGTCTCACTATCGTGCCATTCAGACGATCAAGGTCGGTGACGGGATGGTGCTTCACTATGAAATCCATCACCGGGATGATCGCATCCTTGTAGCGGCTTCTTCCGCAGAATACTTCGGAAACCTTTTCATCAAGACTCTTCAGGTCTGTAAGATAGAGATCCACATAGGGATCTATCAGCTTAAGCCCCTCAATGCTTTCATAACCTGATGTGTTCCATACCACCGGAAGGGAAAAGCCCTTCTTCTTCGCAATTTCAAGGGCGTTTATTATCGATGGAATGAAGTGGGTTCCGGTAACGAGATTGAGGCTTGCCGCATGCTGCCGCTCCAGGGAAAGCATGAGCTCTGCAAGCTCCTCATCGGATACGGTGAATCCCATATTGCTCCCATGGGCTCCCGATATCTGATGGTTCTGGCAGTATCGGCAGTGCAGCGGACATCCGGTGAAGAAGATCATGCCGGAGCCGTGAGCTCCCGTCACAGGAGGCTCTTCACCCCGGTGAAGACCTGCCCAGGCGATTCTCGCGCTGTCCCTCTGGCCGCAGATTCCCGTACGGACCCTTCTGTCCACACCACACAGGTTCGGACAAAGACGACAATTTTCATACATAGCTATTGACCCCGGTCATGGAATGTAGCAATCTTCATTCCATGGGTATATGGAATAACATCTTTAAAAAAGAAAGACAAGCAGAGGAAAGGTTTGTCCTGTCCATTGACGGCGGAGGAATAAGGGGAATAATCCCTGCCCGGGTGCTTGCCAGGCTTGCCGCGAAAACCGATGACGGAATTCCCTTCTATGCCCATTTCGACCTGATCGCGGGAACGAGCACGGGAGGTCTCATCGCAATGGGTCTCTCAGCCCCGTCTGCAACCGTGGAAAAGGAAAACAGGGAAGCATACAGCTGGATCACAACCGAAAAGAAGATTTTCAGGAAGCCGGAAGAGACCTTCCACGGGGTAATCACACCGGCAGCCGATCCGGAAAAATTTTCTGACATTTACCTGGACCATGCCAGGGAAATCTTCTCCGCCAAGACCAGGCTGCTGGGAAGCGTCTTTTCGGACAAGTATGACGTTACCCAGTATGAGTTCTTCCTCCGCACCCTATTTCATGACGGAAAGCTTGAGGACGCTCTGGTTCCGACCATGGTCGTCTCCTATGACTCCATCCTGGGGCGTGAGAGGATTCTCTCAAGCTACAACGATCTGAAGCACATCAAACTCATCGATGCCGCCCGGGCAACCAGCGCAGCCCCGATATACTTCCGCCCCAAGATGATGGAAGGCCCCGGCGGGGAGACCATGGCATTGCTCGACGGCGGACTCATTGCCAACAATCCAGCTCTCTTTGCATACCTTGAAGCAAAGAAACTCTATCCAGAGGCGGATAAGATAACAATCCTTTCCCTTTCCACCTCAAGAACCAGATATACCTTCGATCCCTCCGGAATCTCGGGAGGATACTCCTCCTGGGCTGAGCCTGTGATGAAGATATATCCAAATGCCCAGATGGAGCTTATCGATGACACGATGAAGGGAATCAGTGACTGCGAGTACATCAGGATCTTCTCAGAGCTGACGAAGGAAAAGATAAAGCTAGATGATACGAGGCCCGAGACACTGGCACTGCTCTTAAGCGGAGGAAACGCCATGGCTGACCGTTTCGATATCGAGCTTTCAGATCTGGCTGAGAGGCTGAAGGCCAGGACCGATTACTCCCATGTGAGACTACAGAGACCCGAACTCCCGGCGCTCCCTGCAGAGACGTAAAGCTTCCTCATGGAGGTCTGAAGCCAGCTTTTTCAGCACCTTCCTGTAATCCTTCAGTGCCACATGCTCACCTACGATGTCGCTCACGCCCTTTATGATCACAAGAGGCTTTCCCAGGGCCTTAGACGCCTTCGCAATCCCGAAGGCTTCCATGTCATATAAGCCTGCTTCCTCAATCGCGGTGACGGCAAGGGTATCGGAGGAAGCAAGCACGAAACCCTCTTCAGCAATGTCCAGCGGGCCTTCAGTCGAGCGGTCGGCTGAGAGCGTCGTGTATTTCGGAAGCCGGTACATCGTGAGGTCCGCATCCCGGTTTATTACCCGCCTTACGGTGCATATGTCCCCGATCGAGGCTTCGCCCTTTTTGGCACCGCACGTTCCCACATTGATAATAAGATCGGGGTCACACTCCTTTATGGCAAGAACCGTGTTCAGAAGTGCGTTTTCCTTCCCGACACCCGTAACGCGGAGGATGAACTCCTCCTCCGTGAAGAGGGCTCCCTCAGCCCTGTCCGAGCACAGCACCAGCACCTTCATACAACACCCCTTATTGCAGTTACGATGTCAATCCCGGCCCTCCGGATTCTTCCGGTTGAAAGCGTGTGCCTTATGGCATCGGTGGTGATGCGGGCAGCGTCAAAGGCGGCTGAAAAGACATCAGAGCCATGAAGCAGCCTGCCGGAAAGCACGGCAGAGAAGAGATCTCCGGATCCGGGCACGGAGGCCCCGAGATCACGCTGGGCCTCAATTCTTACCACACCATCAGAGCTGACAAGAGTGGCAACCTTCCCGTCCTCAGTGGGGAGCGACGTGATGACAACGGAGGCAGGAGTGAGATGTGAGAATTCTGAGAGAATGTCATCCACCCTGGTTTTTCCCGTCAGCATGCATGCCTCCGTATAGTTCGGTGTTATGACGGATGCATTTCTGATGTACTTCCTCATCATATCCACATGGGACGTGGTGAAGCCGGGATAGAGATTGCCGTCATCACCGAGAACCGGATCGATTATCCTGATAGCTCCTTCCCTCAGGAGCTTCATTGCCGAGTAAGCCACTTCATACTGGTCAGGAGTTGAAAGGTAACCCGAAAGAAATGCATCGAAGGCAAACCCGTTCTGGGAAAACTTATCAAGAACTTCCATGCAGCAGCCTGCCAGGTCCCTGACATAGATGTTGTCAAAGCCGTCCGACTGCGTGGACAGGAGAGTCAGGGGCAGGACCGCCGAGTCGGCGCCCATCGCTTCCAATACCGGAAGGGAGATGTTAATGCTTGCCTTGGTGAAACAGGAAAGGTCCTGAAGGATGATGATGCTCTTTTTCATGACCTATTGATGATATTAGCTAACAACCAATAAATCAATCATGTTATAATCGATGGTATGCAGCACAGATCAATTTCACAGATTAACACAACCAGTGACAGAGTACGTCAGAGGCTTGACGGTTATATCCTCTCCGCATCAGGACTCAGGGCTGTCTTTGCCTCAACGGGCAATGAGGAAGATGACACCAGGATGATCAGTGACGAGGACAAGGTAATCGTCGTCACCATCGCCCGTGCCTTTTCAGCCTTCGTAAACAGACAGGGTGCCTCAGTGCTATTGGGTCAGGATGCGAGGCCCACAGGGTACTCCCTGGCACTTCTTTCAATAAAGACACTTATCTCTCTGGGCCACGATGTCAGGTACCTCTACATCTCGGCAGCTCCCGAGATCATGGCACAAAGCCACAATGCAGATTACTTCTACTACATCTCAGCCTCCCACAACCCCATCGGCCACAACGGCTTCAAGTTCGGTGAAAAGGGCGGAGTGTTCTCAAAGCAGGATGCGGAAAAGCTCATTTCAATCCTCAGGGAGATGATCGCCTCCGATGATGTGGTTGAGATGGCAAAAAAGCTCATTGACGCATGCCCCCAGGCAAAGCGCAATGAGTGCCTTTTCAGGATGGAAAAGGAAAAGGCCGATGCACTTGAGTTTTACAGGAGCTTCGTCCTGAATACTGCCGCTCTTCCCAAGGGCTTCAGAAGCGACGTTGGAATTGCGGTCGACTTCAACGGTTCAGCCAGGGCAGCTTCAATCGACAGAAGCCTGCTTACCGAACTCGGCGTGAAGTTCTCAGCCATCAACGACACGGTGGGCGCTGTTGCCCACGCCATAGTTCCCGAAGGGGAGAATCTCGTTCCGGTCAGGGAGTTTCTTGAAAAGCTCCATGCCGACAACCCGGCATACCTTCTCGGCTACACCCCTGACAATGACGGGGACAGGGGCAACTTCGTCTACATCGGAAGAGACGGAAAGGGACACATCCTTCAGGCTCAGGAAGTCTTTGCCCTGGTCGTCACCATCGAGGTGGCAGCCCTCTCCCTGGCAGGCAGAAAGAACATCGCAGTCAGCGTGAACGGCCCTACCAGTGAGAGGATCGACATGATAGCACAGGCCTTCGGGGCAAAGGTATTCCGCGCAGAGGTCGGAGAAGCTAATGTCGTGAACCTGGGAGAAAAGCTGATCTCGGACGGTTACACCGTTAAGGTGCTCGGGGAAGGCAGTAACGGAGGAAACATCACGAAGCCCGCATCTGTAAGGGATCCCCTGAATACGGCATTCACCTTCCTGAAGTTCCTCTCGGATAAAAAACTCTTCAGCTACATCATGAAAACCCTTGGTGCAGAGCCAGAGGACATTTCGATTGACTCCCTGCTGGAGGCCCTTCCCGTCTACACGACAACAGGAGCGTTCTCAGCCCTTGCCAAGATGGGAGTGAAGAGCCGCGACTGGGCAGGTCTCAAGACTCGCTATGAGGATCTTCTCGTAAAAACCTTCGACTCAGAGCTTAAACCCTTCATCCCGGGCTGTGCTTCATACACCGTATTCCAGACAGAAGGCATAATCGATCGGGAAGGCATCGGAGAAAAGTTCAGAAGCGCCGAGGCAAAGGGCGGTCTCAAGGTAAGATTCCTGGACGGCAGCGGAAATTCCTTAGGATACATGTGGATGCGTCCGAGTGGCACCGAACCCGTCCTCAGGGTTCTCGTGGACCTTAAGGGGGACAATCAGGAGCTCCATGACAGGATACTTTCCTATCAGCGATCCCTGATCGAGAGAGCCAACTGATTCAAAAAAGTGACGGCATGGTTTGAACCATGCCGTTTTGTTTATCAGACTGAGAGTCCCGCGATCGCGGCACCCAGTACCGGGCTGTCATCGATCCTGACGAGCTTCACGAATCTTCCGTGCTTCTTCTCCAGGAACTCATGGAGATAGAACTCGGTGTACTGCTTCAGGAACTCAGTCTTGTAGAAGGTGGTTCCGTCTGCGTTGATGATGACGGGATAGCGGGGATTTTTGCCCGCATCTGTCTTCAGCACTGCCGATGAGAGATTGACGGCCGTAAGCTTTGCAGCCCTCTCGATGATGGCACGGAGAATGAGCCAGAGATTGAGTGCATCCTCCTCATTGCCTTCCACGCACCTGACAAGGTCATAATCCTGGTTATGGCACTTTTCAAGGTAGAAGGACATGGTGGTTGTGGTAAGACCGCCCTCAATTGCCCTAAAGCGCTCTGCGAAAGCCGGGCTGAAGATACCCTCGTCAATTGCCCTGTTGAGCACGAATGTGGCAAAGGCACCGAGGTATGCACCGCTTATCATCTTCTCGAAGTGATAGCCATCGGGATTCTTCGTGGAAGCAAAGAACTCCTTATCGATGTCACCGCAGCTGAGATCGTAGTTGCCGGACTCAACGTTGATGATCTGGCGGCCCTCAGGCTGACCAGAGAGCTTCACAATCCTGGAATTGTCTTCGGTATATGCCGTGTTCGTACCTGTTCCGAGGATGAAACCGACGTAACCATCAGCCTCTTCCTTCACACCGGCGCGGGTTGCAAGCAGAGTTGCGACCGTGTCGTTTACAACGCTGTACTTCTTTTTGGATACATCATATCCCCTTGCTGCGAGCTCCTTAAGCAGGGAGGCTGCCACGGGCATTCCGACAACTTCCGGTGCCTTGATCTCCTTTGAGAAGACAATCGGTACTCCGTCATGGTCGGGCTGGATTGTTGCCGCATAGCTGAAACAGAATCCGATTCTGTCGGACTTGTCGATAAGGCGTTCCACATTGTCAGCCAGGATACCGAAGAACTCCTTGGCGGATACTTCTGCCTTAACGCCGGGCATTCCGACCTTCCTGAAGTCGGAAATGACGGGAGAGAGATTCTCGTCGAAGGTGACAAGACACGTTCTGAAGTTTGTACCGCCCGCATCGAGGACGATGACGCTCTCACCGGGGCGGACCTTAACGTCCTCTCGGGTGAATGTCGGGATCATCTCAAGGGAGCCCTTACCAGCAAGACCTGCTTCCATCTCCTTCAGGAAGCCGGAGGTCAGTGCCTCCATATCCACACATTCCGGGGCAATTGAATATTTCCTCAGGAATTCATCTACTTTGCTCATACTTTATTTCTCCTTTATTTAAGTCTGAATTGAATCGGGGACATCGTTATCCTTACCCCGTTGCAGAGCATTTCCCGTACGGAAAGCTCCACGCACCGCTCGCCGGAGATACCCTTTCCCTCAAGCTCCCCTTCAAAGGCCATCGGCTCACTGACCTGGCTTCCGGAAACCAGCATCGATACCTTCAGGATGAAGGATACCGATGACCAGTCCTGCAGTATCATCAGGTCGATCCAGCTGGAAAGCGATGATTTCGAACCGAAAACGATCTCCATCGTTCCGTCCAGGATGACATCACCCTCGCCGTATCCGGCACTTTCAAGCTGGGCGGCCGCCACCCCTGCCAGGGGTGAGAGGGTGTTCTTCGCGCTCCTCAGCAGTCTGGAGTACCAGCTCCCGTCCCCCTCGTTGGTGAGACAGGGAATGAACATGCTTAAATCAGAGCGGTTGAATGAAAGCCTGTAGGACAGGCTGTCACTGCTGATTGTCTCAATACTGACACCGGGCAGCTCTATACGCTGCACCGAGGCATTGGCCGCAACTGCGGAAAAGGTCCCGTTGTAAAGGGCCTGAAATGAGTAGTTGACATCTTCAAGCTCCAGGGCGGACAGACAGCACAGAGCAGCCGTCAGGACCGTCACGAAGCTAAGCATGCGCTTTCTCATCTATTCATGCTCTTTTCAAACTCAGCCACTTCCTTACCTGCCCTGCTCTCATCCACCTTTGAAAGGAGGACCCCACCGACAGCAAAGAGAATGATAAGTGAGAGTAAACCGAGTCTGTTCGATCTCGTCACAAGTGTCACGAAGCCTACCAGGAAGGGACCGACGATGGCCGCAAACTTACCCAGCATGTTGAAGAATCCGAAGAACTGGGCACTGTTGTTTTTCGGGATAAGCCTTGTATAGTAGGATCTGCTGAGTGCCTGAATACCGCCCTGGAAGAGCCCGATCAGACAGGCAAGCAGATAGAAATGGATTTCCTTTGTCATGAAGATGCCGAGGATGACGATGACTCCGTAGGCGGCTATGGCCACGAGGATCGCATTCCTCGTTCCGATCTTCTTACCGAAAACGTTGTAAAGCAGTGCCGCAGGGAAGGCGACGAACTGGGTTATCAGCAGGGCAACGATGAGGGATGAGGAGGAAAACCCGAGGGATGAACCGTAGTCGGTTGCCATACGGACGATGGTATCGACACCGTCTATGTAACACCAGTATGCCACCAGGAAGAGCGCCGTGGTCTTCAGGTATTTCAGGCACCTGAAGGTTGAGATGATGTTACGAAGTCCCTGCCTGCAGCTCTCACTGATTCTGGTCTTCTTACATGCACTCTCATCCTCCTTAACGAAGAGGAAGATGGGAAGGGAGAATACGAACCACCAGATACCGACCGTTAAAAACGATATCTTGACGGCCTCAACGGAATCGGGAATGCCGAAGAGCTCCGGCTTTAAATACATTAACACGTTAATAAGGAAGAGAAGTCCTCCGCCGATATAACCGAGGCTGAATCCCAGGGCCGATACGAAATCAACCTTCTTATCTGAAGCCACGCATGGCAGCAGTGAATCATAGAAGGTATTGCCTCCTGAGAATCCGATGCATGAAGCCACGTAGAAGAGAATCGCGAGCCCCCACTGTCCGGCAGACAGCAGCCAGAGACAGCTGGTCATCAGCATGCCGAGGAAGGCAAAGAAAACCAGGAACTTCTTCCTGTAGCACCCGCTGTCTGCTATGGCACCCAGAAATGGAGCAAGCAGGGCCACGACCAGCGATGCGGTTGAGTTCGCGATACCCAGAAAGAATGTGGAGACCGATGCATCCTGACCTGCCGACCAGTATGCGGAAAAGAAAATAGGGAAAAAGGCAGCCATCACAGTGGTGGCAAATGCACTGTTGGCCCAGTCATACATGGACCATGAGATTATTTCCTTGCGAGAATCCTGCATAAACACCTCTGAAGAGATATTGTAACACACCCCTTCCCATATTTGAAAAGCAAAAACCGGTTAAACACCTGTTTTTACTTTAAAATTCATCACCTTTTTTCATGTTTATACCCCCGACTACCCTTACCTATTGCCTGCCAATGGGCAAAAAGTACATAAAGGCGCACTCCCCATTCAACTCTTCATTTAAAAAAAGCCCTTCATCTGTTACTATGGATGCATGAAGAAACCTTCGATTTTCTGGTATGACCTTGAGACGTTCGGCACCAACCCGCAGGTGGACAGAATAGCCCAGATGGCGGGAATACGCACGGATCAGGACCTCAACATAATCGGTGAGCCGCTTGTGCTCTATCAGCGTCCGACTCCCGACTACCTTCCCTCGATAGACGCATGCCTGCTTACGGGCATCACGCCCCAGACCGCAATGGAAAAGGGTGTGGATGAGGTGGAGTTCCTGAATGCAGTAATGAAGGAGTTCATGGTCCCCGATACCACAGTCACTGGCTTCAACAGCATGGCCTTCGATGATGAGTTCATCAGAAACGATCTTTACAAAAACCTCTTCGACCCTTACAGAAGGGAGTATGCCAATGGCTGTTCCAGGTGGGATGTCATCAACCTGGTCAGGGCATGCCACGATCTTTCCCCTGAGGGGATAAACTTCAGCCATAAAACCGAAAGCGGGAACACATCATTCAAGCTTGTGCACCTTACCGAGGACAACGGAATCGAACAGGTCGGGGCCCACGATGCCATGGTCGACGTTTATGCCACCATAAACGTCACAAAGCTGATAAAGGAAAAGCACCCCGACCTCTATGCCTGGTACTTCAGGATCCACACCAAAAATGAGGTCAGGAAACTCGTGGACATACAGAACCACACTCCCCTGCTGCTGACCTCAGTGGGCTTTACATCGAGAAACGGGTGCACGAGGCCCGTTGCCCCTGTGTTCATCAGGGACAACACAGTCTACGCCTTCGATCTCACGAAGGATGCATCTCCTCTGAGGGATGCCTCCGGGGAGGAACTCTTCCGCATTGACGGCATGGTTCGCTTTGCCCTGAACAAGGCTCCCTTCCTGGCCCCGATGCAGGTCCTGAAAAAACCCGGAAGATCTGAAAGGCTCGGTATCTCATCTTCAACGACGGAGCGCAATCTCGATATCATCAGACGGGATGAATCCCTCATCAGGAGATTTGCCGAGGGTGCCGGTGAGTACAGGGCAACTCAGGCCGATCCCGAGCTACTATTATATGATGAGACCTTCACATCCAAACGGGACACACTGAATCTTTCAATCCTCCAGAACACAAAGCCTGCGGATAAGCTCTTCAAGAACCTCATCTTCGACCAGAACAAATACCATGAGCTGCTGTTCAGGCAGGTCGGAAGGAACTGGCCCCAGTTCCTGACCGATGAGCAGAAGGGCCTCTGGAAGAACTACTGTGCCACCAGGATCCTCCAGCCTCTGGGTACCGGGATCGACTACTACACCTACATGAGGAACATAGACGAGAAGCTGGAAAGCCGCTCGGTGACGGGAAAGGAAAAACTCATCCTGCTCGCCCTCAGGGCCTACGGGGAATCGGTCTATAACTATGCATTTACATAAATAACGGTTAGCTGGTATATTTTGTATTTCAGGAGAAAAGATGCTCAGTAAGCTTGCAGAATATGAGAGACAGCTCTCGGAAATGGATAAAAAACTTTCAGACGGTGAATTCATGAAGGACATGAAGGCGTACACTGCACTCACGATGGAGCGCAGTCACCTTGCACCCATCATCGACACCATGCACCGCATGCAGAGGATAGATCAGGAAATAAAGGATGCCCGTGAACTGCTTAAGGGTGAAACCGATGCCGATCTTATCGAGATGGCAAAGGAGGAGCTCTCGGAGCTGGAAAAGGAACGGGAGGAAGCCGAAAAGCAGTGCAAGATGCTCCTCATTCCGCCAGATCCCCTGGACGGAAAGAACATCATCATGGAGATCAGGGCCGGTACGGGCGGAGACGAGGCAGCTCTCTTTGCCGCAGATCTCTTCAGGATGTACACCCACTATGCTGAAACCAAGAGGTGGAAGCTGGAGGTAATGAGCTCCAATGAGACGGGACTCGGCGGCATCAAGGAAATCGTGGTCTCCATCTCGGGAAAGGATGTCTACGGTTCACTTCGCTATGAAAGCGGTGTCCACCGCGTCCAGCGAGTTCCGGAAACCGAATCGGGCGGAAGGATCCACACCAGTGCCGTAACCGTAGCTGTGCTTCCCGAAGCGGAGGAAACCGACATCGAGATCCGTCAGGAGGATCTCAAGATCGATGTCATGAGGGCAGGCGGTCCCGGCGGTCAGTGCGTCAACACCACCGACTCAGCAGTCAGGATAACCCATATCCCGACAGGCATCGTCGTCATCCAGCAGGATGAGAAGTCCCAGATAAAGAACAAGGCAAAAGCCCTCAGGGTTCTCAGGGCCCGTCTTTATGACATGGAAGAGGCCAAGAAACAGAAGGAAAGGGCTGAGGCAAGAAAGAGTCAGGTCGGTTCCGGTGACCGCTCTGAGCGTATCAGGACCTACAACTTCCCGCAGAACCGTCTTACCGACCACAGGATAAACCTGACCCTCTACAAGCTGGAGCAGGTCATGAACGGCGATCTGGAGGAAGTGATTGAAGCACTGAAGATCGCATCGGGTGAAGAGGCGCTGAAGGACGCATGAGATTAAGTGAGCTGAAGCGTGAGACCGCCGCCATCCTCTCACGCAACACGGACGTGGAGTCACCCTCAGGTGAGGCCGCCCTGCTTCTGGAGGCCTTTCTTGGCATCACCCGCGTACGGCAGCTCATGAGACCCGATGATGAAATAAATGAGGATGACAGTGCACTCATACTTGAAAAGGCGGCTCAGAGGGCAAACCACATACCTATGGCCTACATCACGGGTCATAAGGAGTTCTGGGGCCTTGATTTCCTCGTGAATGAAAATGTCCTCATCCCCCGCCCCGACACGGAAACGCTCGTCGAGGAGGCCCTTAAGGAGATCAGGCCAGGTTACCGGGTACTGGACATGTGCACTGGAAGCGGTGCCATCGGAATCAGCGTGAAGGCTTCCTCTGAGGCTGAAGTGACGCTCTCAGACATTTCCCCTGAGGCCTTAAGAACGGCAGGAGAGAACAGCAGACGGCTTGTTAACGGCACATGCCGCCTCATCCTTTCAGATCTTTTCTCAGCCATAGACGGCATATTCGACATGATTCTCACCAACCCGCCCTATCTCACTTCAGAGTGGGTGGAAAGCGTGACGGATGAAGTGAGGAAGGAGCCTCTTCTGGCACTTCTGGACAGGGATGAGGACGGACTCGGAATAATAAGGGAAATAATAGGACAGTCTCCGTCCCATCTTACACCCGGCGGCATTCTCATGATCGAATGCGACTACCGTCAGACCCATGATTGTGTTATTATCTTGAAAAACACGGGTTTTGAGGACATCCGGATAATAAGTGACCTCTCCGGCAGGGAGAGAGTCGTCAGGGGGACGTACCATGCATGACGATTTATTGAGAGTATTCACACAGAAGACATTCCAGTACAGCATTGAGGATCAGAAGAAGATCTGTGCCGCGGCAACGTATGCGGACAGGCTTCACGGGGATCAGAAGAGAAAGAGCGGTGAGCCCTACATAATCCACCCCCTGGCAGTCGGCTCCATCCTGATACAGCTGGGAATGGATGCGGATACAATCTGTGCGGGCCTGCTTCACGATGTCGTGGAAGATACTCCATGCACCCTTGAGGATCTGGAACGCGATTTCGGCCATGAGGTTGCGGTAATGGTCGACGGTGTCACGAAGATCTCAAAGCTGAAGTCCGAGTCCAAAAGCCTTCAGGAAGCGGAGACGATCAGGAAGATGTTCTTTGCCATGGGCAAGGACATGAGAGTCATAATCATAAAGCTCTCCGACAAGCTTCACAACATGAGGACGCTGGGAGCCCTGGCCCCTCAGAGGCAGAAGGAGATCGCACAGGACTGTCTCGACATCTTCGCGCCCCTTGCAGGAAACCTCGGTATCTCCTGGCTCAAGACCGAGCTGGAGGACCTCTCATTAAAGACGCTGAAGCCTGACACATACCAGTACATAAACGACTTCCTGCTTTCCAAAAAGGGTGAATACAACGCATATCTCAAGAAGGTTCAGAACGACCTTACAAAGGCCTGTGCCAAGGTTGGCATCACAGGCATTCAGGTAAAAGGCAGGGTCAAGCACGTCTACTCCGTTTACCTTAAGATAAAGCGCAGGAAGAAGGAGATCGACGAGATCTTTGACATCCTCGGAGTGAGGGTAATCTGTCAGAGCATCACGGAGTGCTACACCATCCTCGGCATCATCCATCAGACCTGGCACCCGATCGAGGGCAGGTTTAAGGATTACATCGCCATGCCGAAGACCAACAACTACCAGTCCCTCCACACCACCGTCCTCGGACCTGACGGCAAGCATCTGGAGATCCAGATCAGAACCCAGGAGATGGACAAGACCGCCGAGGAGGGAGTTGCCGCCCACTGGTCGTACAAGGCATCCTCCGGCAGTGAGGTTGGAGCCTGGAAGAACTACGACAGCGTCAACTACAACAAAATCATCACGAAGATCAAGAACTGGTCCAAGGAAATCGAGCAGAATGAGGATTACATGGACGAGATCAAGAACGAGCTCCTTAAGGACTCGATCGTGGTCTTCACTCCCCAGGGCAGGGTCATCGAGCTTCCGGTGGGAGCCACCGCCCTGGACTTTGCCTTCAAGATCCACACGGAGGTAGGAACCCACTGCACGGGTGCAAAGGCCGACAGCTCCATCATACCCCTCAACAAGCCCCTTGAGAACACTCAGGTCGTGGAGATCCTGACCAGCCCCTCGGCCCATCCCCACCACTCCTGGCTGGAATATGCCAAGACTCCCTCTGCCAAGAAGAAGATCATGGCCTGGCTCAACAAGAATCAGGCGGATAATACTCCACAGGTAGTTGAGAAGAAGAAGGATGATGAGAAAAAGCCTGAGGTTAAGCCCCTAATCCCGCTGATGCAGGGAATCAGGTTCATACCCACAGAGCGCAGTGCCTCATCGGTCATCATAAGCAATGAGAGCAACATCCTATTCGACTTCGCAAAGTGCTGCAACCCGGTTCACGGGGACAGCATCGTTGCCTACATCACCAGGGGAAGAGGCTATGTCATCCACAAGAAGGATTGCAGGAACCTCAAGAATATGCCCGAAGCCGAGATGCGCCTTGTTCCCGTTGAGTGGGATTCCAACGAACTGGTCCGCCGCTTCAGGGTAACTGCAAAGATGAACGCAGAGCTGTTCGGTGAGATCGACGGAGCCGTCAAGAAGCATGATGGCCGTCTCATTTCCGGTGCCCTCGACGTCACACCCGAGGGTCTTGTGGGAACCTTCACGATAAGTGCGGGCAGCGAGGATGCACTGAAGAAGATGGTATCATCCATCAGGGCCCTTCCCTCAATTGTCAGGATCCAGGGATTCTGATAAGCAGGAAACTGTATTACCCAATCGATTAGTAGGCTAACACAGGATAAGATCCTGTTTTAGCCGAATGGTTGTTATTATGCCCGAAACAGGTGCAGCAGGGCATTGCATGTATGAGCGCCGGGAATACCACTGTCCTGACGATTATCGATTCAGTTTTCCAGAACCCTTATCACCTCAGGAAGGAGCTGCTTCTTTCTCGAAAGCACCCCGGGCAGGCTGAAGATGCCGTCAGCGATTTCCTCATATGCGAAGCGGTAGCTGTTTTTGTATTCCGTGGCAAAGAGTATGCTGTTGCTGGTAAGCACATCGGTAACCAGCAGCATGGCCCACTCAAGACCTTCCTTATTCTGCTTCTCATGGAGGGTATTGAGATATGTGGCACTCATCTCGGAAGCATCGTCAAGAGTCGTCACCTCCATCTGTCCGATTCCGAACTTAACGCCGTTTTCAGTGTAAATCTTGAAGTCTGCCGAGACTGCCTTCTCCGGCTCCGCCGAGGAGAGGGAGGAACCTTTGCTGAAGAGTTCCTTTCCGAATTCATCGAAGTCGACTCCTGCAATTGCCGCAAGCTGTGTAACGGCATTCCTGTCCAGTGAAGTGGTCGTGGGACTCTTTAGCATGACGGTATCGGATGCGATACCGGCAAGGAGGACCTTGGCCGTAACGGGATCTATCTCGGTGCGGAAGCGTCCGAACTGCTCAAAGACAATCGTGCATGTGGATCCCACAGGCATTGCCGTGATCGCGATCGGGTTACGGGTTTTGGGTGCATCGAGCCTGTGATGGTCGATGATCTCCATGATATCGGCATCCTCGATTCCAAGCACGGACTGGGAAGCCTCATTGTGGTCGACAAGAATGATCTTGGTCCTGGGACGCTCAAGGAAGCACCTTCTGGTTATGAAGCCCCTGAACTGGCCGTCATCCTTTCCGAAGACCGGAAGACCGCGCTTGTCGCTGTCGGCAAGAATACCCTTTGCAGTATCGAAGAGCATGTCCTCGGTTATGGGTGTGCCCCCAGTCTCACGCAGCAGTGTCTCAACCTTGACTGAGAGCCTGAGGAGCCTGATGGTTTCGGCAGTGTCCTCATGGGAAGCATAGACAAAGCCTTTGAAACCTGAGAAATCGATATCACCGAGGCTGTCCTCCTCAACACCGGTGAGGATGAGGCCCGGAAGCTGCTCCCTGATCGCTTCGGCGATGTGGTCATTCCTGCATCCTACGACAAGGAGAGGTTTTTCCTTACAATCCTTCAGTCTCTTCCTGAAGACTGAAAATCTCATGGCACCGACCATCAGGGGTGCGGTGAAGGTATCGCTCTCGCCCCTCTTGATGAGGAAACCCTTCAGAACTCTTCTGATGTTATTGAGATCCAGTGAATAAACCGGCCTGGTATCGCAGTTCTCCCTTAAAAAATACTTATTGATATCATCAACGGAGAGCAGTCCGCAGTAGGAGCCGTCCTTCATGATGGGAACTACCGAGGGATTGGTCTGGTTATACATGTTGACGAGCTCGTAGATGGGATCTTCCGGTTCAAGGATCAGTGAGGGACGCTTAGCCACGTCACTTACCTTTGTGAACGTATCCTTCAGGAGATAGAGGGGTTTAAGTCCAAGTCTCTCAAACAATCCCCTGCTGAGTCTGTTCATTCCCCCAAGCGTGCATGGTATATATTCGTTTTCGCTGTCTGTACTGTTCTTGAGCACGGCATATGAATATGCCGCGGCAACTGAATCCATATCGGGATTTCTGTGCCCCGTGATGTAGATCTTGGCCATCTTCACCTCTTTTCCGGTAAATGATACTATACCGGCAGAATATAGACAAGGAGGCTGGACATGGCAAAGGTCGTGGTGGCAAATGACCATGGAGCAGTGGAGCTTGCGGCCAAGCTCATTGCCCATCTTAAGGAAAGGGGTTATGAGGTAAACTATCTCGGTACGGACAGGAATGAGAGCGTCGATTACCCGGATAAGGCTAAGGAAGCATGTATTGAATACCTAAAGGGAGGATATGAATTCGGAATCCTTCTCTGCGGTACCGGTATCGGTATTTCGATTTCAGCCAATAAAATCAGGGGCATAAGATGCTCACTGCTTGCGGACTGTTATTCAGCTGAGCTTACTAAGAGACACAACAACCCGAACTTCATCGCCTTCGGCGGCCGTGTCGATTACAAAGATAATCCCGTGAAGATGCTTGATGCATTCATTGATGCCACATTCGAAGGCGGCAGGCATGAAAGAAGAATAGAAAAGATGATGGCCCTGGAAGATTTCATTCCAGAGAACAATTAAGATATTTTTGGCCCGGATCAAAGGAACCGGGCCAAGTTTTTTTCAAGTGTAATCGTGCCAGCTTCCCCTGATGTAGTAATCAAGCTTGAGGAAGGAGAAGATGAATGAGAAGGAGTTATCATACCAGTTATAGGCTGCACCCATCTCAAAGGCACGCTCCCTCCTCCCGTGGATGGGAGTTCCGATCGTCACCGGCGTGACAGTAAGGAACGCTCCTGAGGGAAGGAAACCGCCATTTTCGGAAGAAACGATGACACCTGCATTGACGAGGGTGTTTATGCTGCTTCCCGCAACCCTGCTTCCCGTGGATCTTTCACCCATGAGGGCAAAGCTCATTCCGATCTGGAGTTTGTTCACGCTGAAGGGATCGGGAGTGACCTCACTGACTCCGGCAACGGTGAGCTCCAGGCGCTTTGTCAGCCCAATGGTTGAACCGTAGCATAGGCTCAGGGTATTTGCCTTCCTGAAGTCGGTGTAATGTCCGAATCCCAGGGAGATATCAAAGGTATCCCCTGCAAAGAGAGGCACCGTCATGACTGCAAGCAGTAATATTACGATTATCTTTTTCATCCTTCACCTCCCTACAACAGCACGCTCATGTGAAAGAGCTCAACACCCCACCCCGCATAGCCAAGGTTCCTGTCAAAATACACGAACGGAGTGAGGAAATCATAGACATACTGGGAGTCGTAGAGATGCACGAGATCAAGGGCGGCCTTCCAGTAAAGGTCTGCATTCCTGGTGAGCATGACTCCCACAGAGAGACCGGGAGCATATGCAAGTTCGTTTATGAACATGAACGTGAACGGGTGACGGGCAAACATGAAGGGATGGACCGAGAGGGAAAAGGAAGCCGTATTGAGACCGAAGGCTCCGCTTTCGTTGTATCCGAAGCCGAAGTCACCATCGACGAGCACTTTTCTGGAAGCTGTGAGATCGGCCTTCAGTGTTACGTCAAAGCTTGCGCTCCTGACCTCGCCCGATGTTCCGCTTGTTCCGATACCATAACCAAGGGAAAAGGCATGAAGGGAAGAAAGGGAAAGAATAAGAATTAAGGTAAGTATTGCTTTTCTCATTTTCAGCCTCCGTAATATGAGAAGAGATAGTTGAAGAAGTTACCCTTCTCCTTCTTCAGCCGCTTTGCCTCTTCGGGTGTCAGCAGGAACATGTCCCTGCTGATTTCCTCAACCTGAGTGAGGGACTTTTCGGCAAACGCCTCGCTTTCGATAGCGAGGGCTATCTCGAATGATGATTTCATCGAACGGTAGTTGAAGTTCGAGGACCCGATAACGGTCCACCTGCCGTCAACTATCATGAGTTTCTGATGGAGAAGCGCATTGCCCGCAGCCCTTCCCGAGTACTCGAACCAAACCTCGAAGCCCGCATCCACAAGGCGCCAGTAATCCCAGTAGAGTGCCTTCTGGACGTAATCCCTGCTGTCGATTGGAAGGTACATCTTAACCTTCACTCCCCGTGCGACGGCACTCTTCAGACTCTCGAACATGTTGTCATCAAGAAGGGCCATATAGGGAAGCATGATGATTTCGGACTCTGCACTGCTTATGAGGGATGCATACATTGCCGACATGGAAGCCTCCGTTCCGGGTCCCTGATTGAAAAGATATCCGGAAAGCGGGAGATTGCCCTCATCCTCATAGGATGCCAGCGAGCTTCTATCCAGCGGATCGGTCACGCTGATCGTATTCCAGATCGTGACGAACTCATCGGTCAGGCATGCTGCCAGGTTGGCTGATTCGAAGACATACATACTGTCCTTCTGCAGATCGATGACATCATCACTTCCCAGTGATATGTAGTTCATGTTCATGCCGCCGAGCACCGCAGTCTTACCGTCAACGACCACAAGCTTCCTGTGGTCACGGATGATGAGGTTCTGAGGTGCGATTATCCTCAGAATGCTCATTGGGGAGTACTCTATGAGGTGCACTCCGCTCTCTTTCAGGAAGTAGAGCGGATACATATACTTTTTGCTCTCAGTCATGTCCAGGGATGAGATCGCATCCAGGATGAGATAGACATCCACCCCCTCCTCAGCCTTTCTGGCAAGGGTGTCATAGAACTCCTCAAGGCCTTCACATCCGCTTCCCAGGAATGTGGAAATAAGGATGTAGTCCTCAGCCTCGCTTATTATTTCCGTGTAGCGGGCAAGGAACTCCTTTGCGTCGAAGTAGCATTCGGGCTCAGGAAGCGCCATGTGCGTGGCCCCGCCCGCAAGCAGCTTCTCTTCTGCTGGAACGGATGGATCCGCAAAGGGTGGCTCCACATAGGGTTTTGTACTGGACACACACGATGTGAAGAACACCAGTGTGAGCAAAAGCGGTAAAAGTATCTTTTTCATGATTCTCTTAAGTCCGGGAAAATGAATGGATTCGGAAGGAGCTCGGAAAAGAGATACTCCCGGCGTTCTCCCTTTCTGCTTATAAGCACTACATGTGTATCAGATTTGGAAAACTCTGCCAATACCTGGAGACACTGGGCACAGGGAGGTGCGGGAGGATCATCGTCGCTGACCACGACAAGTTTGTCGATTCCGATGATTCCTTCCTTTGCAACTGCCTGGAGTATGGCGTTGCGCTCCGCGCAGATAGTGGCACCGTAGGAGGAATTCTCCACATTGCAACCTGAGTAAATCCGGCCCGTTGCGGCGGAAAGGACAGCGGCTCCAACCCGGAAATGGGAATAGGGAGCATAGGCGTTCTCCCAGGCCATCCACGCCTTTTCCGTCATCATCTTCTCTGTCTCACCGTCAGGCAGCCTGCGTTCAAGGGGCTTAACCCGGTGGGCACCATAGAGCACGCCCTCTGACGAGACGCCTGAATCACCATCGATTATCCTCTCAAACTCCTCTGCCGTGGTGAAGACGGGACATGCTCCGAGATCAGACCAGATCAGATCGGCACCGGCTGCCGCAGCCTCCGATGCGCTGATGGTGGTCATGAGGGAAAGGACCCTCATTCCGGCACTCTTTCCTGACATGATGCCTGAGACGCTGTCTTCGGCAACGAGACACTCTGCCGGATCGGCTCCAAGCGAGATGGCGGCTGAAAGATAGATGTCCGGATAAGGCTTGTTTCTTTTCACGGCATTTTCGCATACTACAAGGTCAAGGTCAGCCCTGTCGATGCCTGTGGCCAGAAGATTCGCATTGACCTTCCACTCAGGCGCGGAGGAAACCACTGCAGTCATGATCCCGGCCCTATGAAGTCTTTTCACGATATCGGTGCCCGGAAGCTTTGTGTCGGTTTGCCCGAACAGCTTCTCATAATGACTTCTGAAGTACGCTGATGCATCCTTCAGGTCTATATCATACCCCCTGTCCCGGGCGGGGCCCTGGAAGAAGCGGGCCTCACCTCCCCCGAGGTGGGGTGCGAAATCCTTTTCACTTACCTTAATGCCCTTTGAGGCAAAGTAATCGATTCCAATCCTTATTGAGAGCTCCTCACTCCTGATAAGGACCCCATCCATGTCAAATAGTACTGCTTTGATCATATTCATCCCTTCTGTAAATCAGAGCTATGCCGAAGCATAGCTCTTTACACTCAGATAATACTGAAATACGGCTTCAGCGTCTTGCCTTAACAAATCTGCCGTCCCCGGGAATGCCCAGGAACATGTCATCACCCATGATGAGCCTTCCGCGAAGGTACGTCATCACGGCCTTGCCCTGCACGTTAATGCCCTCATAGGGGGTGTAACCGCTCTTGGAGTGGGTAGTTTCCTTTGAGAGCGTCCAGAGTGCATCAGGATTGAAAATGACGATATCCGCATCGCTTCCTTCCCTCAGCACACCCTTCTCAGGGTAGAGGCCGAAGTACTTTGCAGGCCCTGTGGAAAGCAGGTTGACCATCTCGTTGACGGTGAGTCTCTCTCCCTGAGCCACCAGTGAGTAGACGAGCGGAAGAATTTCCTCAGTCCCCGGGATTCCCGGATAGATCGTTCTCGTATCACTGCTTTCCAGCTTCTGCTGATAGGTAAAGGCGCAGTGGTCGGAAGCGACAACCTGAATCTCGCCGTTGCAAAGGGCTTCCTGAAGGGCTTCGTTGTCTTCCTTCTCCCTGAGGGGAGGAGTCATGACGTAAAGCGATGCGTTTTCCCCTTCCAGCTTTGACCTGTCAAGGAAGAGATAGTGCGGAGTGGTCTCGACAATTACTTCAAGGCCCTTGTCCCTCAGCTCACGCACGACTTCAAGGCCTGCCCTGCTGGAAAGGTGGACCACATAGAGAGGAACTCCGACCTCGAGGGCGATGGAACCGACATAATCGATGGCACGGGCCTCGGCAACTGCCGGACGGAGATCGGGATGATCCTTGGGAAGGAAGGTGCCCTTCCAGGCTTCGGAGAGCTCCTCAATCGTTCTGTCATCCTCGCAGTGAACGCTTATCATAAGGCCTTCATCGCGGCAGAACTCAAAGATCTTCTTAAGCTCGTCCCTGTTCTCTACCAGGTATCCCACGTTTTTATATGTGGTGAAAAGCTTGATCGTTCCGACTCCGAGGGCCTTGAGCTCGTGAAGCTCTTCCTTAAGGGAGTCCCGATAGCCGTAAACACCCTGATGAAGTGAAAAGTCAATGCTCATCTCACGGCCCATTGCCTGGATGCGTGCCCTGGAACAGGCGGCAAGGTTCTTTTTGTCATCATCGGCAAAGTCAACCACGGTGGTGACACCTCCGAAGGCTGCGAGCCTGCTACCCTCCTTAAAGGAATCAGCGGTGACCGTTCCCCTTGAGATGAGGTGATAATGTGTATGTGCATCGATGAGACCGGGAAGAACCAGCATGCCGTCGGCATGAACCAGATTCACCCTGTCACCTATGCTTTCGGGATTGATGTGCGGTGCTATCCTGACGATCTTGGATCCGCTGATCAGGATATCAGCCCTTCTTTTCCATTCTGTGTCTATCAAGAGACCGTTCTGAATCAAAATACTGCTCATGTCTTAATGATACTACAGGAAAGTCGGGGTGACAAAATTTTTTCGATGATCCTGAAAGACAAAGTACCCCTAGTCCCTGATGAACACATCAATGAACACTTCATTGTAATATGAGGTGAAGGCGGAGAGCGTTCCTGCAAGGACACTGCCTGAGTCCTTTTTGAATATCATAACTGAGATGACTCCACGGCTTACGGCCTCCTTCATAGCAGAAAAGACCCTTCCCGCATTTGCGGCATCGCTCTCGGACAAGACAAGAAACAGCCTTCCGCCAACCTCGCTGAAGCCTTCTGAAAGTGGAACGCCAAGACGCATCTCACACTCCCTGACGACCTTCTTTCCTTTTATCATCATATAGAGGTCCGTGTTGAGTTCGCCCCTGATATGATAGAACGACGAGGTTGCCACGGTGGAAAAGGCATCTTCCACGAGGAGACGGTTCATCATCACGGGGCAGCCGAAGGGATCGATGGCACCTCCGGTAAACTCCCGGTGGTCCCTGATCGTCCGGCAGAAATCATAAAAGCTCATGATGACGTGACCTGCAATGACATCCATCCTGTCATCCTCCTCAGAGAGAAAACAGGGAAGGATCTCAAGGCCCTCTCCGCATAAAAGATAGTAGTTGGACTCGGTGATACCGGGCTCCGTCGGGACGTAGACCATGAGGTCGGTTGCCATCAGATGGCTTATCGCCTTGGTCCACACATCAGGGATGAACGGTGTCTCAGCCCTCATCGAGGAGAGGTTGATAAGGTGCCTCAGGGCTGCTTCCGACGAAAACGGCCGGGCAGACCTCATGGAGACATTGCCTGTAAGTCCGTATGACACCCTGATCCTCGGTATCGGATAGGGAGGATCGAAAAGCGGTGCTGCGAGCACCTCGGTAACCCGCACTATTTCAGCCTCATCCCGGGCCGGGACCAGAAGGGTGGAATCATCCCAGACCCTTGCATCCCTTATCATATATGTATACTCCCGGGGATTGCCGTCACTGAATACTGCCTTCACGAAGAGGTAATCATCACTGCTTCTCAGGTACACGGCCCGGGAGAACATCAGCATGAACGATGTGTCGCTTACCGAAGTCGCAATTGAGTCCAGGAAGCGCAGATATCCCTGGGGCAGTACTCCGATCATCATGTCCGAATGCAGTGTTATCGCACTGCCGTCTTCAAAGTTCAGGGTAAAGGAAATCCTTGAAAAGCCTTTGTAATCCTTCGGGGTGGGCTGCCGGAGAAAGAGATCTGCTTCCACGCTGTCCTTTATCAGGAAAACCTGCCAGGGGGAAAGGGTAAGCTGAACATAACTCTCCCTGCCCTCACCGCTCTTCTGATACAGTCTGAGATCCCGGTTCCGGGCTTCGAAGATTGCCTTCTCGGTATTACTGTCATCATCCTCATAGTTAATCGTAAAGGAGGCAAGCTCGCTCTGGGAAAACTCCCCGTCCAGGGCAATGAGACTCTTAAGTCCAAGCAGTCCCCTGAAGGTACGGGAGAAGGCTGCAAGCCCGTTACCGGGTTCCACCGGCCCCCTGAGTGTGTTGATTATCTCTTTGCCGCACTTTACGGTTATGATTCAGGTTCCTCCCGAAAAGTCGCCGTCCATGGATGAGAGGGTACCGATGAGGGATAGCATCATGTCAAAGAGTCCCGGAGGAAGGGCGGTCTCACGCCGCACCTCCTCATGGGTTGTCAGACACTCGGTCACGACGACTGCACTGCCTCCGGAGACGAAAGTTATCTTCTCTGAGAGCGCACTGCATGAAGGACTTATCTTTCTGATAAGCGTTGAATCAATCTCTATTGTGTCAGGCTTCCTGTCTTCGTTCACTTTATCTCAAGGTTCCTGATCAGCATGCCCTTCCCGTCTTCCATGACCTTAAAGCCATTCTTCTCATAGAAGGGAACCTTTGTCCTGTCCTCGAGCATCACCTCGATGTACAGATAGTCCTTATACTTGTCCTTCACGATGGACAGCATGCGTGATGCGATCTTGCTTCCCTGATGGGAGGGGCGCACCAGCACATAGTTGATGTATGCCATCATGGATGTGTCATCCAGGACACGGCAAAGCCCCACGAGCTCATCGCCGTCCCAGGCGGTGATGACCGTCTCGGAGGCAAGAAGTGCCTTGAAGAGTCTGTCCGGATAGCGGCCGGAAAGCCAGTCCACCGAGAGGAAAAGCTCCTCAACCTGCTTTTTCGTGAATATCTTCTCTTCAGTATATGTAATCATTTTATTTCCTCAGGAACCAGTAGTCATGATCAGATGAAAGAGTTTCATCATAGTGAAAGCCAAGACCCGTGAACTCCTTCATGACTTCGGCACTTTCAGCTCCCCGGTCAGAGAGGAACCTGACCATCTCACCCCTTGCCATCTTGGCATAGGTTGCCCTTATCACGGGCTTTGAGTCCTTCAGCTCGGCAAAACTGACGTCTATGAAATTCTCACCTTCCTTGAGATAGTCCTGAACGCAGCGGGAATACTCCTTCGAGGCCAGGTTGATGATAAGGTCATCATCCTCAAAGACCGCATCATGGATCCTGCTGCCCCAGTAGGAGTAAAGATCATCATGGCCCTCCGTCTTAAGAGGGGCCTGCATCTCCAGTCTGTAGGACGATACCCCGTCCAGCGGACGGAGCACTCCGTAGAGCCCTGAGATTATCCTCAGATGCTCCTGGACGTAATCCACCATCCTGTCCTCAAACACATTGGGCGCCATGTAACGGAATGCGATCCCGTCATATGCAAGCATTGCCGCAGTCTGTGGAAGGTCAGGATCAAAGGCATCAAGATATGCCATAGCCTCCCGGGTTACCTTATCCCCGGCGCCCCAGAGCTTTTTAAGCTCTCCCGGAGACATGGACTTCAGGTTTTTTGTAAGGTAAGCCGCATCATCGGAAAAACGCGGGAGTGTAAGGGAGAAGGGAGCATCACTGTCCCTTCTCATCTTTTTGGCAGGTGAGAGTATGATCCTCAAGAAAGGCTCTCCAGCATTCTGTCGGGATCCTCTGCGGCCTTGACCTTGTCATTTGCACGGATGATGACGCCGTTCTCATCGATGAGATAGGTCGTCCTCACGACACCGAGCGTGACCTTGCCATAGTTCTTTTTCTCCTTCCAGCAGTCATAAGCCTCGATGATCTTACGCTCCGGGTCGGAGAGGATCGTGAACTTCAGATCCTGGTTTGTCTCAAACTTCTTGTGTGAGGCAACGCTGTCACGGCTGACGCCGATTACCTCCACGCCCTTTTCAAGAAACTGGGGATAGTTCCTTGAATATCCGCATGCCTGCTTTGTGCATCCGGGAGTGTTGTCCTTGGGGTAGAAATAAAGTATGAACTTGCGGCCGAGGTACTCGGAGAGTGAGTGCATCACGCCGTTCTGATCGGGTGCTTCGAAAAACGGAGCCTTTGTGCCTGGTTCAAGCATGGTTATGTTCCTCCTGTCCACCTATTCTACACAAAAGAGGTGGCGTTGTCTGTCAAAATCGGATTATAATCCGTGATATGACGGAAAGAAAAACCTACGAAGCATGGAGTTTCACGCCCCTTTCACTCTCTCCGGAGGAGGTCATGTCCCACACTCTGGATGCAGAGCTTGAAAGCAGGATCAGATCCATCATCAGTGCGGAAGCTCCAATCAAGGACACGCTTCTGAAGAAGCGGCTTCTTTCCTCACTTTCCCTGAAGCGCTGCGGCTCAAGGCTCGATGAATATCTTTCCTCCCTGATTTCATCCATGAATCTTAATACCACTGAAGAGGATGAGACTGTGTACCACAGAGAGCCTTACGGCGGTTATTCCTTTTTCAGGACTGCACCGGAAAGCGACCGCTACAGCTACCAGATCCCGGCCTGTGAGGCTGAGTGTGCCATCATATGGATTCTTGAAAACGAAAAGAGGATGATGTACAGGAGCCAGCTGCTTTCAGCATTCACCAAAGCCCTTCTATACGAGAGGAAGGGAGCCGCGATATCGGCACTCTTCGATGCCGCACTCAGGCTTGCCCTAAGCGAGGAAAGAATAAAAGAAAGCGGAAACCACAAATTTTTTCTCTGAAATTTAGATAAAACTCAATTTTTTCTTTACAATATTGGGTATCACGTTGTATTCTTCAGACATAACCTAATCTTTGGAGGATCATAAAGTGTTAATTAACCTGGAAAAACACCCCGATATCATCAAGAAGAACGTTGCAAGATGTAAGGAAAAGGGCATTACCCTTCCGACATTTGAAGAGATGAAGCATCCTGAGAAAATCAGTGATGACATCAAGGCCAAGCTGAAAGAGACAGGTCTCTGGGATGTCGACCCCGTGAACCTCTACAGGATCACATGGCACAATGAGCCCGTCGAGAAGGGCGGTTCCTTCAAAGATGTCAACTTCATCGAGATCCCCCGCGAGATCACAGGCACAAAGGCAAGGATTCTTGCACTTGCAGGCAAGTGGTTCCCCTGCGGTGTTCACAAGGTAGGTGCAACCTATTCATGTCTTGCCCCCGCACTCGTAACAGGTAACTTCGATGCCCTCGAGCAGCAGGCCGTATGGCCCAGCACGGGTAACTACTGCCGCGGCGGTGCATATAACTCCGCTCTCCTCGGCTGTAAATCAATCGCAATCCTTCCCGAGAACATGAGCCAGGAAAGATTCAACTGGCTGAAGACGGTTGCAGGTGAAATCATCGCAACTCCGGGATGTGAGTCAAACGTAAAGGAAATCTTCGACAAGTGTCACGAACTCGATGCGGAGCGCGGTGCGCACATCGTCATCTTCAACCAGTTCGAGCAGTTCGAAAACTATCTCTGGCACTATGAAGTGACCGGTACAGCCATACTTGAAGTCCTCGAGAAGCTCGGCATCAAGGCTGAGAACGTCAGAGGTTATGCATCCAGCACAGGTTCCGGCGGAACACTTGCCGCAGGCGATCACCTCAAGGATGTATACCCCAACATCAAGATCGGTGCAGGTGAAGCACTCCAGTGCCCGACCCTCCTGAGAAACGGTTTCGGCGGCCACAGAATCGAAGGTATCGGCGACAAGCACGTGCCATGGATTCACAACGTAAAGAACACCGACATGGTTCTTTCCATCGATGATCAGGACTGCATGGACATCTACCGCCTCTTCAACGAGCCCGAAGGAAAGGAATACCTCAGAAGCATCGGCGTTAAGGAAAGCGATATCGCCAACCTCGCACTCTTCGGTATTTCCGGTATCGGCAACATGCTCTCCGCAATCAAGATGGCCAAGTACTACGAGATGGAAGAGGATGATGTGGTCTTCACGATCCTCACCGACAGCTCAGTCATGTACACCAGCCGCCTTGCAGAGCTTACCGAACAGCAGGGTCCCTTCTCCCTCATGGAAGCAGCACGTGTTCACTCAGGTGCCCTCCTCCACCAGGGAATCGACAATGCCCTCGAGCTCGGCTACTACGACAGGCTCAGAATCCACAACCTCAAGTACTACACCTGGGTTGAACAGCAGGGCAAGACCTACGAGGAACTCAACAGGCAGTGGTATGACAGGAACTACTGGAAGGACATTCCCAAGCTCGTTCCCGTCATCGATGCACTCATCAAAGAGTTCAACGATCAGATCAGGAAATAAGCAAAAACCACGATCACGAATGCCGGGCCTGGTCCGGCATTCTTTTTAAGGAGTAACCAATGAAATTCAGATACGTATGCCTCGACTGCGGTGCAGAGTTCGTAACCGATGACATCATGTACCTCTGTCCGAAGTGCGGCGGCAGTGAAAAGCCGGGCGAGTTCAGACGCGGCGTTCTCTCAGTCATTTACGATGAGGAGGAACTTAAGAGCCTTAAGGATAAGGAGAGTGTTTCCTTTTACGACTTCTTCCCCTATGAAATAAAGAATAAGGATGCATATCCCGTTGGAGGCACACCGCTGGTCAGGCCCATCAGGCTCAGTGAGCGCTATGGAATGAAGGGTCTTAATCTCAAGCTGGACAGCCAGCTTCCCTCTGGCTCCTTCAAGGACAGGGCAAGTCAGCTCATCACAGCCCAGGCCATGGCCCATGGCGTCAATAAGATCGCGCTGGCATCCACCGGAAATGCGGGAGCGGCAATGAGCTGCGCAGGGGCTGCCTACGGTCTTGACATCGTTCTCTTCGTACCGGCAACCGCTCCCGTCAACAAGCTGATGCAGAGCGTCCTCTATGGTGCCCATGTGGTGCCCGTTAAGGGAACCTATGATGATGCATTCGCCCTCTCGATCGAGTACACACGCCTTCATGGGGGAATTAACAGGAACACAGCCTACAACCCCATGACGATTGAAGGAAAAAAGAGCATCTCCATCGAGCTCTTCAACGACCTCGGAAGAAAGGCTCCCGATGCGGTGTACGTTCCCACCGGTGACGGCTGCATCTTCGGCGGCGTCTGGAAGGGCTTTTACGACCTTCTCCAGGCAGGTCTCATCGATAAGATGCCCCACCTTATCTGCGCACAGGCAGAGAAGTCCAATGCGATAAGCCAGGCCTTCAGGACCGGAAAGTACCTGGAAGTCTCCGCAACCACCCGGGCAGACAGTATCTCAGTCAATAACCCTGCCAACGGCAGAATGGCTGTCCATGGCATTAAGCATTCCGAGGGCTGGTCAGTTGAAGTGAGCGAGGAGGAAATACTCTCAGCTCAGCTGGAGCTTACCAGAGATGCAGGCGTCTTCGTGGAGCCCGCAGCGGCTTGTGCGTTTGCAGCCTTCAGAAAGGATGCGGAGAACGTAAAGGCGAAGCTCGGAGAGGATGCGACCGTAACAGTCCTTCTCACCGGAACGGGTTTCAAGGACATGGCGGTCTTTGACGGAAGGGTAGCCCTCCCCAAGGCCATTGAGAACAGTGTTGAAGAAGTGAGAAAACTCACCTTCTGATGTAACCAGAAGGGCGGCAGACTGTTTTTGTATTAGTAAAGGATACACATGAAACAGTTTGCCGTCATTTTATTATCATTTTTCCTATTAATTTCATGTACTTCCACCCAGAATGCACAGCCTGAAGAGGATGGCATTTCCTACGACATGGAGAGCATGAAAATTCAGCTCACCGAGAAAAACCTCATCAAAGAGGAAGAACCACAGAGGGACATCAGGTCTCTTTCAGACAACATCATAGAGACAAACATCCCCTCATCCGACGTCCTTTCATCCACGGCAGATCTCTATCTCGTAAATATTGCCAACAGGCAGTACATTGCTTCAGTAAAGGAAGATGAAGCCCTTCTTCAGGCCTCATTCACTGTAAGGGACGATGAAGGCTTCATCACGATTGAATCGAAAAAACCGATAACTGGCGTAAGCATCAATGACAGCGTATCGGTTTCTGTCTACTCAGATGACATGGAAGGATATATGGACTACATCTTCTCCACCCTTAAGTCCTCTGAGAACAGGGCACTTTATGTAAGTGATGAGGAGTATGTGCAGTTCTTCAACCATAAGACTGGAATCATAGGTGAGAATAAACTCTATACTGCATCTTACCCGACAACGGATGCAAGGCTTTCCATCATAACATCACTTGCTGAAAAATATGGAATCAGGACAGTCATAAACTACTCTGAAAAGGACTTTCAGGTCGGATCATGCGATGTCTATCGGGTGTCTGACCCGAGACAGCTGGTGCTGACCCTCATCGACACGGAAGGCCCATACCTCATCATTTCCAAGCCTGATACCAATACATCCCTTGTAATGGCCCTGCTTGAAGCCCTGGCAGGTTCCAGGCTTGAGACGATCGAAGAGTGCTTCATGCATTACTTCGAATCAAAATACTCCCTTTCCGTCTCTGACAGACGCCATGAGATAATTGTTTCATGGTTCGAACGGGAGCTGAAAAAAATCACAGGCGCGAGCGCACTGGAGGATAAGGCATTACTGCATCTGTCAGTAAGCTACCTGAAAAACAACCTTTCTCTTACTACGAACGACATATCAAGTCTCCGCCTCGCACTGAGATAATACGTGAACACCTCAGGCAGGTGGGGCCTGAGGTGTTCTTTTCCTCAATCATCAGACATTTCAAACCAGGTTTGGATCTGCATTACTCAGTTTCATGGTCAATGGCCTTATGCACGATCAGTATTTACCACATCAATGAGTAGATCAAAAAGCTTGGGAATATCGTTCTTGACAGTATCATAAACGACTGTCAGATCAACTTTGCCATATTCATGCACGATCCTGTTTCTAAGTCCTTTGATTGCCCTCCAGGGAATCTGATTGCACCTTGCTTTGAAGTCATCTGAAAGTTTTGCAGAATTTTCTGATATCTGAATTAATCTAAACATTATAGAATCAATAAGTATTTCGTTTTCTGATAACTCTTTACATGAGATCTCTCTTGTATGTTTAATTAAGAATTCCAGATCAGCAATCATTTTCCTGATATAATATATATTGCCTTTTGTGTTATCCATATATCTTTATCCCGGTCTTTAATACTTCATTTAACAATTCAGGGTTTCCTGCCAGTTGTTCTGAATTCAAAACATCCACATTTTTTTTCAGAGCATCGCGAAGTAATTCAACCATCTCATAGAAATCAATACCTGTTACATGAGAGGAGATAAGAAGATCAACATCACTGCTTTCCGTGGCATTACCTTTTGCATAAGAACCGAACAGATAACAATAATCAACATCGTAATCCCTTAATACTTCTTCACATGTTTTTATTATCTGCTGAATATTTAATATTCCATGGCTTTCGTCGATGAAACCATATTCGGCAAGTTTCTGCATCATGTAATCATATTTTATCGTGGATGATCTGGAATCATCAGCCTCATACATCTGATAAGTCCGCAGAGGGACACCAAGATATGATGCACATGCTTTCTGTGTTATGTTCTTTTGCTTACGAAGTTCCTTCAGTGTCATATCAATCCTCAAATCATCTTATCAAAAACCGCAACTTTCGCGTTTAAAGAATATTATTAATACGCAATTATTACGTAATATATCATTTTCAAATACGCAATAATTGCGCATATTTCAAGATAATTATACGCAAAAATATTAACTCGGACAAGATTAATCATAATCAAAAAAGCCATATTCGTTACCTAGCAATTCTTACTGAGAAAGCTGAGATTTTTCAGCGAAATACTCCTTATCAGGTCGGTGGAAACCCCGCTGGCTCTGCCCCGTGGGTGATTAATCCTCTATAAGCTCGTGCTCTGTCCCTCTTCCGGCTCTCAGTTCGTCAACAGATTTCTTTACATAATCAATATTGGATTTAAGATAAAAAGGATCTGAAGATTGTGCGATTTCAAAAGGAATACGATTTTCCCTGAGTACAGCTTTCACAAACAGGTTGATGGCAACCGATGTATTAAGACCAGCACTGGAGCAGAATGAATCGAAATCGATCTTATCCTGAGAGTCAACACGTGCGGTTAAAGTAGACAATGATATACTTAGATCTCCTTTATATATTCTTTCTGCTTATAATATGATACCATCGTATTCTAATCAAAATCAAATGTATCACATTGATCAAATCAAGATCCCAGCATTAAATAATTATTTCAAAAGCTGAATGTAATCATGAATTACTGAGAAACAGAGGTTCCGGTACCACAGGCTCTGAACATGGAAGTACATCACCATTTGTGGAATACCACATACATGTTCAAACACATCATGCTCCCCTGAGGATATCCGCACTTTTATATTTGCAGCCTTGAAACCATACTTTATGTTCAATATTGAAAAACTGCCATCCCCCGGTGGAGATGGCAGCTATATCAGCTGAGCTCAAATGCTCCGGTGTAGAGACGGTAGTAAACACCCTTCTGCTCCAGGAGCTGTTCATGGGTACCGCGTTCAATAATCTTTCCGTGGTCAAGTACCATGATCGCATTGCTGTTGCGTACCGTGGAGAGACGGTGGGCGATGACGAATACCGTCCTGCCTTCCATCAGGCGGTCCATACCTGCCTGAACCAGGCTTTCCGTATGGGTATCGATCGAGCTGGTTGCCTCATCCATGACAAGCACCGGAGGATCGGCAACTGCGGCCCTGGCGATGGCAAGAAGCTGTCTCTGTCCCTGGGAAAGCCCTTCACCATCATTCTCCACCATCGTGTCATAACCATCCTTCATCATCATGATGAAGTCGTGGGCACCTGCAAGCTTTGCAGCCTTTATGATCTCATCCTCACTGGCATCAAGCTTACCGAACCTGATATTATCCCTGATCGTTCCGGTGAAGAGATGGGTATCCTGAAGAATAATACCAAGGGAGTGTCTCAAATCACTCTTCTTGATCTTATTGATATTGATTCCGTCAAACCTGATCTTACCATCCTGTATGTCATAAAAGCGGTTGAGAAGGTTCGTGATCGTGGTCTTTCCGGCACCCGTTGCACCGACAAAGGCAATCTTCTCACCAGGGTGGGCATAGAGCGACACGTCGGTAAGCACCTGCTTTCCTTCCACATATGAGAAGTCCACGCTGTCCATCACGATATCACCCTTAAGGGGTGTGTACGTGATGCCTGATCCATCGGTATGGGGATGCTTCCAGGCCCAGAGTCCCGTGCGCTCACTGCACTCGGTAAGAACACCGTCCACTTCCTTTGCATTGACAAGCGTTACATAGCCGTTATCCACCTCCTCGCTCTCATCGAGAAGCTCGAAGATACGCTCCGCACCGGCGAGGGCCATGAGGAAGAAGTTCACCTGCTGGGCGATCTGGCCCATCGGGTTGGAAAAAGACTTGGATAACTGGAGGAATGCAGCCAGCTGTCCTACTGAATAGGCACCTCCTGTCATGATAGAAAGCAGAGAGCCGCAGAAGACCAGGATGACGTACTGAAGGTTTCCGATGTTGTTGACTATGGGTCCCATTACGTTGGAATAGGTGTTTGCCCTGGTCATTGTCTGACACAGCTCTCCGTTGAGGGCATCAAACTCGGCCTTGCTCTTTCCTTCATGGTTGAAGACCTTGACGACCTTGCTTCCGGTCATCATCTCCTCGATGTAGCCGTTTACCTTCGCAAGGTTCTTCTGCTGGGCTTCAAAGTTCTTACTGCTCTTTGATCCGATTATCTTCGTGACCTGCAGAAGCACAAACATCGTGAGGACTATGATCACGGTCATGATCCAGTTGTTCATCAGCATCGCGGCAAAGACGAAGATGAGCGTAAGGCCTGAGGAAATAACACTGACAAGTGACTGGGAGATCATCTGCTGGAGTGTGTCCGCATCGTTCGTGAAGCGCGACATGATCTGGCCATGCTGGTTACGGTCAAAGTAGGAAATCGGAAGCTTCTCAAGCTTCGTGAACATCTTGTTTCTGATCGAGAGCAACGCATCCTGTGCGATTGTCACCATGATGCGGGCCTGCACATAGCTAGCTGCCACACCAGCTGCCATTACGACTGCCCATCCTGCCATTGTCCTGAGGAGCACTGCAGAATCGAAGTGTCCTGATGCCAGCATCGGGGTGAGGAAGTCATCGATGAGGCTCTGAAGGAGTGTGGAAACATAGACGGTACAGACTGCAGAGACCACGATACAGAACAACACGAGCGCAAACTGAGCCTTTTTTCCGTCAAATACCTCCTTGAAGAGGCGGCGGAATGTCTTTTTGGGATCCTTTGCCTTCTGAGGCGGAAGTCTCTTCATCTTAGCCATTTTCCTTACCTCCCAGCTGTACGCGCACAAGATCCTGGTAAATCGTGTTCCGTTCAAGAAGCTCCTCATGACGTCCCACATCCTCAATGCGCCCGTTCTTCATGATGACTATCTTGTCGGCATCCATGACAGAGTTTACTCTCTGTGCGATGATGATCTTCGTGCAGTCCTTCACATCATTCCTGAGGGCTGTCCTTATCTCATGATCGGTCCTGGTATCGACGGCGCTCGTGGAGTCATCGAAGATAAGTACCTTAGGCTTCTTGACCAGGGCACGGGCGATGCAGAGCCTCTGCTTCTGTCCGCCTGAGAAGTTGTTTCCGCCCTGCTCCACATGGGCATCAAGATCCTTGATGAAATCAGCATTGGCGCTATTAAGCGCCCACCAGAGCTCATCGTCCGTGGCATTCTCATTACCCCAGAGCAGGTTGCTTCTGACCGTTCCGGAAAAGAGCGTGTTCTTCTGAAGAACCACCGAGACCGCGTCTCGGAGACTGACTATATCGTAGTCCCTGACATTGCGTCCACCTACAGCAACAGCTCCTGAGGTAACATCATAAAGCCTTGCAATCAGGGAGATGAGGGATGACTTTCCTGAACCCGTTGAACCAAGAATGCCGACGGTCTCACCTGACTTTATCTCCAGGTTAATGTCATGCAGTACCAGTGGATTTCCCGATGGGGAGTAGGAGAAGTCAACATGTGAAAAGGATACACTTCCATCCTGGACGTCTTTCTTTCCGTTTTCATTAAGATCCATCTCAGGCTTCGTATCGAGAACCTCGATGATTCTCTGGGCTGCTGCCCTGGACATCGAGAGCTGTACCACTATCATTGCGATCATGATGAGGGACATAAGAATCTGCATCGTGTATGTGAATACACTCATCAGCTCACCTGTTCCCATCGCACCGCCGGAGATGAGGCGGGCACCGAAGTAACAGATTGCCAGAAGACAGGCGTATGCCACTGCCTGCACCAGCGGGTTGATCATGACCATCATCTTCTGGGCAAGCACAAAGTCATTCCTGATATTCCCGGAGGCCTCGAAGAACTTTTCCTCCTCCTGCTCCTCCCTGACATATGCCTTGACGGTCCTTATGCCGGTCAGGTTCTCATTGACTACCCTGTTAAGCTTATCGTAGTGACGGAAGATCCTGTTGAAGATGGGGAACACCCTCTTAATGAACCAGACACAGGCAATTGCGAGCACCGGAATTGCCACTGCAAAGATGGCAACCAGTGTTCCGCCGTTGCGGATTACCATGATGATCGCGAAGATGAACATGATTGGTGCGCGGAAGCATATCCTGATTATCATCTGGAATGCCTGCTGGACATTCTGAACATCTGTTGTCAGCCTTGTGATGAGCGATGATGTTGAAAAGGAATCGATGTTGGAAAAAGAAAAATCCTGGATGTGGTGAAACAGATCATGTCTGAGGTTTTTGGCAAACCCGCATGATGCCTTTGATCCGCTCGAAGCTCCCAAAATGCCGAACATCATTGACAGCATCGCTGCCAATACGATGAGCACCGACATTTTAACGATGTATGCGGTATCATTCATGTATACGCCTCTGTCAATGATAAGTGCCATGAGAGTGGGAATAAGCACTTCCATGGCAACTTCACCTATCATGTAAAGAGGAGTAAGGAGGGCGCTGGTCCGGTATTCCCGGATGCTCCTGGCAAGTCGTCTGAACAAGAAAGAACCCCCTGTTTCATACTGAAAATTTACCTAACAAAAATACAGACCCACATGATATAAGTCAACAAAATCTCAGTGTTTTTCCTGTGAAGAGTCAGTATCTTCCTTTACTATCTCAACGGGAAGATTAACCCTCTTCACCTGGTCGAGGAACGGGATCTCCACAACGACCTTTGTGTCCTTGTAAATTCTTATGATTTTACCCTTAAGATCACGGAGCGGACCAGAGAGTACGGTTATCTGCATGCCTTCATTGAGAGTCTTTTTGACCTTTATCTTGGATGATGTGATGTGGCCCTTGTTCTCTGCGATCCACTCGGCAAAGGCCCTGTCACTCCCGCGAAGGTAAATTGACCTGTCCGCATAGTGGACAAGACCATAGCTTGACGGTGTCATTCCCGCAAACAGGTGTTTTATAGGTAAAAGGTCGGCTTCGGTTTCAATGAGAAGATAGCCCGGTATAAGGGGCTGATTGACCAGTCGTCTCTGTTTCTTACAGTATTCAATTACAGCCCTGTCCGGAGAAAAAACCCTTACATGCACATCCCTGGAGATATTGTTGAACACGGTAACCCGTGCCATTCTCATGTTTCGGTTTTCTGTTCCTACCATGCATCCAAGGAAGTAGTAGTACATATGGCCCCGACGAGATTCGAACTCATGACCCCTTCCTTAGGAGGGAAGTGCTCTATCCAGCTGAGCTACGGGACCGCTGGATTAAAATACTATCACAAACAAAAACATTGTTCAATTGAATTGAAAAAATTATCTTATGAAGGCACAATATCACAAAGTGAGGATATGCCCATGAAAGTCACAATCTGCGATGAAAGAAGACAGCTGGGACGGGAAGCCGCCAGCGAAGGTGCCTACTGGATCAAGGAGGCAATAAAGAACAACGGAGAAGCGAATGTGGTCTTCGTCACCGGCAAAAGCCAGGTCATGACCCTGTTCTATCTGACCCTTGAGGACATCAGCTGGGACAAGGTAAACGTCTTCCACCTGGATGAGTTCGTATCAATCCCGAAGGACTCCCTTGCCTCATCATACAGCTTCCTTAACGAATACTTCCTCTCTAAGATAGGAAAAGTAAAGTCCTACACTCCCATCGACTCCGATGAGGCTAAGGTGGAAGAAACAATCAAGGCTCTTAATGATACCATGAGGGAACACCCACTGGATGTGGCTTTCATCTGCATCGGTGAAAACGGACACCTGGCCTTCAATGATCCTCCTGCAGACTTCGACACAAAGGATCCCTACATCCTCGTTGAACTGGAAAAAAGAAGCCGCAAACAGCAGGTAAGCGAAGGCTGGTTCAGTAATCTCGATGAGGTGCCCGTAAAGGCGATCACAATGAGCATCTCCCAGATTCTTACATCTAAGCACATAATAGTTTCCTGCCCTGACCAGAGAAAGGCAAAGGCCGTGGCTGCATGTCTCTTTGAGGATATTTCCCCGCTTACACCATCTTCAGTTCTCAGGAATGCCGCATCATGCTCCCTCTACCTGGACAGGCTCTCATCATGTCTCGTATATGGTGACAGAAGGACCAACTGAGGCTCTGCACTTTTTACTGCACCCTGTCATAAAACAGTGAATGGATATACATTTTCAGGTGTATATCCATTCATTTTGCCATATAGAGTTTTCCCATCACTTCGGCCACTTTCTCAAGCCTTGCATCACTTATGTGAGTATACCGGTCATTAACCTTTTCACTTCTGTGTCCCAGTACGACCATCCTGTCCTCCTGACTGATATTCTCCTGGCAGGTGTAAGTCGAGAAGTAATGTCTCAGGGAGTGAAACGTCAGTCTTCTCTCACACCTTAACTCCTCACTTATCCCAAGTGCAAAAAGCACGTTGTAAAATGAAAGGCGGAGAGTAAGCGACGACATATACTCTCCGTCCTGTGAGATCACGATCCCGTTCCTGCTGTCCCTGATGAGCCTGTCACCGAAGTCGTGGGGGATAAGAACGGTCCTGTCGTACTTTCCCTTAGTTGATTTAACACCCGTGTAGGGAGCAAGCGATCGGGAGATCGTTATCCTGTCATATCCTGACCGATACCCCTGCTCTATGTCATCACATCTCAGTGCCCGTATTTCCCCGTTCCTCATCCCGGTAAGCACTGCCAGCGTGATCGCATTTGCAATCGGTGCGGCAATGCCACCGGAGGAAACATAATCAAGAATCTTCACGATCTCCTCATCCGTGAACACTCCCCTGAGCTTCTCATTCCGGGGTATCTTCATGAGGCTGTCACAGGGATTCACCACGATGGACCGTTGACGAAATGCTTCCTTCAAAGGAATCTGAAATGACAGTACTATCATCTGAATCGTTCCGTTTGCAAGTCCCTTGGAAAAGGCACTTGAGACAACCTTATCCAGGTGCCTTGTTGACACGGCTGAAAGCTTTAATGAGGAAGGCATTTCCGGCAGTACATGCTTTTTCAGATTGCATAGCATGTTCATCGAATACTCCCGACCTATTGAATTGGGTGACACCTGATTACGAAGCCGGATATACTCACTGTTGTCAAAATCTTAGAACCTGAGACAGTATGAACTGAAGAGTTCTTCCGCCCCTCCTGAAAACACGATGCCTGCTTCCAGCGCCTTATTCGCTATAATCGCCGCATCATCCCGATTGGTGGTTGCTTCATTATCACCGAGTCCGAGCCGCTCCTTCAGGACATCTATACTCTTTGCCGTTCCCTGTCTCCCAGTCTGCGGATCAAGAAAGCAGACATACCAGTATTTTCCTCTCCTCTTCTGCCTCTGATAGAGATAAAACTTTCTTCTCTTTGCCATAACAATAACCTCCTGACCTAAATAAAGCATCAAACATGCATAATAATCCAATCTCACACCACAATCCCCTATAGAGGAATTATGAAAAAGACAATTGCTATTCTTTTAGTAGCAGTTCTGGCAGCAGGTTCCGTATTCGCAGGTTTCAGTGGTTCTGCAAGTGTTTCCGCAGGCTACAACTTCGAAACAGGTGATTATGGTTTCTTTAGTAACGGTAATAACGTTAAGGTTGATATCGATCTCGACACTCAGAGTGCAGATAAAGCCGCTGAAGGTGAAGTTTATGCATCAATCAAGGCAACTTTCGCAGTGAAGGCAATCAATAACACATTTGATGGATCTGATTTCGGTTATGTTGATCTCAAGGCAAAAGCTTTCCTCAAGGAAGCTAAGATTAATGGTTCTAACTGGTATGTTAGCATCACGGGGCTTATGAGTAGTTATCCTGATTTTGCAAAGTCTGCAATTGATTCATATAAAGATTTCAACATCGACTGGGATTGGGACTATGTTGCAGGAGATAAAGTTGATGTAGCAGCTTCTTATAAGCCTGGTTATACAAAAGCTCCTGGTATTGAAGCATCTTATAAGGATTTCGTCGTAGGCTTAGGATACAGATTTAATAAGGACGCTACAATCGAAACAATCGACGGACATGATCTTGTTGTTGATCCCGCAGGAACTTCAGCTACAGCATATGTAAAGACTCCTGAACTTGCATTTGATGCTGTTACAGTACAGGGTGCTGTAGTTGCTTCAAAGGCAGCAAGTAGTTCAACAAAGAACTTTGGTGCTTCCGCTAAGGCTTCCTATGCAACAGACGTGCTTTCTGCAAGCGTAGCTACTGATGTTGGATTTGCAGTTGCTGACGAAACAAAAGTTGATGCAGATGTTGCTGCAAAGTTCAAATATGACTTCGTCACAGTTGATGCTTACTATGGTACAAATCCCAAAACAGCTGCAGATGGAACCACAACCAAGAATCTTCTTTCTGCAAAGGCTGTTACCGATCTCAACGGTTTCGATGTTCCTGTTAAGCTGACAGTCACAGGAAAGGATCTCATTAACAAGCAGAACCTCTCTGGTGCTGTTGAAGTAGCTGTTTCTGAAGGTCTTACAGTAAAGGCAAACGGTGGTTATGTTATTGCTGACAAGAAGATCTCCCTCGGTGCTAGTGCAGAGTATAAAGCTTCTGCTTTCACAGCTAAGGCAGCTGTTGGTTACAACTGGATTGTTGGCACAGATGGTAAGGCTCAGCTTACAGCTTCCGCTTCTGTTGAATCTGATGTTCTCGTACCTGGCGCAACACTCAAGCTTGCTTATGGTGCTGCAGCTAAAGATCAGAACTTCCTTGCTGATCAGGCAAAAGCTCAGAATTTTGGTAAGGTTGTTGCTTCCGCTTCAATCAAGTTCTGATAAAACAGAAACCTTAAACCATGACTGGTCCCCAGGATTTCCTGTGGGACCATTTCTTATAGACTATATATCTCAGATAGATCAATCAGGTGTATATTTGATTCCAATGCGGCATTCTGGATAAGCTTGTCGCTGAAACCTGATTTTGAGAACAGGTACCAATATTTATTGGGATAATCAAATTGGTCGCATTTTTCAATTAATGTGTCCAGTACAGGAATACCCACTTCATCTTCAGTCCATTTACACTCACCGAACAAAGCCTGTTCACAATTTGCAGACATCATGTCTATTTCACACTGTGTTTTAGTTTTCTTATTTCCACCCCACCATCGCTGAAGATCACTATAGATAAATGGATCACGTTCAGGATTGAATGATGCATACATATAGTTGATACATATCTGTTCCCACTCAAGGCCCATATATCTTGGAATTGAAGGCATGACAATCATGTTAAGCACCGCATCACCCTTCCCAAAGTTGATCATATTCATATTAGGTCTCACAAACTGGTAATGGAACCTGAACAAACCATCGATTATTGTATAGATGCTTTTCTTATTGTTCTTGCTACCATATGGAACTTCCTTCTTGATAATTCCAACTCTTATCAGTCCATTAAGGTAGAAGGTTACAACTCCGGTCTGCATTCTTACAGCTTCAGCAATATCATTAAGACTGCTTTTCCCAGATGCAATGGCGCTTAAAACATCGCTGTACCTGGATGTTTCCTTAAACTCTTCATTAAGCAGTGTATCAACTTCACCTGAAAGCAATGCACCAGTTGCAAAGAATAATTCGTAAAGATTTTCTTTCACACTTAATGAAGGGTTAACCATATTAAGATATCTGGGAATTCCTCCAAGCGCACTATAAAGTAAAGTAGTATCTTCTTCACTGAACTCCCATCCATATGCTTTCATTTCCCACAGCATGAACTTCTTAACTTCCATTGATAATGTAGTTCTTGCATATAAAGGACTGTCACCAGAGAGCACCTTTTCTCTCATAAATCCAAGAGACGAACCACAGAGTACAAGCTTAAGCTTGGTCTTAGACCAATAGTGATCGATTGCATACTGAATGATGGAAGAAAGCTCATCTTCAGAACCTGACAGAAATGGATATTCATCAAATACTATGACATAGTCTCCGGACAGGAAATCTTGACTATGATTAAGATAATCAAACAGATCTTTGTATGAACCGAATACAGGATGAGCAACACCGGGCATCAGGACAGACAGAAAAGCATCAGTCATGTTTCTGAGATTATTCTCCAGCGACGTTTTTAGTCCTGTACAGGTAATACTCCTATATCCTTTGATGGATTCTATAATCAACTGGGTCTTCCCGATTCTGCGCCTTCCCCATATTACAGCCATCTCAAAATGATTGGAATCATAGCATTTTCTTAAGCGTTTCAGCTCGCTCTCTCTATTCAGAAATAATCTGTTCATAAACTAATTATAATACTTAGTTTAAACTAAGCAAGTATAAACTAAGTATTTGTCTTAAGAGCATCACTAACTGTATATTCATACATTAATACCATAGCTGTTATGATATGACCTCTTGTCAATAGCAAGTTTTCAATATCTTGATTGAGTTTGGGAAGAACATAGGCTGTCAGTTGTTCGGCACTTGACCATTCTGTTATTCGTGGATTGGTTACCAACAGGTCAATTGTTCGCCAAAAGCCCTTTCAGTCTAAGTGCGGGAATTTATTTCAGTCCCATAGCTATATCGAAGATGGCTGAATCATGCACTTACCTGCCTTCTGTTCTTCCCATAGCTCTATTTCATCAGCCATCAGGCTGTAGTTCCCATTGCTGCCATTATGGAGTCCAGGCTGCCATTCATTTCCTTCACTCCGTCTACGAATCTGCTGAAGCTGTCTATTATGCTGGAGACTTCAACGCCGAAATCTGTGGATCTCCTTGAGACCAATGAATATTCCTTCCTGTTCATTTATGCCTTCTCCTATGCAATGTTCCCGGTCATCATGCCCCAGATGAAGCATGAAAGCTCTCTTGCTCCTGCCATGGTGGCTACATTTGCCGACTTTCCATTCCTCTCCAGCTTTGCAATCTTCTGTTTTATTCTCTTCGAGCCCCTGTCGGCATAGGCTATTACCGAAGGGCTCTGTCCCTGCTGTCTCAGAAGAAGTCTCTTCGACTTCGTATACGGATTGCTTCTCTTTATCCCTTTGGTAGCTTCCGTGAGCAACAGCCTCAGTCTGCTGTTCCCACACTTCGTGATGCTGCCGTATCTTTGTGTCTTTCCGCTTGAGTCCTGGCCCCGGCAGAGACCGAGGTAGCTGGAGAACTGCTCAGTGGTGGCAAACCTCCTGAAGTCTCCGATTTCACATACTATCGAAAGTGCGGTATACGTCTGTATACCGGAGAAGCAGACAAGTTTATCTACCTTTCCTTATACCTATCCTCGTTGGCTATTTCCTCTATTGCAGCGTCAAGGTTCGCTATCTTTGCCTCCAGATCCTTCACCTCATGCCACAAAGTGTCGAATGACAGCTGTAGCATCCTGTTATTGAAGCTTAACGTATCCAGCCAATTCCTATGTTTGTCAGTCCAGTAGTTGCCGCTCTCAGGGTATGGCATCCCTACACGCAGCAGAAATGACAGCAGGTTCTGCTTCGCCTTCTTCAGATGGCCCTTGAGGGTGTTCCTTGTCCGAGTGAACTCCTTTGTGCTTTCATCGGAGGGGGCCGGAAGATATCCTTTCCTGAATCCGTCGCTGGCAAGCGTTACTGAAAGCAGTCTGGCGTCCTTCCTGTCCGTCTTCACCTTGTCCCCTGAAGCCTTCCTTATTGTAGTTGGCGCCATGTTTCTTCAATCCCCTGCAAAGTCCATAGCCTGTAGGTCCGGCTTCACAGCCAATAAGAAACTCGCCCGACAATCCATAGTCCTTCACTGCCTTTTCCAGGTACCTGACCATAATATCCGTTCCGGCATCCAGCTTCGCCTCTGCAAAAAATGCATTGTCCTGCCTGTCATACATGCATACGCTGTTGGTGTCCTTATGGACATCTATCCCGACATAAATTACACTGTCTTTCATGAGTGATCTCCTTGATTGCATGTGCTAATGCTTCATGCTTGGTGTTTTTTTCTTTCCCAAGTATCTCGCAGAATTCACGAATCTGCAATTTTCCTATGGGAGGTCACTTCATATTGTCTAAGTCCTTACTGTTTTTCGTTTATTATCGCTAAAGAATTAGAAAGCCATATTTGAAAGATAGAAGAGCAGAAGGATCTGCATAACTATCATCAATGGAACTCCTACGGTGAAATAACTCTTATTAGTCTTATGGTGAAGGATATACAT
>JALEVV010000018.1 GCA_022788185.1 Spirochaetales bacterium | reverse complement strand
TGATTACACCGAGGAGTATCAGGCATACTACCATGAGGAACTCATAAAGCAGTTCTTCTCCAGGAAGTACCTCTGGGCAACCCATGTGTGGAACATGTTCGACTTCGGTGCCGATGCCAGGGCCGAAGGCGGTGAGAACGGCCAGAACCACAAGGGACTGGTCACCATCGACAGGAAGTATAAGAAGGACTCCTTCTATGCATACAAGGCCTGGCTTTCCGATGAGCCCTTCGTCCATCTTGCGTCAAAGCGCTATGTGGACAGGGTTGAGGATGAGACCAGGGTCACCGTCTACTCCAACCTCCCAGAGGTGTCACTCTACGTGAACGGAGAGCTCTTTGAAACCAAGAGCGCTGAGGACCACTTCTTCCGCTTCACTGTCCCCAATAAGGGCGAGACCGTCCTTAAGGCAGTTGCGGGTGACTGCAGCGATGAAGGTGTTATCAGGAAGGTGGAGGTATTCAATGAAGCTTACCGCCTCAGGGAAAAGGGTGCCATCCTCAACTGGTTCGACATCACGGAAGTTGAAGGCTGTCTCTCAATCAATGACAAGATGAGCGACATCATGGCAACAGAGGGCGGTAAGGCCATAATAATGAAACTGATGGGTTCCTTCATGGGCGGCAACGCTGAGGCAGCAGGCTTCAAGGTGACATCTGACATGATGAGGATGATGGGAGGCTTCACGCTGATCCGTCTCTGCAGCATGCTGGGAACGGCCAACATCAAGGTCACGAAGGAGCAGCTGCTTGCGCTCAATGCGGCACTCAACAGAATCAGGAAATAATCCGATTACAAAAGCTGAGGGACTTCAATCGAAGTCCCTCTCTTTTTCACGACCACTTTCTGTATAGCTCAGACATGATCCTTATGCCCTCCCGGACCGTTTCACTGTCAGCTGAGTAGTTGATCCTCAGCGTCCTGTCATAGTGGGGATGGGGATATTTCAGCCCCTTCTTCTGGTCCTCATGGCCGAAGAAGAAGTACTCACCCGGAACAGTTATCACGCCCTTTTCCTTCAGACGGGCATAGAACTCGATAGTTGGAATCTTCAGGGATGGGAGATAAAGGAAGCAGAAGATGGAGCCCTCTATCGCATGGTAGTGATACTCAGTGCCCTCAAAGAACTCGTTTATGAAGGAGATGACTTCCCTTCTCTTACCGTCATAGAACGGCTTTACCGCATTTTGGGCAAGCTCTACCAGTTCACCTGACCTGAGAAGGTCCTCTGCAAGGGCCTGTCCCATGGAGCCTGAGGCCAGGGCTGCAATGGCATTGATGTTGCCAAGGGCCTCAACGACCTCCTTACGGGCAAGGATAATGCCTGTTCTGAGGGAGGGAAGCCCTATCTTTGAGAGACTCATGGAGAGGATGATGTTCTCATTCCAGACCGGCGTCGCATCATCGGTGAAGACGATATTCGGGAACGGCAGTCCGTAGGCGTTGTCTATGATGAGGGGAATTCCGTGCTTTTCAGCTTCCTTTGACAGGAACTGAATCTCGCTGTCAGTCAGCACGTTTCCGCTGGGATTTGTGGGACGTGTCACGCACACCGCACCCACTTCGGGATGGGCGTTCAGATATGCACTCACCGCCGCCTCGTCAAGGGTATACTTGAAACTTCCGTCATCAAAATAGACACACTTTGAAGGAACGCTCACGAAGGTATCCCACTCGATTCCCTGATCGGCATAACCCACATACTCGGGCATGAGCGGAAAAAGAATTGTCTTCTTCCTTCCATCGGCTGAACCTGAGAAGAGATTGAAAAGGAAGAACATCGCACTCTGACTACCGTTGGTGACGGCCACGTTCTCATCCTTCACGTCCCAGCCGAACTTTGATGAGAAATACTCTGAAACGGCATGGATGAAGCTCATCCTGCCCTGGGGAGCGTCGTAGTGGGACAGTATGTCCTCAAAGTGATCACCATCCGAAAGGATTCTTTCCATTTCCCTTCTGTATACCTTTTCAACTTCAGGAATCCTGGCAGGATTTCCTCCTCCCAGAGGATAGGGCTTAATACCCTCGGGGAGGGGTTTGCCAAGATCATCCATTAAAAGAAGGATACCGGAACGGGATGTAAGTTTCTTTCCAAAGTCTGTAAAGTCCATGAAGGACACTATAGCCCCATTTCATCTTTTTTTCCACCAAGCTCACGAATAAGCCTGATGAAAAAGAACAGGGAGGTGGAAAAGGTCAGCACATCGCTTAAGGGCTGAGCCAGCTGGACACCCTTAAGACCGAAGAAGTACGGAAGGATGACGATTAGGGGAATGAAGTAAATTCCCTGTCTGCATAGGGCAAGGTACGTTGCTCCGGCAATGTGTCCCGTTGCCTGATAGGACATGTTGGTGGCCACGCAGAGACCGCAGAGTATTAAGGCAATACTCTGATACCTCAGTGCGGTGCTCCCTGCCGCTATTACATCCAGATCCTCCTTCCTGAAGGCGGAGACCAGGGGACGGGCAAAGACAAAGCAGAAGAGGGACAGCACCGAGATGATCGCGGTTCCGGTTATGGCAGTGAAGAGCGTTGCCCTTCTCACCCGGCTGAACCGGCCTGCACCGTAGTTGAAGCCCGCAACGGGCTGAAAGCCCTGACCGAAGCCCAGCAGCGCGGCAAACATGAAGAACGTGATGCGTCCCGATATGCTCATTGCGGCAACGGCGTAATCGCCATAGACTGCTGCCTGAACATTCAGCAGCATCGTCGCGATTGAGGCAAGGCCCTGCCTTGAAAGACTGGGAAGCCCTGTTTTGAGAATGGATAAGTAGGTGGAGGCCTTTTTTGAGATGAATCTGATTCCAAGCTCAAGGTTGCTCCTCCTGAAAACGAACATCGAAAGCAGGATGAGGAAGCTTACGCTCTGACTCAGGGCTGTGGCAATCGCAGCCCCGGCAGTGCCAAGACCAAGACCGAAGATGAAGATCGGGTCCAGGGCTATGTTCAGGATCCCTCCCGTCGTGATTCCTATCATCGCGAAGGCGGCCTTTCCCTCATTCCTGAGGAGGTTGTTCATGACGAAGGAGGAACAGATGACTGGAGCGGCAAGCAGGATGTACTGACCGTAGGCCTCCGCATAGGGAAGGATTGTCTCCGTGGAGCCCAGGAACCGCATCAGGCTCCTCAGGTTGAGGAGGCCAAGCACCGTGATGGCCAGGGAGAGGACGATGACCAGGAAGAAGGCACTTGAGGCCGTCCTGTTTGCCTCATCATTCTTCCCTGCCCCGAGGTATCTGGCGGAGAGGATTCCCGATCCCATTCCCACCGTGAAGCCGACGGCCTGCATTATGGCCATCAGGGAGAAGACTATTCCGACCGCAGCTGAAGCGCTTGTACCCAGCTGGGAAACAAAATAGGTATCGGCCATATTGTAAATGGACGATACCAGCATCGAGATTATGGTCGGTACCGAGAGCCTGATGATGAGTTTTTCCACTGGCGTCTCGGTCATCATTCTGTAGTGTTCTTTTCTGTCAGTCATTTATTTTCCTGTAATTTTCAACGGTATGGCTCTGCCCCCCCCCGAATTCATCCAGCCATCTCCTCCAGTCACCGCAGGTCATGGGTCTGGAATACACATAGCCCTGCACGACACGGCCTCCGATTTCCTTCAGGATGTCCAGCTGGGCGCTGTTTTCCACGCCCTCGGCAACCACGTCAATGGAGAGGGAGGATGCCAGATTGATTATGGAGCTTACGACCATGCGGGTCTTATCACTGAATATGCCGTCCATGAAGCTCTTGTCTATTTTAAGGCAGTCTATCGGGAAGTCCGTGAGAAGGCCAAGGGATGAAAAGCCTGAACCGAAATCATCAAGGGTACATCTGTATCCGTATTCATGCAGCTTCTCCAGCTCCTCCCTGACCGTCCGTATCATGGTCCTGTCCAGGAAGATGCTCTCCGTTATCTCTATTTCAAGCAGGCTGGCCGGTATGGAACAGCTGTTCCTCAGCTTCTCTATTTCATCTGCAATGCCGCGCTTTGCAAAATGCCTCCTTGAAAGATTTACGGCAACGGGAATGACCTTATGGCCAAGGGCGATTGACCGTCTGAGCTCTGAGCATACTTCCCCTATTACGTAGAGATCAAGGGAGATAATGTAACCGTTCTTCTCAAAAACAGGTATGAAGTCGGCAGGACACACCGTCCTTCCGTTCCTCTGCCACCTCACCAGGGCCTCGGCTCCGACGGCACTTCCGGTACCGATGTCGACCTTGGGCTGATAGAAAACCTCGAATTCCCGGCTGTCCATTGCGTGGGAGAAGGAGTCGGTAAGCTCCTTTTCCCTCGTCAGCTCATTGATCAGGGCCTCATCGTAATAGACGAATACGGTTCCGCCGTTCACCGACCAGGCAGCCATCTCCCCGGCGATCCTGACCTTCTCAGCGGCAATGGCTATGCCCTCATCCTTTTCCGGAGAGTATACTCCCGCTGCGAATGCAATGGATAGCTTATCGGATTCGGACATGTTGGCATTGAATTCCCGCTCTGCGGTTGCCGCCATCATCCTGATCCTGTACTCCAGCTGCTCATTCTCACTCTTTCTGAGCACGAGCAGGAACTGCTCTCCGGAGGTCCGGCACACATGCTCATCCGCTGCGGTATGATTCAGAAGGCTTTCCATCGTTATCCTGAGAAGTCTGTGAAGCTCTCCCATATTCATGCTTCCGGAGCTTATCGTGTAATTCCTGAGGGAAAGCATTATGACCACACTGTCGCTGAGGGAACCGGTCAGGGCTTCGGTCTGATAGATCAGGCCAGCCATATTGAGTCCTCCCGTCACCGGATCGATGAATGCGGCATCGGTCATCGCGGCGGTCCTGACACGGGAATACCTTACAACGGTGATTACAAGAAGGGCAAAAAGGGCGAGTGTCACTGCAAATGTGACGGCAAGGGCGGCAAAGAGAGTGTCCGTCCCATCTACGAACAAAGCAGCCGATATGGAATTGATGAAAACCAGATCATATCCTTCCAGACGGTGCGTGATGACCGCAATGTCCCCTTCATCACTTTGAAGGAATACCATATCATCCGTTCCCGCCTTCACGCTCCCGATAAGGGCGGAAATCTTTTCCTCATTCCTGGCGTATAACACATGAGAGTGAAGACTCATTTCCGGAGCATCCGTTACCAGTACATTTGAGGAAGTATCCGTTATTACGGTGCAATGGTCGGAGGATATGTATAATCCGGAGGGTATGAAGAACTTCCTGCAAAGCTCCCTGTCCATGTAACACACGAGGATTTCCCCGGCAGGAAGATAGGTGTAAAGCACTGCACTTCCGTCAGAAAGCATCAGAAACGAGTCACCGTCGTCATCCAGCCTTAAACGGATTTCGGAAACATAACCGGAGACGGAATCATCCCCCAGAGTACTGCCGTCATTCCTTATTACGCAGTAAACGCTGTTTCCTGTGGATGGCTTAAGGGCTGCAAGAATGTCCTCCACCATTTCCTCTTCCCCGCTTTCGAGGTATGGTGTGATACCGGAGGCAATGGAGTCCAGTTTCGTTTTACCCTTATCCAGCCTCCCCTGGACCTCACTGAATGCCTGGTATGAGGAGTCATACATGTAGCGGGAAAGCGAATCCGTCATGGAGTCGCGCAGCAGGAAGACAAACTTAAAGGCAATTATCATCACAATGAAAATGAGGACCGTAAGACAGGCAATGCGGGAATAGAATCTTATCCTTCCCTTCTGATCATATTTCTTCCAGTTGTATTTTCTTCCGGCTCCCAGGCTCATGACAAGAGTTTAATGGAATCGGTAATGATTCTCAAGCTTTATGAATTCAAAAGTTGTTTTGCCAACGCTGAAGTTACATTGTAAAATTAAGAAAAAAGGAGGCATGAATGTATATTGCGGATCAGAAACGTTATGACACAATGAAGTATGTGAGAACAGGCACTTCAGGACTGAAGCTTCCCAGAATCTCCCTGGGACTATGGCACAATTTCGGTGCAGAAAGCCGTTACTCGGTCATGAGGGAAACGGTCCTTGCTGCCTTTGACCACGGCATCACCCACTTCGATCTGGCAAACAACTACGGACCTCCTCCGGGAGAAGCGGAAAGGAACTTCGGAAAACTCCTGAAGGAAGACCTTCGCCCCTACAGGGATGAGCTGATAATAAGCTCCAAGGCCGGATATGAGATGTGGCCCGGTCCCTACGGTGACGGAGGATCGGCGAAGTACCTCATCTCCAGCCTCGATCAGAGCCTCAGGCGCATGGGTCTTGAATACGTGGACATCTTCTACCACCACAGAATGGATAAGGAGACCCCGCTTGAGGAGACGATGTATGCACTCAGGCGCATCACCGACAGCGGCAAGGCCCTCTACGTCGGCCTCAGCAACTATGACGGGGCCACACTGGAAAGGGCAAATGAGCTTCTTCAGGCGATGAACGTTCCCTTCATCATCAACCAGAACTCCTACAACCTCTTCAACAGGAGAATAGAGCGCAACGGCCTCAAGGACACCTCCTACAGGCTCGGCAAGGGCATTATAGCCTTCTCACCCCTGGCCCAGGGCATGCTGACCTCGAGGTACCTGAACGGAATTCCCGACAGCAGCAGGGCTGCATCGAAAAGTCCCTTCCTGAAGCCCTCGGACCTGACTGATGAACGCCTTGACGTGATCAGGAAGCTGGCGAAGCATGCGGCGGAAAGGGGCGAAGCCCTGTCCCAGATGGCCTTGAAATGGGTTCTCAAGGATGATAAAGTCACGAGCGTGCTCGTAGGGGCATCTTCAAAAGAGCAGATCCTTGAAAACATAGGCGCCGTGGAGGGAAATCTCTTCACCCTGCCTGAACTCAGAGAGCTGGAGGAGATTGTGAGTCCGGTCATTTATGACTGAGAGAACGTACATTGCAATAGACCTGAAATCTTTTTATGCATCGGTTGAGTGTGCAGACAGGGGCCTCGATCCACTGGATACCAATCTGGTTGTCGCCGACAGCTCACGAACCGAGAAGACCATATGTCTGGCAGTTTCGCCTTCAATGAAGAGCCTGGGACTGCCCGGGCGCTGCCGTCTCTTTGAGGTGAATCAGAAGATGGCTGAAGTGAATGCAGAGAGGCGCAGGAAGTCCAGACTCAGGGATAAGTCCTGGAGCATGAAAAGGCTGGATGCGGATCCATCCCTGGAGCTTGACTGCATAGTGGCCCCTCCCAGGATGGCCAGGTACATGGAAGTGTCCCGCTCGATTTACTCCATCTATCTGCGCCATGCATCCCCGGATGACATCCATGTCTACTCCATCGACGAAGTGTTCATCGATGCCACCGACTACATGAAGCTGGAGGGCATGGAGGCAAGGGAATTTGCCCGCATGCTGATTTACGAGGTGCTGCGTGAGACGAAGATAACCGCTACCGCCGGGATAGGGACTAATCTCTACCTGGCAAAGATCGCGATGGATATTGAAGCCAAGCACATGAAGAGCGATGAAGCCGGAGTCAGGATTGCATCCCTGGATGAAATATCATACAGGAAGCGGCTCTGGGACCACACTCCCCTTACCGATTTCTGGCGTATCGGAGCGGGAACCGCCGAGCATCTGGAAAGGCTCGGGATAAGGACGATGGGGGAGCTGGCAGCCGCATCGCTGGGAAAAAATCCGAGCGGTCTCAGCGAGGACCTGCTTTTCAGGGAGTTCGGGATAAACGCTGAGCTTCTCATCGACCACGCCTGGGGCTATGAGCCGTGCACGATGAAGGACATCAAGGCTTACAGACCATCTTCCACCTCCGTATCCCAGGGACAGGTACTGATGGAGCCATACCCATTCGAAAAGGCCCGGGTCATCATAAGGGAGATGGCAGACACGCTGGCTCTGGAGCTGGTTGAGAAGGGCATGGTGGCATCAGCCGTCACGCTGTATGTCGGATATGACTCGGAAAACCTCAGGGGTGGCAAATACAAAGGTGCGGTGAAGACCGACTGGTACGGCCGGTCGATGCCCAGGAGTCTCAATAAGAGCATGAGGCTTGAAAGGCCCACTTCCTCATCATCCGTTCTGATCGACAACCTGCTGAAGCTGTGCGATGAATTTCTCGACAGGAGGCTTACGGTCAGGAGGATAAACATCTCGCTTTCGGAGCTGAAACGGGAAGATTCATCCTATCAGCCCACCCTATTCGATGAAAGTGCCGATGAAAAGAAGCTTGAAAGGGAACGAAGACTTCAGGAAGCGACCCTCAGGATCAAGGACAGATGGGGCAGGAACGCAATACTCCGTGCCCTCGACTACACCGACGGAGCCACCCAGCGGGACAGGAACAACCAGATAGGAGGGCATAAGGCATGAGTTATGACCAAAAGCTGGTGAATCACATATACAGGGGAGTGACAGGTCACATCCCCATGCCCCGGGAAAACAGGGCAGCCCAGTTCTCCCCCTTCGCGGCCCTCACGGGGTATGACGACACGATCAGGGAGGAAAGCCGGGTAACCGAGGAGCGGAGATACCCGGAAGAGGGGCTGCTCTCCGAGCTTGATGAGACCATCAGGGAGAATCCTGACAGTGAGATGGAAATCACGTACTTCGTGCCTGACAGGAAAAAGAGCGGAGGGGAACATGTGACCGTGCGGGGCCGCATCAGGCGCGTCATGACCGAATCAGGCATTCTCGTCCTTGATAACGGAAGCGTAATACACCTATCCGCAATTACCGGAATCAGAGCCTTGAAGGAAAAATGAATTTGGTCTATGTTGATGGACGATGGAAGGTAAAAAGAGTGTAAAAAGGATGACGGAAGGCCCTATATGGAGGAACCTTCTCTTTTTTGCGCTCCCTCTGATGGTGGGAAACCTCTTCCAGCAGTTATACAATACGGTTGACTCGATAATAGTAGGCAACTTCGTCGGAAAGGAAGCCCTGGCGGCAATCGGCAGCGTAGACTCGATCATCAATACTTACATAGGATTCTTCGCAGGACTCTCCGCCGGAGCCGGAGTCGTCATCAGTCAGTATTTCGGCGCAGAGGATGATGAGAGCGTCCATAAGGCGGTTCACTCCACAATCGCGATAACCCTGCTGATGGCAGTGGTCACGACTGTGCTCTCCTTCTTCACGACCGACATATTTCTCTCGATTGCCAAGATCCCGGAGGATGTGTGGCCGGAAGCGGAAACCTATCTTGGAATATACTTTCTCGGTGTCACCGGTCTGCTGCTTTACAACATGGGCTCAGGCATTCTCAGGGCCGTAGGGGACAGCAGACACCCGCTCTACTTCCTTATTTTCTCAGCCATAGTCAACACCGTTCTCGATATAGTCTTCGTGGCAGGCTTCAGGATGGGTGTGGCCGGAGCGGCGGCAGCGACCATACTGGCGCAGGCCCTCTCTGCGGTGCTCGTGCTCTTCACGCTGATGAGAACCAGGGCGTGCTACCGGGTTCAGATAGGGAAAATCCGCATCTACCCGTCCCTCGTTAAGCAGATCTTCCGCATCGGCCTTCCCACGGCCCTCCAGATGATGGTAACCGCCTTCTCCAATGTCTTCGTCCAGAGCTACATCAACTCCTTCGGCTCCGCCGCCATGGCAGGCTACTCCTCCTACAACAAGATAGACAAGGTATGTCTCCTGCCGCTGCAGTCCATAGGACTTGCGATCACCACCTTCATGGGGCAGAACATAGGTGCAGGACTTAGTGACAGGGCAATAAAGGGCGTGAAGACGGCAACCAGGATGAACCTCATTCTGGCCCTCGTCATGATACCGATGCTCTGGTTCCTGGCCCCATACATGATCTGGATCTTCAATCAGGATGGGGAAGTCGTGAGATATGGCACGCTCTTTCTCAGGACCATGTCGCCCTTCTTCATCTGCGTTGCATACAACCAGATCCACAACGGTGCGCTGAAGGGTGCGGGAAACACGAAGATCCCCATGATCATAATGATGAGCTGCTTCATCGTATTCAGGCAGATATACCTCTTCATCATCTCCCGCGTGATCGGAAGCCCGATCTCCATCGCCCTTGGCTATCCCCTCGGATGGCTGCTGTGCACCGTCATCCTCTCCTTCTACTACAGGAGCGTGGACATCACCTCCTACCGGGTCACGTCCCAGGGGAAACCGGAGAAGACGGGCTCTCCCGTATAGCGTGAGGCCTGCTTTTCACCCCTCAGCACCGCAAGAACCTCCCCGTTGAGAACTTCCTGCTCCACTTCACCCTTATAGACATATACGGGTGCAATCCAGCCGCAGCTCTCCCTTACGGAGGAAACGATGTCGTCAAAACGAACCAGCCCGCCCGTGAGCAGTATGGCATCAGCCTTACCCTTGAGAACCGCGGCCATCGCCCCTATCTCCTTGATGAGCTGATAAATCATCGCCCGCCATACAAGGCCTGCGTGCTCATCGCCTGAGAGTGCCAGATTATGGATGCGGTCGGAATCGGAGGTTCCGAAGTGATCGACGAAGCCTCCTGAGCGGGAGCACATGGCTCTTACCTTATCAGCCCCGTTTGCCTCCGTATAGTTCACCGCCTCAAGCACCGGAATGCTTCCCAGCCTTGTGGGAGTGAAGGGACCGTCCCCGCCTGCACCCTCCGTGCCGTCGATCATCCGGCCGTTCCTGTGGGCCGAAATGGTGATTCCGCCATCGATGTGACAGACGATGTATGAGGAGTCCTCATAACGCACTCCCATCTTCCTGCTGTGAAGCCTTGCGATCCCCTTCTGGTTAAGCACATGGGACTGGGCCCTTCTGTACACACCCTTTATCCCTGTTATGCGGGCCTCATCGATGTACTCATCGACGTTTGTGGGGTCAACCGTATAGGCAGGCTTTCCATATTCCTTTGAAAACACATAGGCAAGCATGACGCCGAGCTTGGCGCTGTGGTCACTTCCTCCCTTATCTGAGCGTGTATCATTGAAAAGGCGTTCATCCACCACCATGACACCTTCCTTCTGACTGTATGCACAGCCTCCGCGTCCTATGAAGACATCCACATCCTTTAGCTCAAAGCCATGGCGCTTCAGCACGTCTTCGGTGACACTGCGTCTGAAATCCAGCTGGTCGCTGGTAGTCGGAAAGGACAGAAGCAGGGGAGCGTCGTGAAAGACACTCTCACAGAACAGTTCCTTCTCCTCCTCGAAGAGGGAGATCTTGGTCGAAGTCGACCCCGGATTGATTACAAGCTGTTTCAAGATAAACCTTCTTTAGCATTACGTTCAGCCATTTCTCATCCTCCCTGCCCCGGAGGCAGTCGGAGGAGGTCCATATCGAAACTGTCTCCAGTGAAGGCAGCTTATCCACGAAAGCAATCATGCTCCTTTGAGTGAAACATGTGAAGTACCTTTCACCCCTCCATCCCTCTTCTTCACCGAATTTGAACGATGCATAGATGAATCCGCCGGGGCGGAGCGCCCTTTCCATCTTCAGGAAAATCTCAGGAAGGAATCTCCTTTCCAGGTGCAGAATCGATGCGCATGCCCAGATACCGTCAAAGCATTCAACGGCGTCCAGTTCCTCAAAGCGCCTCTGGTTCACCTCCAGCCCAGTGTAAGCGGAGGCAAGGCGGCACATGACCTCAGAGCCGTCCCACGCCTCCACCTCGTACCCCCGGGAGAGGAAGTGCCTGGAATCACGGCCGCTGCCGCAGCCGAAATCAAGGATCCGGCCCCTCTTCAGGAAAAAAGAAAACCTATTCCAGGCCGCACTCATGTCGGCATTGACTGTGGAGGAGAAATAGCTTTCACCTGAGGCATCGTAGTAAGAGAGGGTATTCATAAGGAAATGATATCACCTCTCATCCCTGATTGCCACCGAGGGAGGAAGTGGATATGATAATCAGCCATGGGAAGGATAAGGGATAAATATTTCGGCTCAAGGGCATTCTATGCATCCGCCCTGGCCATTGCACTTCCGATCGCGGTGCAGAACTGTTTCACTAACTTCGTAAACCTGCTTGACAACGTCATGGTGGGTCAGATGGGCACTCTGGAAATGAGCGGGGTATCCATCTCCAATCAGCTGCTTTTCGTATGCAACCTGTGCATCTTCGGTACCGTGTCGGGAGGCGGAATCTTCTGCTCCCAGTTCTTCGGAAAGGAGGATGATGAGGGAATCAGGAACACGATCAGGTTCAAGCTTCTCTTAGGTGCCGCAATCATAACGACATCGATACTCATCTTCATCTTCCTGGGCAGGGAGCTCATCGCCCTCTTTCTGTCAGGGGAAAAGGATCAGGCCAGTGTCCGGGTGACGCTTGAGCAGGGGTATTCATATCTCAGGATAATGACTCTGGGAATTCCGGGCTTCCTGCTTTCTCAGGTATATGCCAGCACGCTCCGTGAGGGCGGCGAGACGATGCTTCCCATGAGATCGGGGATAATCGCGATATTGACGAACCTCGGTCTCAACTACCTCCTGATCTTCGGACACTTCGGCTTTCCCCGCCTGGGAGTTGACGGTGCGGCCATCGCAACCGTAATAAGCCGCTACGTGGAAGCAGGAATCATTATCGTGAAATCAGGGCGCTTCCCCTTCTTCAGAGGCCTCTACCGCACCCTCCTTATCCCCTTCCCGCTCTTCAGGAGGATATTCAGGGCCGCGATCCCGCTGATGCTCAATGAAACCTTCTGGTCCCTGGCAATGAGTGCACTGGTTCAGTGCTACTCCACGAGAGGCATCAATGCGGTTGCCGGATACAACATCGCAAACACCATAATCCAGGTAGCGAACAGCGCCTTCCTGGCCATAGGCTCATCGATAGGTATAATAATCGGAAACCTGCTCGGTGCCGGCAAGGGAGAGGAAGCGGTCAGCACCGACAGAAAACTCATAGTCTTTTCCATGATGGTGGGAGCCGCCACCGGAGCACTGCTGCTCCTGATCTCGGAGGTATTCCCTCTGCTGTACAACACCAGCCATGAGGCCAGGAGGATAGCTGCCGAGCTTATCATGATTCAGGGACTTTTCCTCCCCTTATTCGCGCTGCGAAACGCTTCCTACTTCACGCTGAGAAGCGGCGGCAAGATCATGATAACGATCCTGACCGACTCACTCTTCATGTGGATGGTGCCGGTTCCACTGGCCTTTGCGCTCTCCCGCTTCACTTCCCTCCCGGTACCCGCCCTCTTTGCCATCGTCCAGAGCAGCTACATCTTCAACTGCATTGTGGGCGTGGTACTGATAAAGCGGCGGGTCTGGGTAAGGAATATCGTGGCCTGAAGCTCAGATATCGCGTCCGAAGGCAAGGGAGATGCCCGCACCGGCGCTGATGCGGCTCATGACCTGTCCATCCGCTATTAAGCCGGTGTAGTCGGCAATGAGACTGAGACCGATGTTCTTCGTGAAGTAAAGCTCCATGCCGAGTCCCAGAGTGAAGGCAGGCTGGGTGAAATCATCACCGATTACGAACTTCGCGCCACCTCCTGCCTGGATGAATACGATACCTGATTCTATGACGGGAGACGTGAGTCTCACCTTTCCCGTTGCCAGGACCACATTGGTCTTAGAGAACCGCTGATACTCTCCATCTGCAGAAACCGTGAGATTCCGTGTCAGGGGAAGGGAAAGAGTTGCCTTCCAGGCACTATCGTTTACGGTCTCGCCGTCTGTGATGTTCATGGCACCCAGGAAATAGCCGGAGACGATGAGCTTCCTGTCGTAGTAATGTCCCTGATTCCTGACACTCAGGACGGGCTCCAGGGTCTTAATCCTGTCCTCACCCTTAGCCTGGGGTGCGGCAGTCCTCACTTCAGGAGCTTCCTGTATGCTCTCCTTAATCGGAGTTACGGGAAGGATACCCAGCTTTCCGCACTCATACCATTTTCCCTTTTCCACCTTTGCCTCAAGGGTGAAGACGGAAAGAGTGTTCACGGGAACCCTTCTGTAGGTCTTTACCGTATCCGTGGGGCTGAGGGATGATTTCGAACCTCCGTTCAGGTAACTTCTGAGTCTCATGTCCTTCACCGTATCGATCTTCCAGGAGAAGGTTGCAGGAATTGTTTCTTCCTCAGTGAAGACGACAGTGACGGGGAAACTGTTCCCCTTACTGTCCGTGACGGTGACGGTGGCACCGTCTGCCAGATTCATTATAAGCCCTTCCGATGCCACAGCAGGCATCACGGTTCCGAAGGGATCGGTGACCATTACCTTTTCATCACCGCTGAATACCCGGTCAAAGGTGAACGAGACCCTTGCGGCGTACAGGGAAGACACCATAATGAGCATGATCGCGAAAAAAGATATTGTTTTCTTCATATAACCCCCTTAGTCAGTCAGGAACAGTTTAGCACCTGGTCCTGTCTGTTTTCACCAATTATTTCAGCAAAGTAAAAAAGAGAGCTCCCGAAGGAGCCCTCCTGATGTCATTCCCATTCCTTGATGCCCTTGAGAATCTTCTCATGGCTTCTGCGTCTTGGGTCAATCCTGTTCTGAATCCAGCCCACTGCCTTGGTCATCAGGGCGGCTATGACGAAGTACATAACCGCGGTGAGGATCAGCGGGAAGAAGGCTTCGTAGGTACGACTTCTTACCAGATCGCTTATCTTGGTAAGGTCAAGGACGGCGATGTAACCGACGACCGAAGTTTCCTTGATCAGGGTGACGACCTCGTTCCTGTAGATGGGCAGGAAGTGCTGGGCTGCCTGGGGCAGGAGGATGCGGAAGAAGCTCTGATGGTCTGAGTAGCCCAGGGCTGTCGATGCCTCCAGCTGTCCGCGTCCGATCGCATTGTAACCGACACGGAGCATGTCGATCATGGAGCAGGCAAACATCAGTGAGAAGCCCACTACCGATACCCAGGTACCGCTGAGACGGGATGAACCGAAGACGATGTAGTAGAGGATCATCAGCAGCAGGACCGTCGGCATTCCGTGAATGAGCCAGAGGAGGAAGTTGGTTGCTCCGTTGGCAACCTTATTTCCATGGCGGCAGAGCATGTAGATGGCAAAGCCGATGACGGTACCTGCGATGATGGATGAGATCGTGATCACGATGGTCTCAACGGCGCCCTGAACGAAGAGCTTCCATCTGTTTTCCTTTATGAAGGTCTTGTAGAAGCTGTTCTGAAGCTTCTCGAAGAAGCCGGCGGAGGAGTCATCCTCACCGAGAACCACAAGCTCGATCGGGGTCGTGTAGTACACGTCTGAAAGGGTTCCGGTCTCGTTTCTTTCCTCACTGACGACGATGTTCATGCCGATGTCGTACTTTCCGGTCTCGACACCCGGTGCAATGGCCTCGAAGGGAACTTCAAAGAATTCAGGTGTATAGCCGTAGGCGCGGGCGAAGCGGCATATGAAGTCGACGTCAAAGCCGGAGATCTGACCGTGGCTGATGAAGGAGAAGGGTTCGTATCCGCCCTCTACGGCAACGGAGATGGTGCCGTTTTCGCCGGTGAAGCCTCCCACGTCACAGGTATCCGTGTCGGGATCGAAATCGGCAATCCAGTAGTCATAGATCTCTGAGAGCATTCCGTTTTCATTGCTTGTCTTAATGAACTCGTTGATCTCCCTGAGGAGGCGGTCCTTCTTGCTGTTGTTTCCGATGATGCACGTTGCGTTGATGTAACCTGCGGGCTCGTCAAGGACAGCCAGCTCGGGGTGATTCTTATGCTGGACGCCGAAGGAGACTGCCTCAATGAGATATGCATCCACCTTGCCGCTCGTCAGGGCAAGGATCATGTCATTGGGCATTGTATAGTACTGGAAGGTGGCATGGGGCACCTTATCCATGATGAGTTCCTCATAGAGGACGGCGGTCTGGACACCGATGTTCTTTCCGTCCAGATCTGCAAGGGTCTTAATGTCCGAAGCACCGACTGCTGAAAGAAGAGTCAGCAGTACCACAAGTACGGAGAATAATCTTTTCATCCTGTTCACTCCTCAATCCATCTGAAGCTCATCGTGATCTGATGATGATAACCTAGCTCATCGTTCTCAAGTTCCTTATCGCTGACGGAAGTGGTCGGCTCCTGCAGAAGGAGGCGGAAGAGCTTACTTTCGATGGAACTGACATCGAGACGGTTGCCGTTGTACTTTATGGTCATGGTAAGGATATCTGATTTCTCGGAGTACTCGATCTTTACCAGGATGTCGGGTGTGCCCTCGGCGTAATCGGCAAGGTTGTTGATACAGATTTCCTCAAGCGCAAGCAGGAGCTTGGAAAGACGCTCCGCCTCGATGAGGAGCTTCTCGCCGTAGCCGTGGAGTTCCTCACTCATTGCCTCGAGATCGAATTCCGTTGAATCGATGTGGTATGTGAGGGATGAGAGTCTCTGGATGAACTTCCTTGTCATCTCCTTCTTCGGATGCTCGAAGATCTCACGGGGAGTGCCCTCCTCGTAGATTTCACCGTCATACATGAAGAGGATGCGGTTGCTTATCTTCCTGGCGAAGTCCATCTCGTGGGTTACGATCATCATGGTCCTTCCCGTCTTTGCCAGCAGCTTGATTACTGACTGAACCTCACCGATCATGCTGGGATCGAGCGCACTCGTGGGCTCGTCAAAGAGGATGATGTCAGGATCCATTGCAAGGGTCCTTGCGATGGCGATACGCTGCTGCTGACCTCCGGAAAGCTCGTCAGGGTATGAAAATACCTTTGAGGACAGACCAACGGAGTCAAGCAGGTACATGGCCTTGTCATAGGCCTCCTGGCGGCTCCTGCCCAAAAGCGTGATCTGGGGATTCATGATGTTTTCGATGACTGTAAGGTGACCGAAGAGATTGAAGGACTGGAATACCATTCCCATCTTCTTTCTTACCTCATTGAGGTTACAGCCCTTCTCGGTTATGTCCTGACCGTCGACTATGATACTTCCTGACGTAGGTTCAGTAAGCATATTGATACATCTCAGCAGTGTTGATTTACCGGTGCCTGACGGTCCGATTATCGAAATGATGTCTCCCTTGTTGATGGTGACGTTGATGTCCTTCAGCGGGATTGTCTCATCATCAAATTCTTTCCTTAAGTGTTTAATCTCTATCATCTCACTCCACACGGATACCCTGAACTGAAACAGCGGAGAGGAAAACACGACGGACCGACCGGTAAGCTCAGCTTACTAGTTGTACCCGCACTTTCCTCTGTCGACTTTTTTCATGGTTTCAGGTTACCTCACCAGTACAAAATTCTTGAACAACACCCTTATAAATTATGAGGGGGTATTGGTCAATACTTTTTCCGGCAACTTTTGAAAATGACGCTATAATCCAAAAATCCTTAAAAATTCATTTGCGCCGGAGAGGATTTCATGGTTCAATAATTGTTGCAATATGTTGCAAAACAGGTAAATCAATGAATCACTCCAATCCGGATGTCGCAAACATCCACTCCCTGGACGGCAGGGTCCCGGTCCTGAAAGCCATACCCTTCGGCCTTCAGCACGTGCTGGCCATGTTTGTTTCCAACGTCACGCCCATCATACTGATATCGGGTGTTGCCCTCCTCGACGGACAGCCATTCTCCACGGCCGACACGGCACGCCTGATTCAGGCTGCGATGCTCGTTGCCGGACTTGGCACACTGATCCAGCTCTACCCCATCTGGAAGGTCGGGGCAAAGCTTCCGGTCGTCATGGGCCTGAGCTTCACCTTCCTTTCCCCGATGATGATCCTGGCCTCCCGGGATTACTCAGTCATGATAGGGGCGGTAATCGTCGGAGGGTGCATTGAGGGTATTCTGGGACTCACGGCGAAATACTGGAGGCGCTTCATAACCCCTGTGGTCTCAGCGTGCGTCGTGATCACGATCGGATTTTCCCTGCTCTCGACAGGAATCTCCACCCTGGCATCCTCAGGGGCATATCCCATGGGTTCCTGGCAGAATCTGACGGTGGGAGGCATCACGCTGCTTGCATGTCTCCTGTTCCATTCCTTCACCAAGGGCTTCATCAGGAACCTGTACGTCCTCATGGGTCTTGCCGTAGGCTATGTCATCTCCATCTTCTTCGGCATGGTTGACTTTTCATCCATGGTACAGACTGTCGGTGAGCTTGGCTTTGTTTCCTTCCCGCGCCTCTTCGTCACCCTCCCCAGATTCGACCTGGGGGCAATCGTGTCGGTGACACTGGTTTTCCTTGTCTCGGCCGCTGAGACGATCGGAGACACCACGGCAATCTGTCAGGGCGGACTTGGCCGTGACATAACGGAAAGGGAGGTTTCGGGCTCACTCTGCTGTGACGGCTTCATGTCAGCAGTCTCTGCGGGAGTCTTCGGCTGCTCACCGATCACATCGTTTTCACAGAACGTGGGTCTTGTTGCCATGACGAAGGTCGTGAACAGATTCACCATCATGTTCGGCGCCATCACCCTCATCATATCAGGACTGTTCCCGCCTATCGGCGCATTCTTCTCAACCCTTCCATCATGTGTGCTCGGAGGCTGTACCGTCATCATGTTCGGTGCGATCATAGTAAGCGGCATCACGATGCTCAACTCCATTGTCTGGAATGAGAAGACCACACTTGTCGTCGCAACTTCCCTCTGCGTCGGTATCGGCGTGACGCAGGTGGATGGATTTTTTGCCTACTTACCGTCCGTGGTGGGTGATATCTTTGCCGGAAACCCCGTATCCGGAGTGTTCGTTGTGGCAATGGTAATGTCACTCATCATCCCTGAAAGGGAGACAAATGCCTGAGTGACAGTGAAGCTCCCGGAAAGGGAGCTTCAGTTCTCAGAACACAAGTCTCAGGCTGACAGTCAGCATGTCCTTGGGATTGTATCCCATGTACTGAGAGTATTCTCTGACAGTGTATGCGGCTGAGAGCTCGGCAAAAAGGAGCTTTACCACCGCACCGAAGGAGGGATACCCACCCCTGAGTCCGCCATACACGGTCACGATGTTCCAGAGTCCGGCACCGGCTCCCAGATTGAGATGGTACAGCAGATTGGAACGGGAGAGATTACGTACAAGGCCTGCCGCATCAGTGATGTCTGCAGCGGCCTGAAGGTTAATGAAACCGAGGACTTTCATCTGCCAGCCCAAACCCAGTGTGACGTTGCATGGAATATTGATGCTGCTTCCGTCCGAGTAGATGTATGGGCTTGAAATGTCATTCACTGTTACTGCGGCAGAAAAGCCATAGGGCAGCTCAAGCGTAGTACCGAGGTCCAGTGAAAGGGCATACCCGTTCACGATGCCCCCGATAAGCTTCCTGCTGTTATCCATGGTGTAATCGACAAAGGTGTTCACATCCACTGCAGTGGTGGAAAAACGCAGATTTACGTGTCCCGTCCCGCCTAACGTCAATGCCATACCTTCAGAGAGCTGAAAGCGGTGGGAGTAGCCTAAAGAAAGCGCCGTGTCAGCGTATCCGGTGAATACGGCTGAAATGCTCTCTCCCCTGCTGAACAGTCCTGCTGTACCGTTCACTCCAAGCACAAAGCCATTTATCTGCATCGCAGTGCCGAGGGAAACCCTCGCAATCGGGGCTTCCCCCGAGAGAAATGATACCGCCTCCGAGATAGCCGCAACATTACCTTTCATTATCTTCGGGTAATCCACATCCTTAATGTGGGCAACGTTGAGAAGGTCGACGGAAATGGATGGGATTACCAGCCTGAAGCCCTTTGTCTTCACTGCTCCCGCATTGACGAAAAGGGAATCCTCATCGCGTGAAAGCGCGATCCCGCTCTCCCCCATGGCAGCATGACGGAGTGAAAGCGGCCTGTAGGAAGCATCATGAAGATTGTGAAAGAAATCAGAGGCAAAAACGAGACTGGATGAAAGGATGATGAGGGATAAAATCAATAGGATCTTTTTCATTTCACCTTTCCTCCCGTGATCGCCTCAAGCAGCGTCGATATGCTCGGAAGCCTGACCTCATGTCCATAAATATTCGTGATCTGATCCATGCATGCCACCGTCGTCAGCAGGTTATGACACACAGAGGAAACCGCATCCATGGCAACCGAAGCACCTGCTTTCTGTATCGTATTTCCTATTTCAGTCCTTCCCTCCACGGTCTTCAGATCGATTGACCTGGAATTACTCAGTTCAGCGGAAGCAGCGGTAAAGACATCCTCGATGCTTGAAAGAAGTCCATCCACGAGGTTAACCGTAAGCTGACATGTTATGTAATCAGCATTTGTCAGTGTATCTGCGGAAAGGAAAGAAATTACGGGATTGAAAAAGTCTTGTATCTGACTCTTAACATACTTTTTCACCTCAAACACCAGATCATTCCAGAATTGTCCGAATTCTTTCTCCGCATCAGATGCATCAGGAGAGATATCCATTGCGGGGAGACATGAAGTGACTGCCTCCGTTATATCTTCTTTAAGTTTTTCAAAGAGCTCGGCGGTGCCCTTCATCGCATAGATTATCGTCTCATCGGTAAGGGGTGCATTGAGAAATGCCCTGATCTCATCATCACTGTAGCACTTTGCCTTTACTGTTGCCGTGAGCGCTTCCAGCTCCTTATCATCAAGACTCCTCAGGACCTTACCGGTGAAGCTGTCTTCCACCGTCACGCTGTAACTTATCGCATGGTCATCGCCGAGGATGGCACGCACTGCATCCACGCTGTCCGACTCCCCCTCATGCTCATACACATATGCATTAAGCTCAAGGGGCTTTTTTTCCGCCAGGCCCGTCTTCTGCCACACATTGTCAAGGGAGCATGAGAAAAGAAGGATAAGGGAAAGACATGTCACAATCATCTTTTTCATAAGAGAAAGAATATCGTCATTGGGATTTCCTAATCAACATAATGACGGTGCAAACCCTTGGGATAGTATCAATTCAGGAAGGAAAACACCTCACACCAGAACACCCGGTTCACTTCATCGCTGCTGAACATGATCTCATGCTTACTGCCTTTGATTTCCTTTACCGTAATCCTGTCATTGAGGGAAGCAAACCTAACCTGGGACGGCTTATCCACGCTGTGGTCGGTCTCAGCCTGCAGAAGAAGAACCGGACAGTCGATCTTCCCGGCTTCCTTAGGATCGCTCATGAGTGAAACTGCCTTAAGGGATGAGCGCACCCAGTTCCAGGTCGCTCCGTTGGAGCGGTAGCACTCATTCTCCCTCTTTATCTTCTCAAAGAATGCCCAGCGCTCACGGCTTGTGTCCGGAGAGTGCTCAAAGTCCCCGTCATCCGTGAACGCATGATGTCCCGGCACGTAGGAATTACCCTTTTTCAGGGCACACATCAATGAGGAAAGGAACTTTGCAAATCCAACAGGAAGTCCTCCCATGCTGATTCCGGTCATCGGAGCGGACAGCACCGCCCTGTCAAAATATCCAGGGTACTCCTCGAGAAAGCGCACTGCGATTCCACCGCCCATGGAATGTCCGAAAAGATAGAGAGGCTTTGCATTAATGCTCCTGACCAGCTCAAGCACGTCCTCCACGTAGATGTCAAAGTCCCTTACACTGACCTTTGAGGGATCATCCATGACACCTTTATCCCTGTCGCTTCTTCCATGGCCGTAGTGCTCAATCATGTAAACCTCATATCCATGGGAAAGGAATGTGTATATGGCCTCACCGTACTTCATGATCCCCTCCGTGAAACCGTGAAGCACCACCACCGTTCCCCTGCTGTCTTTTAAAGGAAAGTGCTCGCATACCGTCCGGTGACCGTCCCTGGGGGAAGTGATGTCCCTTCTTACGGATATAGAGGATAGATATGGAAGGATTTCTTCCTTCATCTTCCGTTCATAACCTTCAGCGCTGATGTATTTTTCCATTTCAGACCTCCGTTTTAAGGATAATTCCACCGGAGCGGAACAGCAAGAAATATTGCCATGAGACAATGAAAAGACCATGTGCAAAAATTTACCCCCCAATTTTTTATTATTATCACTATTTTTGCTGAAAAAACGGGGGTCAATCACTCCATTTATTTGCAGTTCGGGGGTATTTAACTTATTTTTAAGCCAAGATGTCAGACAAAATTGATGAAGCAATGAGCCTGGTCGCAAAGAGGCTGAAGGAAGAACGCAGGAAGGCAGGACTCACACAGCTTGAACTCTCCATGCGGGCAGGCGTTTCACAGAACATGATAGCATATATAGAGCGCGGAGACAGGAATCCTGCCCTTCGTACTGTCATGAAGATATGCAATGCCCTGAATATCAGGCTCTCGGATCTGCTGAACGATATCGAGAGCCCGAAGGAATCGAAAGGCAGGGAAGATATCAAGGAAGAGATAAGGGATCTTCTGGGCAGGCTCTAAAGCCACCTTGAAAGTACCCTGACAAGGGTTTCGAAATCGAAAGGCTTCGCAATATGTTCGTTCATGCCGACGGTCTTTGCCGCGTGAATGTCCTCCGCAAAGGCATTGGCCGTGATCGCGATGATGGGAACACTCCCTGCATATGGACGCTTAAGAGACCTTATGGCCCTTGTTGCGTCATAGCCGTTCATTCTCGGCATCTGGATATCCATGAAGATGATATCGTATAAGCCATCTTCTCCTTCAGTAACCGCATCAACAGCCTCAATTCCGTCAGCCGCCCTTTCGACTTCAAGTCCGGTCATTTCCAGCAGTTCCTTCGCGATCTCGAAGTTGAGGTCATTGTCCTCGACAAGCAGTGCACGCTTCCCCTTAAGATCAAGCTCCTTCAGCGCATTCATGTCACACTCGGGTGCGGAGTCTTCCGCCTCCCCTGTAAGGTGGCTGAAGGTGCGTATGAGTCGGGAACGGAAGAGCGGCTTGCTGATGAAGGCATTCGCACCGGCCTCCCTTGCTTCCTGCTCGATTTCTGACCAGTCATATGCGGAAAGGATTATGATCGGGACGTCTTCTCCCACCATCCTCCTGATCTCACGCGTCGTCTCAATCCCATTCATTTCAGGCATCTTCCAGTCGATTATGCATGCAAAGTAATCATCAAGGACCTCATGGCGCTTTCTGACCATTTCAACGGCCGTCCTGCCTGATGAGGCACCCTCAGCCTTCATTCCTATGTCATTGAGCGTTGCAATGCATGACTCAAGGGATGACTCATCATCGTCGACCGCCAGTACGCTGAGGTCGGCAAAACGTGATGAATCAAATACGTCCCTGTCCTGAAGCCTGAGGTAAACGGTCACGGCGAATCTAGAGCCCCTGTTGAGCTCGCTTTCTACCCTGATATCCCCTCCCATCATCCTCACGATATTCCGGCTTATCGTCATGCCAAGTCCCGTTCCCTGAATTCTGGAAACCCTTCCGTCCTCAGCCCGCGCAAACGGATCGAAGATACGGGAGATGAACTCAGGAGTCATACCGATTCCCGTGTCCTCAAAGACAAACTCATAGCACCCTGCATTGAACTGACCGGAGGGACGTTCCGCTATCGTTATGGAGATTGTTCCACCGTCAGGCGTGAACTTCACCGCATTGCTCATGAGATTGGAAAACACCTTCTGAAGACGGAAGCTGTCGCCGATGACATCCTCATGGATGACCTCGCTGATGTTGACCCTAAGCTTATGGTTGTGCTGACTCAAAAGGGAAGCATTCATTGCGATCAGGTTGTCGATCAGATCGGAGATGTTGAATTCCTCCTCAGCCAGGTCGACCTTACCCGATTCGATCTTGCTCATGTCAAGCACTTCGTTGATGAGGCTTAAGAGGTGCCTGCTTGCCTGCGTGATTTTTCCAAGCGCATCATAAACCCTGTCCCTGTCATCGATGTGTGCGGCCGCAATGGCGGTCATGCCAATGATTCCGTTCATTGGGGTCCTTATATCGTGACTCATGTTCGAAAGAAAATCCGTCTTTGCCTTATTAGCGGCCTCAGCCACATCATATGCAGCCCTGAGCGCGGCTTCCTGTTCCCGCTCCTTCTTCACTATGTCATCGACATTCCTGGTTCCCACCACTACAACGTGTTCACCGCTCATTCTGGTGACGAACGCTACCCTGGCCTGGATGAAGACGCTTCCCTCCGGGGTCACTATCTCATATGTGAAGGAGTAGTCCTCATCATGAGTCAGCAGATAGCCGGGAGAAAGCTTTTCCAACAACTCTGCACCGCTTTCAGGCGTGAGGTCCTTAACATACTCCTTAAGCCCCGCACTCCAGCGGTGACGCACTGACCTGAAGAGCCTGTCAATAGAGCGGCCATGCTCCTCTTCCGCACGGTAAACGGAAACGCTGTCACGAACAGGGTCGACTAGCAGGACGGAGTAGTACTCGCTGGCAAGTCCCTGCGAGATCTCACGCTGGGTTTCCATCTCCTCCGATACCGCAAGCTGACGCCTCGTTTCCTCATCAACGTCCCTGATACCCATAATGAACGTGACCTTACCGTCATCATCGATGCTCTTCGCCACATTCATCTCATAGTACTCAACCTGACCTTCATAGAGTCTCCGGTAGCCCTGTTTGAAGAGCCCGACCTCAGGAACTTCCCTTCTGAGGGCCTCAAGAGTACTCGTGCTCCTGATCCTCTCCCTGTCCTCAGGGATGACCAGCGCATCAATGTATTTATTGATTATGACGGAATAGTCCCCTGAGCTTATCATTGCATCAAGCATCCTTCGGCTGAGTCCTATTCCGTCAGTCCTGTACAGTGAAAGTTCACCGGTGTCGGCATCAATCTTGAAAAGACTGTGATACTCATTGCTCAGTACGGTTGCAACGCTCATTTCAGTCTTGAGTTCCCCGTTGATCCTTTCAAGCTTTTCCTGCTGCTCCATCTCATTGCGGCGTTCCCTGTCTATGTCCCTGAACGCGACTATGAAGTCTGCGTTATTGTCGGATGTCCTGACGATCTGGCACTGGAAGTACCTGACTTTTCCATAGCGCAGCACACGGTAGCTGAAGGAGTACTGGAGATTGTCCCGGAGGACCCTGTTTACCAGATCGGCATTCATGATCGGCTCAAAGAGGTACCTGTCATCGGGGTGGACGTCATGACTGACATAAGCGCGGATGTTGCATGCGTAATCACCGGCGGCGAACTGCTCGCCGTACCTGTCGATCATCACCTGATCCATCCTGTATGAGATCGCTTTTCCGGTAACGCCGTCTATCACATAGACATTCTGGAATGAGCGGGCAAGTGCCCTTATCAGTGCATCCTGCTTCAGCACGGTGGACTTTTCCAGGGATATGTCCCGGAAGCCCATCAGAAGTCTTCTGTTATCACCTTCATCGGTGCGTTCTATGGGAAGCAGCGTGCATCGGGTCCAGCCTCCTCTGGCATCCTCAAACTCAAAGATCTTCGACCTCTCCGAGCCGAGACGCACGTTCATGGTCCCGGGATCAGTGAAGAAGGACAGCCCTGCCCTGCTCTCGTCAGAGGGAAGCTCAGCAACGATTCTTTCCACCGTAAAATTCACATCATCCATATCGGTATAGAGATGGTGGGTCGTGCCTACGGATATGATCTCCTGACACCGCATCCGTTCAAGATCGATGTAATATAGCCTGTAGAAAATGTTGCTTAAGGCACCGATGATGTCAGTATTGTGCTTTTCGGTCTCAAGCAGTCCTGCAAGCTTCCTGTTCTTCTCCTCCAGCTCTGACTGGTAGTCAAGCTCCTTCTTCTTCTCACTGTGAATTGACTTCGTTGCGAAGATTACTGATGAAAGCTTTCCGTCACTCTTTCTTCCGCCGTCGATGAAGCAGCACTGCGTCCACTCAGGAGGGTTCATGCCCGGAGCAAGCCTGACAGTGCTGAGATAATCCTTTGTTATGATCTTCTCCCCGCGAAGGCGCTCATCAAGGGTTGAAAGATCCACGAAGGAAAGCATTTCCTCCGTGAATTCAGCTGTCATCATGAAGTGACAGAAGTAGTTCAGGCGCTCCTGTGCGTCCCCCACCGCCCCTATTCTCTCATTCACGGCATCCACCGAGGAGATCTCCGTGAAGCGTCCCGTGGACATATCTATGTGATATACAGAAGTGTATATCTCACTCATCGACTGGATGATGTGCATCCTTTCCTGAAGGCGTGTATCCATCTGATGCCTGGTAAGCACCTCTCCGTAGAGCGAGGAGGCCACGACCTGCAGCATCAGAAGCTCATCGGTATTTCTCCTCGGATTGTCGACACCGAGAAATCCGGCTATCTTTCCTCCGACTATGAAGGGAGCAGCCATCAGGGACTCTATGCCCTGCGGCTCCAGTATCTGATAGGTACGGGAATCAGGGGTATAATCCTCACTGAGCGACGAAATGAAGAATTCCCCTTCGTTTTCAAACGCTTCAAACCAGCACTCAAGACCTTCGACCGGGATGTTCTGAAGATTGTCCTTCTCAGGATTCACACCTTTACGGCACCACTCATATGTGTTGTTCCAGCACGATCCTATGCTGTCCAGCTCAAACAGGTATGCCCTGTCGGCATCGTAATGCCTGCCGATGTCCTCCAGCACGAGATCAACGCTTTTCTCATCCTTGGTCCTGTCCAGAAGATCGCGCAGATAGTATCTTATCGAACTTTCCTGCTTACTGTCTGAAATGTCTGTTGAACTCACAATAATCCCCCCCTCCTAATAAGTATGTATCATAAGTCACAAGTGATGCAATCATAAAAATTAAATATACCGTATTCAGCCTTTACATGGCGCAAAGCTTATGACATAAAGACAGAGTACTGATCATTTAAATTTTCACTTGTGCCCTCATGTAAAAAAAAGCATGACGATCGGGACAGGATCCTGTAACTTATTATTCATGAGCAGCAACACAACCAAAAACGCGATCTCCATGGCTCTCAGGGAGCTTGTGAAGGAGAAACCGCTTAACAGGATTACAATTGGGGAAATCGCGGACAGGGCCTCCATAAACCGTCAGACCTTCTACTACCACTTTCAGGACATTATTGATCTGGTCCGGTGGATGCTCTCCACCGAAGCCGGACGCCAGATTGAGGGTAACAGGACCTACGATACGTGGCAGAAGGGATATCTGGCGGTATTCAGGACAATTGAAAGTGACCGGCAGTTCATTCTTAACATTTACCACCACATTCCAAGACAGTACCTGATGGATTACCTCTACAGCGTGACCATGAATCTCCTTCTCGACGTTGTCAGGGAGAAAACCCGGGACCTCGGGGTCCGGGTCAGGGAGGAAGACATCGACTTCATTGCAAACTTCTTCAAGTACTCACTCGTAGGCATAGTCCTTGACTGGATAGACCATGACATGGAGGAGGATGCGGGAAAAATCGTTTCCAGGCTGGACTCAATCATTCACGGTACGATCGAGAAGGCCCTTTCGAATGCCGCGAAGAAGCGTTTCTGAGTTTTTTCACTACAGATGACCTCATCTGTCTGAAAACACGACATGTGACGGAATTTGCTCATTTATTCCGCTGCCTACCATTTCTATCTTTTTCCCATCGATAAATTCACGGAGGAAAAGATATGTATTATTCAGCAGGAAACTATGAGGCCTTTGCAAGGCCTGAAAAACCGGAAGGTGCTGACAGAAAGTCAGCCTACATCATCGGAACGGGTCTTGCGGGGCTCTCAGCCGCCTTCTACCTTCTCAGAGACGGTCAGCTTAAGGGTGAGAACATCCACCTTCTGGAGAAGCTTGAGCTTGCGGGCGGCAGCTGTGATGGCATGAAGGATGTTACCAGGGGCTATTACATGAGGGGCGGACGCGAAATGGACAACCACTTCGAGTGCATGTGGGACATGTACCGCTCGGTGCCTTCCATCGAGAATCCCGGACAGAGCGTCCTTGATGAGTACTACTGGCTTAACAAGAAAGATCCCAACTACTCGCTCTGCAGGGCAACTGTCAACTGCGGGGAGGATGCCCATACAGATAAGCTCTTCACACTGGACAGGCCTTCGGCGCTGGCCCTTTCAAAGCTCTTCATCACACCGGAAGCGGATCTTGAGGGTAAGAAGATATCTGAGGTCCTTCCTGCCTCTTTCTTTGAGACCAACTTCTGGCTCTACTGGCAGACCATGTTCGCCTTCCAGAAGTGGGCTTCGGCACTGGAGATGAAGCGCTACCTCTGCCGTTACGTCCACCATATTGACGGACTTCCCGACTTCACTGCACTGCGCTTTACCAAATACAACCAGTATGAATCGATGATACTTCCGCTTCAGAAGTATCTGGAAGCAGGCGGTGTCACCGTCGAGTTCGGAATCGACGTGAAGAACGTCGTTATCGAAAAGCAGGGCTCAAGGAGGGTTGCAAAACGGATCGATTTCGTCAGAAACGGTAAAGAGGAATCAATTGATCTGACAGAGGATGACCTTGTCTTCATAACCAACGGCTGCTGCACCGACACATCGTGCTACGGTGACCAGACCCATGCACCCGACCTTTCGGCCGTTACGGACGGCTCTGGCGAGTCCTGGGACATGTGGAAGCGTATTGCATGCCAGGCGGAAAACGGCGAATACGGAAATCCATCTGCCTTCTGCAGTGACACGGAAGCAACTAACTGGATGAGTGCGACCGTGGAGACGGGAGATGAGGAAATCATCGACCGGATAATCTCGATATGCAAAAGGGATCCCCGCGATGGAAAGGTCACGACTGGCGGTATCGTAACCGTAAAGGACAGTACCGAGAACTGGTACCTCTCCTGGACGATAAACAGACAGCCCCAGTTCAGGAGCCAGGACAAAAACAAGGTCCTCATCTGGCTCTATGCCCTCAACACGTCAAAGGAAGGCAACTGGATGAAGAAGCCGATGAGAAAGTGCACCGGAGAGGAAGTCTGTGAGGAGTGGCTCTACCACATCGGTGTTGATAAATCAAAGATTCAGGACAAGGCCCGTAACGCATGCAATACGACTACCTGCTTCATGCCCTACATCAACGCCTTCTTCCAGCCAAGGCGCGAAAGCGACAGACCGAAGGTGGTGCCTGAAGGAGCGGTGAACTTTGCCTTCATCGGACAGTTTGCCGAGACTCCGAGGGATACGATCTTCACGACTGAGTACTCAATAAGGACAGGCATGGAAGCAGTTTACACCCTGCTGAACGTTGATAGGGGTGTTCCCGAGGTCTGGGGTTCAAAGTACGATGTCAGGGAGCTCCTGAGGGCATGCTACTACTCAGTTGACAAAAAGAAAGTCGATGAGCTTCCCCTCGACCTGAAGGAAAAGATGCTCCTGAAGAAAGTCCTGAAGGAGGTGAAGGGAACTGACGTTGAGACGCTTCTGAAGGAATCAGGGCTTATCTGAGAGAGACGGATGGAAGTTCCGGCTTCCTTTCCTCTGCAATGAGGTATGTCAGATATATGGGAAGGTACGTGATGCGGCCTTCCCTTTCAGTATTTCCCGTACACGGCAAATATCCCGGTCCGGACATGAGAGATATCCATCCCGCGCACGCATATATAGAGCAGATTAAAGATGGATTATGCCCGTTTTCGATATTTCACTATTTGGATCTGCAAAGGTGTCAAAAGAAATGCCTGCACTCCTCTTTGGAATGCAGGCATATGATTACCTGAAAAGCGGTGTGAGCGCCTCAGTGTACGCCTTCCACTTCTCATAGTGCTTCATATAGACAGCATGAAGGGCTTTGTCAGGAACTATGATTTCACTGTCGCCCGATTTCAGATGCTCATCAGTGATCTCCCTGATGGTCTTCTTTCCATCCATGATCCAGAGCGCCTGAAGGGCGGCACCGAAGGCTGCCGACTCATCCTCACTGGCCGCACGCACGGGAAGACCCAGGATGTCGGCAATGAGCTTCCTCCAGAAAGGAGATCTTGCCCCGCCTCCGGTCACGATTACCTCTGATGCGGAACCGAATGCCTCAAGACCGAGAAGGAACTCAAAAGTGACGCCTTCAAATACGCTTCTTGCCATATTCGCATCACTCATGTTCGAGGCATTGAGACCTCCGAACACGCCTTCCCCCTGGGGAAGATCAGGAATTCTTTCACCGTTCAGGAACGGAAGGAAGACAACGCCCTGGCTTCCTTCCGGAGCTGAGGCGGCAAGGGATGAGAGTTCATCCACACTGAGTCCCCTGGCCTTTCTGAAGGCTTCGGTTGCCACTGTGCAGTTCATCGTGCATAAAAGCGGAAGCCAGGTTCCGTGACTTGAACGGAACGCAGCCAGCCTGCACTCCCGGTCGATGACGGGAACGGATGAGGATGAAAACATCGTGCCGCTAGTTCCGAGACTTATAGTGATCTGTCCGTCTGAGACCGCACCGGTTCCGATGGCAGACATCATGTTGTCACCGCCGCCGGAAACGACTGCAGTCCCCTCCCTGAGCCCGAAACGGGTGGAAGCCTCATGGGTCACGTATCCGATGATCCCGGGATCCCTGATCTCGGGAAGCTTCGTCACGAGATCCTCACTGATGGCCGATACTATCCTTAAGTCCCAGACGCCCTTCGTAATGTCCATGAGGCCCGTTCCCGAAGCATCGCCCTTTTCCATGACAGCCTCACCCGTCAGGACGTAGTTGAGATAGTCATGGGGGAGGAGCACCCGCCATACCCGGTCATAGAGATCGGGATGGTTCTTCCTGAGCCAGAGGATCTTTGATGCGGTGTACCCGGGGAGAATGGGATTTCCGCACTCTTCCAGTACTTTTCTTCCCACCCTCTCTGTGATCTCATGGCACTCAGGTGCCGTTGACGTATCACACCAGAGCTTCACGTTGTAAAGAACCTCACCGTCCTCTGAGAGCGGCACGAAACCATGCTGCTGGCCTGATATGGAAACAGCCTCCACATTTTCCCTTACATCCTTAGGTATTTCATGGAGGGCACGTTCCAAGGCAGAGAGCCAGTCGGAGGCTCTCTGCTCCCTTGTGCCGTCGGGAGAGGAAATGAGGTCGAGAGGGGCCTTTGAAAGGGCCGCCTTATCATGACTCACACTGTCGTAGACCAGAACCTTTATGCTCTGGGTTCCGGCATCTATACCCATTACATACATGGCTTCACCTTACGAAGGGATTTTCTCCGGGATAGAGATTTCCTGCCTTCCTGTTGTATGAAACATCCTCTATTCCGAGGTAGTCAAAGAGAGCCCAGAGTGTTGATGCACAGTGGCTGAATGCAACTGCACCGTGGTGCGGATAGCGCTTCCTGATGAGGACGTGGCGGTAGAACCTGCCCATCTCCTCAATCGCGAAAATTCCGATTCCTCCGAAGCTCTTCGTGCTTACGGGGAGGACCTCACCCTCAGCGATATATGCCTGAAGCTTTGTGTCAGGTGTGGTCTGGAGACGGAAGAAGGTGATGTCACCCGGCCTGATGTCGCCCTCAAGGGTTCCTCTCGTGATGTCGGGTTCCCCGCCGTTCTCAAGCAGTCTGTTCTGGATGATCTGGTAGTTCAGCGCACCGTCGCAGAGACAGCAGAAAGGAGTGTTTCCGCAGTGGAAGCCCATGAAGGTGTCGGTGAGCTTATAGGGGAACTTACCCTGGATGCCCTCCTCGTAAATGTCCCTGGGCACCGTGTTGTTGATGTCGAGCAGCGTCACGGGATAACCGGTGATGCATGCCCCGATGAACTCGGAAAGGGCACCGTAGATATCGACCTCACAGGCAACGGGAATGCCGCGGGAAGCCAGGCGGCTGTTTACGTAGCACGGCTCAAAGCCGAACTGGGACGGGAAAGCGGGCCAGCACTTGTCGGCAAAGGCGACATATTCCCTTGCACCCCTGTGGTTCTCAGCCCAGTCAAGCAGTGTAAGCTCGAACTGAGCCATACGGGGAAGAAGCTCCGGATAGGTGTTTCCCTTGATGCCGAGCTCAGCAGCCATGTCCTTAACTATGTCTTCGATCCTCGCATCGCCCTCATGCTCCCGGTAGGAGACAAGGAGATCGAGCTCACTGTTTTCCTCAACCTCGACTCCGATGTCATAAAGTGCCTTGATCGGGGCATTGCATGCGAAGAAGTCCTGAGGGCGCGGTCCGAATGTGATTATCTTAAGTCCCTTAAGTCCTATGATCGCCCTGGCAAGCGGGACGAAATCAAGGGCCATGGCCGCAAGCTCCGAAGCGGTACCCACGGGATACTCGGGGATGTAAGCCTTAAGCTTTCTGAGTCCCAGGTTATATGAACAGTTCAGCATGCCGCAGTATGCATCACCCCTGCCGTTGATCAGGTTGTCACCGGACTCCTCGGCGGCAGCAACATACATGACAGGACCGTCAAAGTACTTTGCAATGAGGGTCTCGGGTGTTTCCGGACCGAAGTTTCCGAGAAATACGATGAGTGCATTGCAACCTGCAGCCTTCACGTCTGAAACCGCGGCAAGCGCATCCTTCTCGTTTTCCACGACAATCTGGGATTCGTAAATCTCAGTGCCCTTTGCCCTGACCTCGGCGGCAAAGGCACTTCTTCTGTCCCTTGAAAGCGAAACTATGAAGCAGTCCCTGCTGACTGCGACAAGACCCAGCTTCACCTCTGGAATGTTTTTCATATCGTTCCTCCTGTTATTTTCTCAACAAACGCACAGCCATGGGGCGGTACGGTATATGAATCATTATATATGCCATAGACCTTCCCTTCACGGGAAACCGTATATGGATATGACCTGTGATTTACAATTATATATCCGTTCTCGAAGAATGAAACCTCAATATCGCGTTCCTGTCCGATATTCCGTCCCAGGGCCCTTTCAATGTAAGGCGCCAGCGGACACTCCCTGAGGAGGGATAGCGGATAAAGCTCATTGTTTTTTTCTTCGAGGGGGACGTGGGGTATCGTCTTTGTTCCATAGGAAAGTCCCCAGTCGAAACCGACTGAGATGATGGTTCCCCTCCCATAATTCCTGCTCACCAGTGCAGGACGTCCTGAAAGGGAGTATGGGGCGATCACATCACCGTCGGGATAACTCCTGTACATCGTCGTCGTTATCAGTGCCTTCTCTGAAAAACACACGGGAGAGGGTTTTTCTTCCTCTGAAGCAATTCCGAAGGCCAGCCCTGCCAGGCAGCTTCCCGGGGAGTGGATGAGTGTGCCGCCATCCCTGACAAAAGCCCTGAGCGCCTCTTCCCCCTCTTCATCGCGCTCGAATGCATACATGCTGTCCTCAGGCAGGATGAGAAGGGAGTAATCACTCCTGTGGGCAGTAAAATCCTTCAGATCGGTAACATCGGTATTTATTCCGTAATCGGAAAGAAATCTGTACCAGCCAAGTGAATCAAGGCGTCTCGGTTCACCTGATATGGAGTAATCCTCGGCCAATGCCATGGCTGAGGGGAACATCAGGGTGGCTTCACTCTTCATCCGCCTGCCTGTTATCGGGAGTACCCTGTCTAGCCAGCTGTTTGCCGCCTTCAGATCTTCCAGGAAGGGTTCATCCATCCGGTGCAGAAGGCCTCCGTCATCGAGCCCGCATACTCCGTAGGCGTAATACCCGCCCGCGCCTGAGGCAGCGATGGTTCCTATGATCTCGGAGGGAGTGAGGGTGCGGTATATGTCGTTGTAAAGATATCGTCCGAAGTAGATTCCACCAAGGAAATCCCTTCCCCTGTTCATCACCCTCATCATGCTGTGATGATAGCCTGTCACATATGCTTCCGCATCTGCCTTTGGCGTTACCGGAACGGAGATGAAGTGGGTTATGTCCACTTCACCCGAAAGGCGGTAAAGGTCAATTCCCCTGTTTGCAGTGTCCCAGAGATCGGAGAGCATCGCACCGGCAACGGATACCCCGTCCAGGGTCAGGAAATATCCCCACTGGGTGAGATCGGGAACAAGGAGGAGGGATGGATCTATACCGTGAAGACGCTCTTTCATCTCCCTGAAATAGAGAACCAGCTCATCGCGCTGCCATCTTCTGTTATCATAGCGCTTTCTCATCTCTGTTTTGCATGAGGGAGTCCCCTCTGCCCAGAGCTCAGACATCGAGGGCTCATCAAAGGATGAGTATGATGTTCCATATGCCTCATTGAGGTCATCTATGGAGTCGTATATTCCCTTCAGATATGAAACATATCTTTCCCTTCCATCCTCATCAAAGGAGGGTGCGACGACAGGGTCCCACATCGATACCATCGGTTTCCCGCTGACGGCCTCCCCCTTAACTTCGGTCATTCCGTCCCCATAGAGCGAGACAAGGCCTCTGACATGTTCCGTCATCGCGTCCTTCGCCTTAACGGACCAGTACCGGTACCATTTTCCATCCGCACCGTCCCGGTTTATGATGCTTTCTCCCCTGATGGGCGGCGAGAATCTTATGTTCGGATAGAGATTGTCCCCGTTGAGGTAGAGGGACAGAAACTCATAACTCATCCCGGTCATGAGGCACGTCTTTTCCATGTATTCCTGCATCCTGACGTAGTCGCTGGCTTTTCCGCCCTCAAAGCGGATGCGGAAATCCTCCCACGCCTTGCTGTCAAGAAGCACTGAGGTAAAACCGGTGTCCTTAAGAAGGGCGATGGTGTTTTTCACGAAATTCTCATCATCGAAGGCCGGACGGTAGAAATTGCCGAACCAGATGCTTTTGAAGACCTTATCTCCTGCCTTTATCATTTCCCCCTCACCCGCCTTATATATGAACTCGGCTTTTCGTCATAGACTCTCTGAAACACGTCCGAAAAGGTCCTGACATCGGGATATCCGACGGCCTGTGCTACCTCAGTGACGCTCTTGTCGGTACTTATCATGAGTGACACGGCATGTTCGAGACGGACCTTTCTCAGGTAATCCTTGAAGTTCTCACCCGTGTTCTTCTTGAAGTATGCCGAGAAGTAGTATGTGTTCATGCCCACCAGATCCGCGATCTGCTTGAGACCGATCTGCTCCTGGTAGTGGGCCTCTATATACTCAAGGGCAACAAGATACTCCTTGGTCTTCTTCTGCCCTGCCTGTTCCAGGAGCTGGCGGTGAATTCCGGAAAGTTCCTGTCTGAATATGTTGGTGAGCTCAAGGTAGCTTCCCGTCTCCCTGCCCTTTTCCATCAGGACGTTGAGATCAGGCTCACTGATCTTCAGTCTGGTGTCGGCAAGCTTGTCCAGTATGAGACGCAGACAGTTGCAGAAGCAGAAGCTTACCTCATCCCTCCTGCTCTCCCGGAGTCCCGCAACCTCGGTCACGAAGGACGACCAGCAGTCGTCGATTCTGTCCTCATCCAGGGAGAGTATGGCGGCAGTCAGCATCTCACGCCACTTCATGACCTCCACGCTGGCAGCGACAGCTTCCTTTTCCGGGATCAGGTACTCATAGGTGGAGAAGAATGAGGCATAGTAGGAACAGGAATAAGCCTCCCTGCACTTTATTATCATGGCCTCCATGTCCACCACCGATGAAAACTCCTCACTTATTACTGAACAGATTCTCACCCCGTTCTTCCTGTATATCTCATCCCCGCACTCCTTCATGTATATGAGGGCGGAGGTTCTGGACATGCCAGACAGAAGGATGAAGTCATCATCCCCGTTCCTGAAGACAAAGCCATGTCCGGACTGCTCGATTTTTGAACGGAGCCGCTCCAGAAAGGAGAAGGATCTGAGCCTGTCCAGGGAGGAAGCAGAGGACTCGGGAACGCCTGAACGCACCAGCACATAGGGTGCCTTATGGTCACGGAAGAAGGGTGCATAGACCGGAGTCCTGCTCTCCTTCTCCTCGCTGCCCACGTTTTCACAGAAGCACTCGGCCCGGGAGAGGGACTTCAGCAGTTCGGACCTGACGACGGGCTTCACGAGGTAATCGAGGGCACCGTGGAGCAGTGCCGAGCGTACATAGTCGAACTCCTGAAAGCCGCTGATGAAAATAACCTCGGTCCTGAGGCCGTCCGCTTCTATTCTTTCCAGAAGCTCCAGCCCGCTGAAGCCCGGCATCGAAATATCCAGCAGCGCGATATCGGGCTCGAGGGTCAGGATCCCCTCAAGCGCGCTTTTCCCGTCGGGATAGGAGCCGACTATTTCGATTCCCAGACTCTTCCAGTCCATGAGATGCTCAAGGCCGGAAAGGATGAAGGGTTCATCATCCGCCATAATGAGTCTTATCATTTTCACTTCTCCTCATATTCTTTGTCAGGCACCGTTATGGTCACCACGGTACCCACGTCGACAAGGCTCTCTATTTCAAGACCGAAGCCCTCCCCGTAGATAAGGCGCAGTCTGTCATATACATTCTTAAGTCCTATGCTCTTCCAGTTGTACTCATCCCTGACTCCGGGCTCGTCGCTTCTGAGCCGCTTCCAGATGGCTTCCAGCTCCGCAGGAGTCATACCTACTCCGTTGTTCATTATCCTGATGTACACCTTTCTGTTTTTCCGTTCAGCCTCGATGGCAATTCTGCCGGAGCCGCTTCCGGGCTTGATGCCGTGGATGTAAGCATTCTCCACTATCGGCTGGAGGATGAGCTTTGGAACCATCGGATTGATGGCTGAGGACGGAAGGGAGAGGTCGATGTGTCCGCTGATCCTGGCATTGAGGAGGAATACGTACTTCTCCACGATGTCCGTCTCCTTGGAAAGGGGCACGAAATCCTCAACGGGGCCGATGAGGTAGTGGATCTGCTCGGAAAGCGATTCGATCATGAGGGCTACCTTCTCATCATCGGCGCTTATGGCAGTCATCCTTATGACTTCCAGGGTGTTGTACAGGAAGTGAGGATATATCTGGCTCTTGAGCGCAGTGCACTCAGCTTCCCGCTGACTCAGCTGGGAGCGGTAAACCTTGTCCACATATTCATTGAGGGCGCGGCTCATCTCATTGAACCTTCTCGACAGCTCCCCTATCTCATCCTCGCTTTCAACGGGAAGCGAGATGTCGAAGTCACCGTGCTCCAGGCGCTTCATCTCCTTCATCATGCCGTCAAGGGGCTTGGAAAGTCTTCGGGAGAGGACAACCATTCCTCCTACGAACAGCACTGCGGAAAGCGCCAGCAGGAACCAGGAGAGGGAGTACAGGAAGCTGACCGAGGAAAAGAGTGCCGAGTGGGTGACTATGATATAGGTTCCCATCTGATACCTGTCATCGGTGTCATAGAACATCATGTCACCCTTTTTCATCAGGGAAGCGGGATCGAACCGTAGTCCCTCCAGATCCTCGTTGCTGCTTATCCAGCACTCCCCGTTCACCATGAAGACGATTGTTTCCCCATGGGCGGCATTGTATGAGTCGGCTATGCTCCTCAGGTCCTCGATGTCCACATCGATGAAGAGAGTGCCTATGCGTTTGGGATCGATAATGCTCCCGGTTGTGTCAAAGTAGTTCCTGGCCACGGTAAAGGTGGTTGCGGTATTGCCCGCAAAATACGATGTATCGTGGGGCGGATAAATCATGAGATACCGGGAGGTGGGATCGAAGGTATCATTCATGACAATTTCAGAGTAGTAATCCGGATCAGCCAGGTATGCACTGATGCGGTCCATATGGAACTCACTCTCATCGGTGATGAAGTGGGTTCCCTTAATCGAAGAGTCGATATTCATTATGTTGTTGAGGAAGGCCTCAACATCGGATCTGCTTCCCCCCTCAAGGAGATGCATGAAACTCGTGGAATAGAAGTTCTTGATGCTGAACACACTGTCGGAGGGTGTCGTGTAGTAGTAGGTAAGCTTTGTCAGTGAGTCATAGCTCCTGAACGAATTCTCGAACCGGTCCTCCAGTGCCGATACCATCTGGAGGTAGTTTTCGCTCATGACACGGGTGAACTGGTTTTCCATTGCGGAAAAAAGACCGATAACGACAAGCACCAGAGGAAGAAGGCCCAGGAAGATCGCGATGATGGTAAACCTCACGAATATTTTCTTTCTCGTTTTTATCATCAGAATCCTCCTTTTGCTTCAAGTTTATACGAAAGAAACAAGCCCCCGTGAAAAAAGTTCGGTTTTCGAGAAAAGATCCTCGATAATAAGCCGGGAATATACCTTCCGGTAGATCCGGGTCTTCAGCGGAAGGCCGGCCGGGATGTAGGAAAGATCCTCTTTGAAGGTCATTCTGTCTGTCACTTCATAACAGTACTGGTGTGGATATATCAGCACACCGGGAGCGGGACTGTCCCCGAGCGTCCAGGCATCCCCGCTCCTGTAGGCTCCCGCAGGCAGCATATTCCAGGAAAGAATCCGGTCCAGGATGAGATCGGCGGCAGCCCCCTTCCCCCTGAGCCTTGCATAGAGCTCGGACAGCGTGATCCCCATGGCTGAATAGACAGGACGCGGGATCTGCCAGAGTTCCTTCACCTCTGAAAAAACCTTCCGGGCACTTTCAGCGTCCCGGCTGAGATTGTACTCCCAGCCACCTGACGGATAACCTTCACCGCCGATCCAGATGAGGGTAAAGCGGTCCCTGACTGCAGGATCCATTTCCAGTGCGATCCTGACATCGGTCAGGGCTCCGAGGGCAAGCACGAAGAGAGGCCTCACATCATCCCTCATGGCCTCACGGCATATGAGATCGGCACCGGGGGACGACGTGTCGTCCTTCCCCTTTGCGCCGGGAAGCACTATGCCGGTGGGAGCCTTCAGGGCTTCAAGAACCTTCCTTCCCTCCTCGAGGCTCCTTTCCATGGAAAGGTCCGCATCAAAGTGGACGGCCACCAGAGCCCTCACATCGAAAACCGGTGTGAGGAGTGTCTGGACAATGGCTGCGTGGTCATCAGCCTCATTGGCAACGTCACTGAGAATCATGACCCTGACTTCTTTTTCCCGCGGTACGGGATATGGAAGCACTGCCCTCATGATCAGCCCTTTGTGGCACCTGCAGTGATACCCTTGACGAAGTACTTCTGGAAAGCCACGAAGATAGCGATTGCGGGAATCATCGAAATGAGAGTTCCGGCAAAGACGATATCCCATCTGGCAGTGAACTGACCGACGAAGCCTGCGATCTCAACCGTGATCGTCTTGGCCTTTCCGCTGGGAAGGACCAGGTAAGGCATGAGGTAGTCGTTCCAGATATTGAGTCCGTTCAGGATGATCATCGATGCGTTACAGGGTCCCAGGAGAGGGAACGTGACGCGCCAGAAGATCTGGAACCTGTTGTAACCGTCAAGCATTGCGGCTTCCTCAAGCTCAAGGGGTACACCCTTGAGGAACGAGCAGTAAAGCAGTGTTCCGAAGGCGATGGAGCCTGAGATGTAGATCATTATCGGGCCCACGAAGTTTCCGAACATTCCAAACATCTTCAGTTCCCTGAAGAGCGGGAACATGTAGAGGTGGAACGGGATCATCATGCCCGAGATGAAGAACGTGTAGAAGAACGATGACTTTCTGGAGTGGTCACGGGTGATCGCGAAGGCGGCCATCGGTACGACACAGATGATCAGGGCCTCGGACAACACTGTCAGGAAGACGGTGTTGATGATGGCACCGCCGAAATCACTCATCTGAAAGAGGTCGACGAAGTTCCTGAAATAGAGGCTCGTGGGAGGAGCTGCAGGATTTTTCAGGATCTCACCGTTACTCTTGAATGCACTCATGATCGCGAAGAGAACCGGATAGATCATGATGAGGGCGATGACCGCAGTCAGGACGAGGAGCGCCCATTCGTAGGGTTTGTAGCTGTGTTTTACCTTTTCGTTACTCATCAGAGCTGTACCTCCCTTGACTTCAGGAACTTCTGCTGTGCGCCGTTCAGGATCAGGATCAGGAAGAGGAGCACGATACCGACCGCGGTACCGAAGCCCTGGCGTCCTTCGTTGAAGCCGACCTTGTAAAGCAGGTATACGAGGGTCTCGGAGGTGAATCCGGGGCCACCGTCCGTCATGACGTTGATCTGATCGAAGATCTTGAGACCGTTGATGAGCGAGAGCGTGAAGTTGACGGTGAATGCTCCGCTGATAAGAGGCATTGTGATCTTCGTGAACTTCTGCCAGGGACCGGCACCATCGATCATGGCTGCCTCAAGAACATCAGAGGAGATGCTCTGCAGGGAGGCAAGATAGATGATCATGTAGTAACCGACGCCCTTCCAGACGAGAACGGTTCCGATCGCGATGAGTGTAAAGCGGGTATCACCGAGCCAGTCCTGGGTAAGGTTTTCCAGTCCAATTCCCCTCAGCATCGAGTTGATGACGCCGAAGTTGTAGTTGTACATAACCTTCCAGATGAAGCCCGATACGATACCGGAAACCAGAACCGGGATGTAGAAGATACTTCTGAAGAAGTTCTTTGCCTTGATGACCTTGTCGACGAGCAGGGCCAGTGCCAGGGCGAAGACGTTCTCAAGCACGGAAACGAACATCGTCAGGACTATCGTATTCTTCAGCGCATTGCCGAATCTTGCGCTGGTGAAGATCTCGATGTAGTTCTGAAGCCCGATGAAATTCATCCTTGGGCTGATGCCGTCCCAGTTGGTGAAGCTGTAGTATACGCTGCCCACTGTGGGTGCGACTATGAAGAGTGAGAAAAGGACCAGGGCAGGAGCCATGAAGATCCAGTAGTACCAGTCTCTGGGCTTTTTCACACGCAGGGTGTTATCTCTCATTTTCCCTCCAAAAGAAGAGCCCTCCGTTCAGGAAGGCTCTTTACATCGTTCGGACCTATCAGTTGATGCCCTGACCGGTCACGGGGTTGAATGACATTGTTGCGGTCTTCCAGCTCTTGTTCATCTCTGCAACTGCACTGTCAACACTTCTCTGTCCGAGCAGCACTTCAACAGTTGTCTTGTAGGTGAAGTTCCTGAAATCAGGAGGAAGCTCGTTGACGCCTGCCTTGCTGTTCCACATCGGGCTGAGGCTGTCTGCCTTACCGAGGGCCTCGATGACCTCTGCGAGGTAAACGTTGTCGCTGAGATCGGGTGCGTTCTTGGTTACGGGAGTTGCGGAGAGGGCCTTGCAGTAGATGAGGTAGTTCTCAGGCTGATAGAAGAACTTCAGGAATTCGATTGCGACTTCCCACTTTGCACTGTCCTTCTGGCACTCTGTGGAGACTGCGAGACCGGAGATGCCGCTTCCGCCGACCATTCTGAGCTTTCCGTCCGGGCTGGGAACCGGGAACCATCCCATCTGGAAGTTGGGATCAGCCGCGATTACCTGGCTGAACATGTGTGTGCCGGAGTACATCATTGCTGCCATGTCGTTTACAAGGAAGGTGGTAAGCTGTGCATCGGGTGTGCTTGCCCAGCCCTTCTGAGCATAGCTCATGATCTGGGAGAGCTCAGCGAAGACAGCCTTGACGCTCTCATCGGCAAAGTTCTTTGAACCGTCATAGCAGTGTGCGATGAAGTCCTTGTCTTTGCTGATGACCTGGTCATCCCATACCTTGTTGAAGAGGAAGCCCATGTGCCAGAGGTCACCACCGCCTACCACGAGGGGAGACATCTCGCCTGCAGTCTTGATCTTCTCACAGGCAGCGATGAACTCATCATATGTCTTGGGCTCAGCGATACCGAGCTTGTCGAAGTATGCCTTATTGTAGATGACACCCATTGTGTTCTCACCTGCGAGGGCAACGGTGTAGATGTTACCGTCATCGAGAACCATCGGGGAGAGGAAGAGGTCAGTGAGCTCTGCGGGGAGCGGAGCGAGCTTGCCTGCCCTTACGTACATTGCAGCCTCACCTCTCATCTCAACGATGTCTGGGAACTCGCCGACGCTGTCCTTTGTCTTGACAAATTCGGAGTAGTTACCGCCGTTACCGGGCTGGATGGTAACTGTCATACCGGGGTGTGATGCATTGAATTTGTTAACGATTTCATTGAAACTTCTCTTGGCACCTTCATCACCGTCAGCGAAGACCAGTGTGATCTCAGTACCCTTATCCTGTGCCTTGACGGCACTTCCGTTCTCACTTCCGCCCTGAGCGAAGAGAGAAAGACTGATGAGTGCGACCAGCACTAATGTCAGTACTTTTTTCATGTTGTTTCTCCTTTTGAGTTATCGATGATTCAATTCTCACACCGCTTCCGTGACTTCACAATAGCGCCTTTTTTTGATGGATGTAGGCATTTTTTAGATTCTCATATCTGAAAGACGACACATCTGAATGCAGCCCTCTTCCTGTCAGATCCTGACAGCAGATTGCGATCATGCTGCCCGTGAACCAGCCGTCAAAACACGCCTCATCACTCATGAAACTTCCGTCCAGAGAAGACTTTATCACAACCGGATCTCCGTTTCCCACGCTGTAGGAGAAGGTAAGGTAGAAGTTATCCGCGCTTACCATGAGACTTACGGGCTCATCCGTGCTGAGGGGAATGTATGGAGTCAGATATTCGTAAACCCTGTTCTCGGCCTTAAGCAGGGTAATGCACTTTCCCACTTCCTCATCATGTGTGACGTGGAGGTAGAGGTAGTTGTCCGTGTCATACATTACGGCAAGACCTGACATCTGTTTGAAGCACTCAGGGGTGAAGTCAACCGTAACTTCCGCGCTGAAGGACATCTCCTCGATGCGCCTTGCGATAAGCGTCTGGGAGAAGAAGCTCGAAAGTCCGCTTCTGCCATACATGCGAAGGACCTTCTTCTCAGGGATGTACTTCATATAGTGTTCACTCATCGGGATCCTCAGGCTCTGCCAGGAAGCATCGAGGGAGGAAAAATCCGCCACGTACGCCCCCTTTTCCACCTTCTCTGCTGCCACAGGAACCTCAAGGGGCGGGAGCACTCCCCCGTCAACCCGGGGCCAGCCATCCTCATCCCAGATGAGGCGGACGATTGCAGTCTCCCGTCCCAAGGGATAGCGGCGGGCTCCGGGAAACCGGGGATGGTTCAGCACCCTTTTCTCCCCATCGGGATTGCACCTGTCAGATGGACGAGCAGTGATGTGCACCATGTACCACTCCCCGTCCGGAGTGGATACGATACTCCCGTGTCCCGACTTCTGAAGGGGATAGGAGGGGTCCTGACGGGAAGTCAGGATGGACCAGGCCTCCCCTTCACTTCTCTTTATGTAAGAGGGATGGTGCATCTCATAGGGACCGAAGACATCACGGCTTCTGAGGACCGTCTCCCCATGGCCTTCACCGGTTCCGGTATCGGCGGCAAAAAGATAGTACCACCCGTCCTTTTTCATGATGTGCGGCCCCTCAAGAAAGATTTCAGAAGAGGCATATACCTCCCTGGCAGCACCTATCCTCTGAAAGGTAACGGGATCAAGCTCCTCGACGAGCAGCCTGCCCTGATATTTTTTCGGAACCCTGTGATCAGTTACCATGGATATCATGTACTTCCTGCCGTCATCGTCGTGGAAGAGCGAGGGATCGAAGCCGAAGCCGTCGATCCTCACGGGATCAGACCAGGGGCCGTCGATCGAATCTGACGTGACGATGAAGTTCTCCGTGTCGTACATGTTCACGTAATAGGATTTCACTACGGTGTAACAGAGATAAAACGTACCCTTATCATAGGTGAGACAGGGTGCCCATATTCCCTGTGTCGTTCCCACACCCCTTAAATCAAGCTTTTCAGGGTCTGTCAGTATGTACCCGTGGTCACTCCAGTTAGCCAGGTCCCTTGAGTGGGATATCTTTACCCCGGGCCACCACTCGAAGGTGCTGGTCGCTATATAGTAGTCTTCACCAACCCTTATTATCGAGGGATCGGGATTGAAGCCCCTCAGGATCGGATTCATTGCCTTGCTCATTCTTCCTCCTTGTTTCCTACGATTTAACCATCCCGCCGCCGGTAAGTGCAATCAATTGTTAAAAAACCCGAAGCAAAGCTAAAAAACAAACGATTGCGTGAACAGTCCGGGGATGGGGAAAATATTATCCGGAGGATGATATGGAAAAAAAGGATATATCTGAAACACTCTCCCTCATAGAGGAAAAATTCAAAGCTGCCCTTGAAAAGCACTCAGGCAAGCTTCCCGCGGTCGCTAAGGACGGGATTTATGACAACAGGGCCGATCTCTCCGTCAGCTGGACGATAGACAATGGTCCCGCCTGGTGGACTAACGGTTTCTGGGGCGGCATATACAATCAGCTTTACGCACTGACAGGGAAGAAGGAATATCTTGATGAGGCCAGGGCTTCAAGACGCCTCATGGATACCTGCTTCCTTTCAGAGTACTATACAGGCCTTCACCATGACGTGGGCTTCATGTGGCTTCCCACCGCAGTTGCAGACTTCATCATGACAGGTGATGAGGAAGCGAAGCGCAGGGGCCTTCTTGCCGCACAGCTATTGGCCGGAAGATACAATCCGGCAGGTGAGTTCATCAGGGCATGGAACGACATTACCCCCGGTGAAAGCTCAAACAGGGGCTGGGTCATCATCGACAGCATGATGAATATCTCAATCCTCTACTGGGCCACCAAGGTAACGGGGGACCCGAGATTCGCCCATATCGCAGAGCGTCATGCAACGACAGTCATGAATGCCTTCATCAGGGATGACGGATCTGTAAGGCACATCGTTGAATTCGATGCCGATAAGGGCGGTTTTGTCCGTGATTACGGAGGCCAGGGCATGAAGCAGGGCTCATCCTGGACAAGAGGCCAGAGCTGGGGCATCTACGGCTTCGCAAACAGCTATGCACACACAAAGAGGAAGGATTTCCTCGATGCCGCGGTAAAAATCGCGGACCATGTAATTTCAGTAATCCCTAAGTCATACCTCATACCCGTCGATTTCGATCAGGATGAAAACCTTTCCTTCGAGGACTCCACCGCCTCCGCGATCATTGCGTGCGGCCTTATCGAGCTTGACCGCCATGTTCCCGGCAAAGGCTACAGGAAAACAGCCGAAAAGCTGCTTGAAACACTCACGAAGGCGAGAGCGGATTTCGATCCCGCCCATGACGGAATAATCCAGCGCTGCACAGGCTCATACAACGGACCGAATGACAGGGAAGTCAACTTCGTCTATGCCGATTACTACTACCTCGAAGCACTCATGAAGCTTGAGGGAAAGGATGTGATGTTCTGGTAAATTCCGTAGGAATGCAATAATTCCATATATTGATGTGAGACCTCCTTACTGGAGGTCTCAATGCATACAGGACTACTTCAGATACTTTTCAAACCACTTAGTGATCTCAGAAAGACGCTTAATCCTGTTCTTAGGCTTCCCGCTTCTGGATAGATCATGATTCTCATCATGGAAGAGCACGAGTTTGGTATCCACCCCTTTATCGGCAAGGAGGTTAAACAGCTGATAGCCTTCACTTACAGGGCACCGGTAATCCTTATCGGAATGGATGATGAGAGTAGGAGTTGACGCATTTGTTATGATCGCCTTCATCGGAGATCTTTCCCAGAGCTTTTCCGGCTCATCAATACCGGCAGCACACAGGTCCGTGACAAAGTAAGGACCGATATCGCTTGTTCCCCAGAATGCCACCCAGTTCACGATCGAGCGCTGAGTCGCTATGGCCGCAAAACGGTCACTGTGGCCGAGAATCCAGTTGGACATGAAACCGCCGTAACTGCCTCCCGTCTCACCTACTCTCGTCCTGTCTATGTCGGGATAGAGCTCCAGCACCTTATCGGTGAAAACCATGAGATCATCAAAGTCGATCGTTCCGTACTTTCCCCTGATGTCCGCAAACTCATCACCCCTTCCGTCAGCACCCCTCGGATTGGTCCAGAAGACGAAGTACCCTTTACTGGCCCAGAGCTGCATCTCATGCATAAAGACCTTCCCGTATACGGTCTTGGGTCCGCCGTGAATGTCGAGAATCGCAGGATATTTCCTGCCCTCTTCATAACCATACGGCTTTAAGACCCAGCCCTTAAATGGGATACCGTCGTTTTCAAAGGTAACTTCCTCAGGAAGTGCCACATATTTATCCTTCAGGGCTTCTTCGTTCATGTGTGTTAGGGCGTTACCTTTCTCATCATAAAGCTCCTGAAGGTGCTGTCCCTGCAGACCGGCAAACACAACCCTTCCATTATTCACTGCAAAGGAGTCGACACTACCGTCCAGCGAGGTGACTCTTTCCACAGTGCCTTCAGCATCGATCCTGAAGATATTGGACATGTACTCCTCTGTTGAGATAAAGTACAGATAGCCGCCGTCCCTCTGTACGGCAGGTCCTCCTCCGAGGCGGACATCGGTACCAACGCTGTTGCCTATTGCCTCTCCCCACTTCCTGAGAAGTACCGGCTTTCCGCTTTCCACTCTGAAGAAATCAGGATTCTGGTTGAGACCGTACTTATCAAAAGGAGAACCGACGGCAACAATCCCATCCCCAAGGTGATAAACAGCCTCTACTGATATGTGTCCGTCCTCCAGAACCGTCTTCCATTCACCTGTGGATATGTTCACCTCCCTTACCTCTGCAAAGAGCTGCTCCCTGACTCCGGTCCTTACCTGGCCGGAAACAACCAGCTTCGTCCTGTCGGGAGAGAGGGTGAAATCATAGGCATTGAAGCCATCTGAAAATACTTCCTTAAGTACTTCGTCCTTATAAAAGCACAGTCTGGTACGGCGTCCCGCAGTGTATCCTTCCCCGTTAAGGTAAAAGCCCATCTCGGAAATGTCCTCATATCCCTCGAGCTCCTTCGCCTGCTTTGTCCTTTCCTCACCTGTCAGTCCGTCAAGCCTTGTGTCCACCCCCTTAAGGGCAACGATGGTCCCGTCGGAGGCGAAATCAAACTTACCGACAGCTCCGTCGAGGGTATATGCACAATCTGCTTCCCCGCCGTCAAGGGGAAGGGAGTAAATGAAGGTCTTTTCGGCTTCATTCTTTTCCTTATCACTCCTCTTTGCCGCAAAGAAAACCTTTCCCTCACGCACCTGATAACCACCGGCAAGTCCGCCCGAAGTAAGCTTTCTCACACCATTATCGTTTAACGTATAAATGTTCTTCTCATATCCGTTCTTCTCCATATCGGCCTTTGCCGCAATGAAGAAAACGCCATCTTCAGTGAGCCTGACGCCTGATAAGTAGGTGTAGCTCACAAAATCCTCTGTCTTAAGTCTGTTCATGGAAAAGATTATACACCAATACTACACATTATTTTACTTTTCACCTGAGAAGTTATGTGATAGGCTGGTAGGTGCATCAGACGGATGCACTACCAAAAGCAAAGGAGCAGATATATGGAAGACAGCAGTCGGAGTACATCGGACAAGGTAAACTTATGTAAGACTGCGTTTTCTTCTGCGGTCCTTTAATTCCTTTACCCTGTCATCACAATCCGTACTTCAATCCATGTGTCTCTGCATGGCGCATTTTCCTGCGCCAAAGGAGAAAGCGTGATGAAGGAACTCATCATCTCAGAACTCAGGGAAACCCTGAAGGGCACCCTCTCACCGAGAGCGGTGCAGGATCGTCTCATGAACTGTCATGAGAGCGACATCGCCCAGGCTCTTGAAGTCCTTACAAAGGAAGAAAGGGCAAAGCTGTACGTCCTGATTACCCCGGACAGGCTGGCCGAGGTGTTCAGCTATACCGAAGAGCGGGACAGATTCATCGGGGAGCTGGGAATAAATGCAAGGCTGGCCCTGCTCGACCATCTGGACACTCCGGAAGTGACCGAATACCTCAGGGGACTATCTCAGGCGGACAGGGAAACCCTGCTCTCCCTGATGGATGACAGGCTGAGAATCGAGGTAAGCTATGCATCATCCTTTCCTTCCGACCGCATCGGAAGCAGGATGACCTCCGATTACGTCTCCCTCACCGAAGGAACCCCGATTAAGGCGGCAATGAAGCATGTCATCTCCGCTGCCGCGGGGTGTGACAACATCATGGACATCTACGTGACGGACAGCCGCGGCCTCTTCGCCGGTGCAGTCTCCCTCAAGGACCTCATCAGGGCCCGTGAGGATACCCCGCTTTCATCCATAACGATGAAGGGATACCCATTCGTCCATGCCGATGACGATATTGAAAGTCTCGCCGAGTACAATGAGGATACAATTCCGGTACTGGACAGAGAGGGACACCTCCGCGGTGTCCTAACCTCTCAGGCCATCACCGGGATTATCGGGGATGAACTGGAAGAGGATTACGCCAAACTGGGAGGCCTGTCCGAAGAGGAGGAGCTTACGGAAAGCGTGGGGGTAAGCGTCAGGAAGCGTCTCCCCTGGCTTGTCATACTCCTTGGACTTGGCATGGTTGTTTCCTCCGTGGTGGGTGCATTTGAGCAGGTGGTAGCCCATCTGGCCGTAATCGTGAGTTTCCAGTCTTTGATACTGGACATGGCGGGAAATGCGGGCACCCAGTCGCTTGCCGTCACCATCAGGGTACTGATGGACGAAAAACTCAGCGTCAGGGACCGGCTGAAATTCATGCTCAAGGAAGCACGAATAGGATTTGCAAACGGATTGGCACTGGCCGTCCTGTCCCTTTTATTCGTGACTGCATTCCTCTTCACGGTAAAATCATACCCCTTCCTCAATGCCGTACTCTTTGCCACGTGCACTTCCCTTGCCCTCTTTGCGGCGGTAACGCTTTCAGGAGTGGTCGGCTCTGCGGTTCCCATGATGTTCAGGAAGCTCGGCATCGACCCCGCAGTTGCCTCCGGACCGCTCATCACGACTGTCAATGACCTGGTTGCCATCGTGCTTTATTACGGTCTTGCCTGGGCACTCCTCATAAAGGCAGCGGGACTCTGAGTAATGCCCCCATCCGCAGGATCCTGCGGATGGGCAGCATCCATTATTCATGCTACCAGGATGGCAATCGTATATAATTATCCGTTTCTTGGTAAAAAGAAGGAACATCTGGCCCTCCACAGGATACGGATGAAGGCCCCAACAGCGACAGGGAACTCGTCAGTGAAGGCAGGAACTGCCTCTGACTGATGAGATGCTCCTCCCTTCATAAGGAAGGATCCCTTGAGGCCTTTGCAGCAAGATTCGAATCGTCTGAGCCGGTATTGAACAGCACTGACTGGAGCTTCTCCAATCCTGGCTACTGAACTCTTGAATGCGGATCTGAAAAGTCCCTTTCAGTGAACGGAAAGGCAGAGACCTACAAAGATTTCAATCCGGTCGGAACGATAACGATTGAGGAAGAATGATCCTGTCCCATGATGCCTGTCAATTCCGACAGGCATCACTTTTCCATTCAATTTAACAAAAACAGGTTAACCGCCGCATCGCATATCTGTATAATACTTACCCATGAGACGGCTGATCACGGGAGACATACATTCATCGTACACGAAGCTCAGGAAGGCCCTGGACAGGGCAGGCTTCAGAAAGGATGAGGATGTGCTTTACTCGACAGGTGATCTGGCAGACAGGGGCAGCGAGGTCTGTGAGACCTTCGACTACCTGCTCTCCCTTCCCCGCTTTTATCCCGTGCTCGGCAACCACGATCTCTGGCTCTACGAATACCTGAAACTCGGGATCAGGGATGACAGCTTCAGGAACTGGGTGAAGTACAACGGCGGAAGCATAACCGTCCTGGCCCTCTCCGACAGGGACTACTCCTATAAACTCAGGATAAGAGCGATGCTGTCAAAGGCACGTCTTGCCATTGCAGAGGATGATTTCATCATCGTCCACGGGGGAATTCCCGCAGAGCTCATCGACACTCCGATTGAAAAGCTTACCGAGATAACCGCCGATGATCTCATCCTCACATCCCAGTTCAGCCCGCACAGGAAGGTAACCTGGGACCGCGGCTACCTGATGTCCGCGGTGAAGTATGAGAAAACCGCCACCGTGACCCAGGAAATGCTTCCTCCCATCAGGGATGACAGGAAGCTCTTCGTCGGGCACACACCGACCGACGGGAAGGTATTCACATCAAAGTACTACCGACTTACCGACATGGACACAGGATCCGCAAAGAGTGACGGCCTCATATCCGTTATGGACATCGACACCGGTGAGGTCTGGCAGTCAGGTTAGAGGCTTTAGCATGACAAGAGCAGAAAGGATAGAGGTTTTCGAATCCACCATGGAACTGTTCAGCAGGGATGCATATCTTTCTGAAAATACTGAAGACTCTGTCAGAAGGCAGTGCATCATCAGAGCAGTGACACCGCTTCAGGAGCGAGATGAACCTTCTCCGGGAAGAAGCGGGACCGTCAGGCTTTCCATGGACCGCTCCTTTCAGGCTGCCATGCGACATCCGGGACATCATACTGCCGTGCTTAACTTTGCATCATGGATTAACCCGGGAGGCGGTGTTGAGAAGGGAGCTTCCGCCCAGGAAGAATCATTATGCATGATATCGAATCTCTACCCCTGCCTCCGGGATGAGCGGATGATGAGAGGGTTCTACCTTCCCCACAGGAACATGAAATGTGACGGCACCTACAATGATGACATGATATACACTCCCGGCGTCACGATCGTCAGGCGTGATGATGCGTGCATGGAAATTCTTCCTGAAACCCTCCGCTTTCAGTCCGATGTGATAACGATGGCGGCCCCCAATCTGAGAAGGGTCAGGAACCCGGAAGCGCTGGATACTGCCGGGATTTTCAGGATCAGGATCGGAAAGGTCCTTGCAGCCGCATACGAAAACGGTGCCGATACCGTCGTGCTAGGAGCCTTCGGTTGCGGGGTATTCGGAAATGATCCCATGATCGTAGCCGCCGCCACCTGCGAGGTCCTGAAAACTGTCCGCACCTGGTTCGACACCATTGAGGTTCCGGTCTTCTGCCCAGGCGATACATCAAACTACGATGCATTTGAAAGGGTTTTCAGAAAGAACGCCATCTTTTGACTGATTATTACCGATAAGCTGTCTGAATCATCATTAACAAGCGACATTGAGACATAACATTATTTGATAAAGTTCTCATCCGATGAGTTCAGGAAAAAGATAAATGGCATTGCACCTGACTGTGACAGCATATGGTGTGAAGAACGGAGCACACAGAGTCAGGTGGTCCCGCCTATCACTTCGATGCAATTGTGAAAAACTGATGTATTTTTCCCCTCAGTCACTTGTCACTTTCGGAATATGTTATCAAATTTAGCGGCAAGTGAGGTTAGATATGGCAAAGATTGTATTATCTGATTACGGGATCACCGGAACACCGGAGATCATTCACAACCCCTCCTATGACTTTCTCTATAAGGAGGAGACTGACAGAAGACTGACAGGTTACGACAAGGGTCAGGTCAGCGAACTCGGAGCCGTCAACGTAATGACCGGCATCTACACAGGACGTTCACCCAAGGACAAGTACATCGTAATGGATGAAAACTCAAAAGACACGGTATGGTGGACGACTCCTGAGTACAAAAACGACAACCATCCCCTTTCAGAGGAGAACTGGAAAAAGCTTAAGGAAATCGCCGTAAAGGAGCTTTCAGGCAAGAAGCTCTATGTGGTCGATGCCTTCTGCGGTGCAAACAAGGACACCCGCATGGCCATCAGGTTCATCGTTGAGGTCGCATGGCAGGCACACTTCGTCACCAACATGTTCATCCGCCCCACGGCTGAGGAACTGGAGAACTTCACACCGGACTTCATCGTTTACAACGCTTCAAAGGCAAAGGTTGAGAACTATAAGGAAATGGGTCTCAACAGTGAGACTGCCGTTGCATTCAACATCACGTCCCGTGAACAGGTAATCATCAATACCTGGTACGGCGGTGAGATGAAGAAGGGCATGTTCTCAATGATGAACTACTACCTGCCCCTTAAGGGAATCGCCTCCATGCACTGCTCCGCCAACACCGATATGGACGGTAAGAACACCGCAATCTTCTTCGGCCTTTCCGGAACGGGCAAAACCACCCTTTCCACCGATCCGAAGAGACTTCTCATCGGTGATGATGAACACGGCTGGGATGACAACGGTGTCTTCAACTTCGAAGGCGGCTGCTATGCAAAGGTCATCAACCTGGATAAGGAGAGCGAACCGGACATCTACAACGCCATCAGAAGGGATGCCCTGCTTGAGAACGTCACCCTGGATGAGGATGGCAGGATCGACTTTGCCGACAGCAGCGTGACCGAGAATACCAGAGTATCCTACCCGATCAACCACATTAAGAACATCGTGCGTCCCGTTTCCTCCGCACCGGCTGCAAAGAACGTCATCTTCCTTTCCGCCGATGCCTTCGGAGTCCTTCCTCCCGTATCCATCCTGACACCGGAGCAGACCCAGTACTACTTCCTCTCAGGCTTCACGGCAAAGCTTGCCGGAACTGAAAGAGGAATCACGGAGCCTACACCGACCTTCAGTGCATGCTTCGGCCAGGCCTTCCTTGAGCTCCACCCCACAAAGTACGCGGAGGAGCTGGTGAAGAAGATGGAAAAGAGCGGTGCCAAGGCATACCTTGTAAACACAGGCTGGAACGGTACCGGAAAGAGAATTTCCATTAAGGACACCAGGGGAATCATAGATGCAATTCTCTCAGGCGATATCCAGAAGTCCGAAACAAAGAAGATCCCGTACTTCGGTTTCGAAGTCCCGACTTCCCTCCCTGGCGTCGATCCCACAATCCTCGATCCGAGGAACACCTATTCCGATCCTTCCCTCTGGGAAGAGAAAGCAAAGGATCTTGCCGGAAGGTTCATCAAGAACTTCAGCAAGTACGAAGGCAACGAAAAGGGCAAGGCCCTTGTTGCAGCAGGCCCTCAGCTCTGATAATCAGCCGCGAGGTTCCTGCCACTTCATTAAGGGGCTTTAGAACCGACGGGTCCATGGCAAAGCGGGATAACCGAAAGGTTGTCCCGTTTTCTTTTAATCATCCGTCAGGCTATTCCAATGCCTGAACAGTATCAGGGTATGACGGAAAGCCTTATTCATTTTCTGTTCCATTCCGGCAAATCTGGGATATCATAATCCATTCCGTTTCCTGTTGACAAAAAATCCTTTTCCTCACAAACATTACACCATGCTTTACATCGGACCGCACGTATCAATATCAGGCTCAGTGGCCTTTGCCGCTGACAGGGCACATGAACTCGGGGCAACAGGCTTTGCCATCTTCACGAAAAATCAGAGGCAGTGGAAGAGTCCTGCGCTGAAGGAAGAAGACATTACCGCCTTTAAAGCAAAGCTGGAGGAGTACGGATACACAAAGAAAGCCATCCTGCCCCATGCAGGATATCTCATCAATCCCGCCTCTCCCGATCCCGAGCTCAGGGCAAAGTCCATTGAGCTCTTCCAGGAGGAGGCTTCCCGTCTGGAGGCACTCGGTCTTGATGTGATAAACATCCATCCCGGAGCCTTTAAGGAAGGTGACAGGACTGACGGAATAAGGCGATGTGCCGCAGCCCTTGACGAAGTGCTCTCAGCCCACCCCTCAGTCAGGATCGCGGTTGAGAACACTGCGGGTGCAGGAACGATCCTCGGTTCCACCTTTGAGGAACTGGATATGATTCTGTCGGAAGTGAAGGCATCGGACAGGGTCGGCTTCACCCTGGACACCGCCCACCTCTTCGGCTCAGGCTACAACGTCCGTGATGACGTGAATAAGGTGCTTGATGAGTTCTTCTCAAGATTCTCACCGGAAAAGCTTTACGGCATGCACCTCAATGACTCTAAGGTCCCCCTTGCTTCCAATAAGGACAGGCACGACAGCATAGGCCTTGGACTAATCGGGGAGGAGTGCTTTAAGGCAATCGTCAGGAGAAAGGAAGTACATGGAATTCCACTTATTCTGGAAACCCCTGATGAAACCAGATGGGCTGAGGAGATAAAAATGCTCCTTTCCATTGCATAAACATGACTTTTTCCTTCAGGCATTTCATGTAAATATTACAATTTTCTTACATTTCTTTTACACTGGACCATGAAGTATAACTAAAAGCGAGGAAAACATGGATCTGGTTGATGCCATCACCCTGCTTGGAGGTGTTGCGCTCTTTCTTTTCGGCATGGCCCTCATGGGCGATGCCCTTAAGCTCGTTGCAGGAAACAGACTGGAAGTCATACTCTACAGACTCTCCGGAACTCCGGTAAAAGGCATACTGCTGGGAACCGGTGTAACCGCCGTAATCCAGTCATCATCTGCCACATCGGTCATGGTCGTAGGTTTCGTCAACTCCGGAATGATGAAGATGAAACAGGCCATCTCGATAATCATGGGAGCAATAATAGGAACCAGCGTGACCGGCTGGATCATCTCACTTTCCGATCTCGGAGGAGGCGGAGGCGGTATCCTTGATCTGCTTTCCACCGAGTCCATAAGTGCCATTGCGGCAATAACCGGAATATTGATGAGGATGATATCGAAAAAGAGGGTATACAGACACATCGGTGACATCCTGATGGGATTTTCCATCCTGATGTTCGGCATGAAGAGCATGAGCAGCTCCGTGTCAGGTCTCAGGGACTCACCCATCTTCATCGACCTACTGACCAGATTCTCCAATCCCATCCTCGGAATCCTCATAGGTATGCTCTTCACCACCGTGATCCAGAGCGCCTCAGCCGCCATCGGTATCCTGCAGGCACTCTCATCCACAGGGGCCATCACCTTCGATACAGCACTTCCCATAGTCATGGGAATTGCAATAGGCGCAGCCGTTCCGGTGCTGCTATCCGCCTTCGGAGCATCGGTAGACGGCAAGAGGACTGCAGTATCATATCTGGTTGTAGACGTCCTGGGAGTTGCGATCTTCTCGGCAATCTTCTACACCGTCGCCGCTTTCATCGAAATCCCGTTCATGCACTTTACTATGAGAAGCGTGAGCATCGCGCTTCTCAACACGGTCTTCAGGGCCGCCGTGATCGTGATGCTGCTTCCGCTGATGAGCATAATAGAGCAGCTCGTCTCGATAATAATCAGGGATGTACCGCTTAAGCAGGACAGTGAGCTCGATGACATCGAGCGTCTCGAGGAACGCTTCCTCTCCTACCCGCCCCTGGCTGTTGAAAACAGCAGGATAGCAATAAACCGCATGGGCGAGCTTGCACGCAAAAACATTTCCGATGCCCTTGATCTCATTACAATCGGGTTCATCGAGGAAGGTTTTGCAGAGGTCGAGCGTATAGAGAACGTGATAGACCGCTATGAGGACAGAATCGGAACATACCTTACCAAGGTAACAGGACAGGAACTGCCCTCTGACCTCAACAGGTCTGTGACAAAGTACCTGCATACCCTTACTGACTATGAGAGAATAAGTGACCATGCCCTCAATATCGCCCAGAGTGCACGGGAGATAAAGGAAAAGAACATAACCTTCACCGATGATGCTAAGCAGGAACTCAGGAACATGGCGAATGCGCTCTGCCGCATTACCGGCATGATAGTTGAGGCGTTCAACCGCGATGACATTTCAATGGCATACCGTGTCGAACCCCTGGAGGAGGTAATCGACGAGGTAACGGGCAAGATGAAGGCAAACCACATAGCCCGCCTCACGGCAGGTGAATGCACGCTGCTGAACGGCTATATATACAACGACCTCATAGGTGACTTCGAAAGGGTATCAGACCACTGTTCGAACATCGCCGCCACCATGATCGAGATGCAGCAGGGTGTGCTGGGCATCCACACATACACCAATGACATCAAGGATCATCATACACATAACTTCGAGGACAACTATCGGGCCTTCCTGAGGGAATACGACATCAACTGACCTCACGGGTAAGATCCCGGACCCACCTGTACTTTCTGTAGTGGTGCAGTGTCCATGGGATCTTCCCCACTTCATCAAGACAGGTACAGAAATAGACCACTGCCACCGGCCAGGACAGAAGGAACGTTCCGGCCGCGGCCAGCGGAACGGCTATGCCCCACATCATAACGGCCAGGGAATAGACATCAAAGAGAGTGTCCCCGCCTGAAGCGAAGAGACCGTTTATCACTACGGAATTGACTGAACATCCCACTATGTAGATGGACAGGATGACTGAAAGCGTTATGAAATCTGAGGCGGCTCCCGGAGTGAGCTTCACCACTGTCAGTGCCAGCGGAATGGAACCCAATATCATTAACCCTGAAAGCACACCGCATATTACGGACATAAACACAAGTCTGTCCCCGTAAGTGCGTGCTCTATCAAGATGGCCCTGTCCCAGCTCATATCCAACCATGATGGCAGCACCGCCAGCAAGGCCCTTCATGAAACTGCTGACCAGACTCCTGACCACGGAAGCAACCGAGTTGGCCGCAGCCGCATCGATTCCCATGTGGCCCATGAAGGCCGAGTAGGAAGTAAAGCCCACAGTCCAGAGCAGGTATGCACCCATAAGGGGCAGGAGCTGACGGATGAAATCCAGGGACAGCGCCTTATCAAAGGCAAAAAGCTTTTTTAAATCAGGACGGAGGAAGTTGTCCTTCCAGGCAAATATCACTGAAAGAACAAGCTCCACTACCCTTGCCGTAACCGTGGCAAGGGCTGCTCCGGCAACTCCCATCTGGGGAAGGCCGAAGAGACCGAAGATGAATACTCCGTTAAGGACGATGTTCAGGACGACGGCAACACCGCTGATGCGTGCCACTGCGGCAGTGTTGGCACCGAGCTTGATGAGGGCAAGCAGGCACTGCGTGATGCCCGCAATGAGATATGAAACCGCTGCAATTTTCAGATATCCGACTCCGATTACGATTAGTGCTTCCTCATTTGTGAAAATCCTCATGAGGGATGCGGGACAGAGGAAGCATAATAGCGAAAATGCAAGACTTACGAGCACACAGATCCTGAGACTCATGCACAAAAGCCTGTTGAGAGTGTTTTTATCACGTTTACCCGCATACTGGGCGCCGAGTATCTGGAAGGCGGAAACCACCCCTGTGACGATCATATTCTGGACGAACTGGATCTGGGATGCCAGGGAGACTGCCGACATCGCATTCTGCTCAAGACTTCCGAGCATGACCGTATCGGATGCGGCAACAGTCGCAAGCAGCATTGCCTGCAGCGCGATCGGAAAGGCAAGGCGGAACAGCTTGGACAGGAAAGACCTGTCCCTGAAGGTATCACGGATAAGACTCATAACTGCCAACATACCCCGAATAAAAGAAAAAAGATAGTGGCGGAAAAGTATACAAATCTTCCGTCAGGGAGTATAATCAGGGAAAAACATGGGGCCGTAGCTCATCTGGTAGAGCGTCAGGTTCGCAATCTGAAAGTGGCGGGTTCGAGTCCCGTCGGCTCCAAATCCCATTCACTCACATCTATCTTGCTTTGAAACTCAACTGAAAATAATTACATACAAGTGATCCTGAACCGACCTGCAAGAATTCTGCCGAATGATTTCTCAGAATTCTGCCGAATGATTTCTCAAAATATTGCCGAACGGTTTTTCAAAATATTGCCGAATGAAATTCACAAATTTTACCGATTACAGTAATATGGATGTATATCATGAATTAAGAGGTGTGATAGATGGCAAAAATTGCTGATATAAAAAAGTACCGAGCCAGGATAATGGATAAACAGGTTGAAAGATACCTGGCTTCTTTCGGGGCTGTTTGCATCGAAGGCCCCAAGTGGTGTGGTAAAACATGGATCTCATCTTATCATGCCAACAGCGAATTCCTTATTGCTGATCCGACCTATCATTTCCAGAACAGGAGACTGGCTGAGCTTGCGCCTGCCATGATTCTTGAAGGTGAAACACCTCGTCTGATAGATGAGTGGCAGGAGGTTGAAGAAATCTGGGATGCCGTCCGTTACGAAGTTGACCGGAGAAGTGAAAAGGGACAGTTCATACTGACTGGCTCATCAACACCCAAAAGAAAAGAGCTTAGAGTACATAGCGGTGCAGGACGCATAGGCAGGCTGAGGATGCGGACCATGTCCCTTTTTGAATCGGGTGATTCTTCAGGCTGCATTTCGCTTGAAGATCTCTGTGAAGGAAGAATGACACCAGCCCTGACAGGGGAAACATCTCTGCAAAACCTGGCTTGTTTAATTGTGCGCGGAGGTTTTCCCGGAGCTATTGATATGCCGATTGAGAATGCCATGATGATTTCTCACTCCTATATCGATACAATTCTTTCAGAAGATACTCAGAAAATCGATGGCATCAAGTATGACACCGGAAAAATGAAACTGCTGCTGCGTTCACTTGCAAGGAATGAGAGCACCACTGTATCAAAGAAGACACTTGAGAAAGATATCAGGGAGACTGATGATGGAAACGTTGATTATGATACGGTTAATAACTATCTTGACGTTTTTCAGAGACTGTTTCTTTTGGACAATCTGAAACCATTCTCTTCAAATATCAGGTCCTCAGCAAGGGTGAAAACAGCAGAAAAGCGCCATTTCTGTGATCCATCACTTGCATGTGCACTGCTGAATCTTACCCCGGAGAAGCTTATCAATGATCTGGAAACATTCGGCTTTATGTTCGAAGCACTTTGTGAACGGGATATCAGGATTTATGCTGAATCATTCGGAGCCGAAGTATTCCACTACCAGGACTATTCAAACAGGGAGATTGATACCGTAGTTGAACTTAAGGACGGCCGTTGGTGTGCCTTTGAAATCAAACTCGGAGCAAAACAGATTGACAGTGCTGCTGAAAACCTGATCTCAATCAGGGACAGTATTGTCATGAAAGGAGGAAAAGCCCCCTCTGTGATGGCTGTGATCTGCGGTATGTCCAATGCTGCTTATCAGAGGAAGGACGGCGTCTTTGTCGTCCCGATCACGGCATTGAAGAACTGAGGTTCGCTCAGCAAATCCAATCCATCAGAACACTCTCTTCCGTTTTGCCTGAGAGCATGTTTATCATCTTGACGGCAGCAGTCTCACCTAGTTCATCCTTCCTGTGCCCGAGGGAAAGGATCCTTCCGGGATAAGCCTGACAGAGATGACTGCTGTCAAAGCTTAATATCAGTGGGACAGGGATACCTCGCTTCTCATAGTCAGTTATGGCAGCAGTCGCGACCATGTCGTTGTAGCATACCAGGGCGTCACCGGTAAAATAATCAACAGGAACTTCATCCGGGCCGCCTTCCTTGGATGCAAAAACATCCTCAGTCGTGTACCACCTGGGTCTCACACAGTCCAGTGAGAGACCTGCATTTATGATACCTTCACAGAAGCCCGCATACCTTAAGAGTCCCTGCCTGTCATCGGACTTGAAGATGGCACCGAACTTCCGGTACCCCTTTCCGATAAGGTAATCGGCGATGTAACGCCCGCCTGCCATATCGTTCATTCCCACCACTACGGCATCGTCGAGTTCCGGGTACGAACAGTGAAGGAAGATTACGGGAATGCCCATTTCCTTAATGCGACGGTAAAGGGAGATGTTAGGATTCGGAAATCCGGTCTTGGTGCCTTCGGCAATTATGCCGTCCACATCACCGGTATCGATGATGTTCTGAAGGATCTTACGTTCCAGATCAATCCGGTTACCGGTTGCGGCGATACTTACCTGAATACCTGCAGCCGAAAGCTCCTTCTCGATACCGCGTATGATGGAGGGAAATATGTAGTCACTGATATAAGTACTTATCACCATGACACGTTTTGATGCCCTGTCCTGTCTCTTCGGGCCTGACTTTGAAATATAGGTCCCGCTACCCTGAATCTGATAAAGATAACCATCATTCCTGAGGCAGCTGATGGCCTGTCTGACAGTCTGTCTGCTGACGGAAAACCGTGATACCAGCTCATACTCGGTGGGAAGCTTTCCTGTAGCATCATATCTGCCGGATAGTATCTCCTCCCTGAGAACTCCTGATATTTCCTTATACTTTGACATAGCCACCTCTTTAAGCGATTATAGAGAAAACCATACAAATTTCCCAGTAACAGCTGGGCAAAAACCATACAAATCCTAAAATAAACAAAGATATTGTAAGTACATCTATGTTGTATCTAACCATACAAATGATAAAATGTCGTTAAAAAGGGACAATACAGCAATGGATAATATGTACACTGCCATCGGCATCGAGCTTGGATCCACCAGGATCAAGGCCGTGATGACCGACTCCATCGGCACGGTAATCGCCTCAGGTTCATCCTCCTGGGAGAACTCCTTAAAGGATGGAGTCTGGACATATGGGATGGATGAAGTCAGAGAAGGACTTGCGAAGTGCTTTGCATCACTCAAGGCAGACTATAAGGCAAAAACAGGATCAGCCCTTATGGGAACCGATGCGATCGGGATATCCGCAATGATGCACGGCTACATCGCCCTGGACGGAAGCGACTCACTCCTTGTTCCCTTCAGGACCTGGCGCAATACGATGACAGGGGAAGCATCGGAGGTCTTATCCGATCTTATGGACTTCAACATTCCCCAGCGCTGGACGATAGCACACCTGGGACAGGCAATACTGAGATGTGAAGAGCACCTGAAAAGACTTGATAAGGTGTTCACCCTCGCATCCTACGTCCACTACCTCCTGACAGGAAAAAGAGTGATCGGAATCGGGGATGCATCCGGAATGTTCCCGATAGACAGCTTAACAAAAACCTGGGATGAAAAAGCAAAAGCTGCCTTCACCAAATGGGCAGAAGCAAAAGGCTATGATCTTTCAATTGACACTCTCTTTCCCGAAGTACTCACGGCCGGTGAGACTGCCGGATGCCTTACGGAGGAAGGAGCCCTCCTCCTTGATCCCACAGGGGAACTTAAGGCAGGAATCCCCCTGGTTCCGCCGGAGGGCGATGCCGGAACCGGAATGGTTGCAACCAACTCGGTAAGAGTCGGAGGCGGCAACGTCAGTGCAGGCACCAGTGACTTCGCCATGGTCGTCGTTGACCATATGCCTAAGCGTCACAGGGAGCTGGACATGGTAACGACTCCATCAGGAGAGGCCGTGGCCATGGTTCACTGTAACAACTGTACTTCCGAGATAAACTGGTGGGCCTCGATCTTCAGGGATTTTGCCTCAAAGGCAGGTCTTGAGCTTGATGACGGAGCGCTTTACAGCCTTCTATACGCAGTATCACTTGAGAGCAATGATGATCCGGCTGAGTATCTCAGCTGCAACTACCATTCGGGTGAGGGAGTTACCGATTTTGACAGGGGAGTTCCCATGTTCATCCACATGCCATCAGCCACCCCTTCCCTTGCGGCATTCATGAAGTGCCACATGTACTCAGCCCTGGCCACGCTGAAAATAGGAATGGATATACTTAAGACTGAGAACATAACGATAAACAGAATGCTCGGACACGGAGGTTACTTCAAATCCTCAGATGCAGGAGTCAGAATGCTCTCAGCAGCCATCGGAGCCCCTGTATCCGTTATGGAAACGGCAGCCGAAGGCGGAGCCTACGGCATGGCCCTTCTCGCACTCTATGGTGCGTCAGGAAAGGATAAGGCCCTTGAGACCTGGCTTGATGAGACCATCTTCAGCACCGCAGAAGTCAGGACTGTGATGGCAACTGAAAAGGAAATGCGGGATGCGGATGCATACTCCGCCTCTTACCGGAAAATGCTCTCTGTCGAGAGAAAGGCACTGGAGGTATTCTGATGCTTGAAGAACTGAAAAGAAAAGTACTCGAAGCAAACCTGCTGCTTCCTAAATACGGACTCGTGACATTTACCTGGGGTAACGTATCAGGGATAGACCGGGAATCTGGACTGGTGGTCATAAAACCATCCGGAGTGGAATATGAGAGTCTCACATCAGATGACATGGTGGTCGTCGATCTGGAGGGAAGAACTGTAGAAGGAAGCCTTCGTCCCTCCTCAGACACCCCTACGCACATCGAGCTCTACAAGGCATTTCCAAACATCGGAGGGGTTGTTCACACCCATTCCAGAATGGCTGTGTCCTTTGCCCAGAGCGGAACGGGTATAAGGCCCTTCGGAACCACCCATGCCGATTACTTCTACGGTGAGATTCCCTGTGCGAGAAGTCTCACCGAGGAAGAGATAATGGGTGAATATGAGAAGAATACCGGTAAGGTCATTATCGAGACATTCAGGGATAAGGATCCCGATGCGATCCCGGGAGTGCTTGTGAAAAACCATGGGCCCTTTGCCTGGGGCAAAAATCCTATCGATGCGGTACATAATGCAGCAGTCATTGAGGAAGTTGCCTCAATGGCCTTCAACACACTCATGATAAGGAGTGAGACAGAGGATGTTCCCTCCCACCTTCTTGATAAGCACTACTACAGAAAGCACGGCAAAAACGCCTACTACGGACAGGAGAAGCAATAAAGACTTTTCAGGAAAAAGTTTGACAGCTTCCGTTCATGCCGTGATAATAAAAGGAACACCCCGATGAAGGAGCACCTTCTGAAGGGGTCCTGCCGCCTGCGCGGCGTAATACAAAAACAGGAGATTGTCTGTGGAACTGACTGACAAAGAAAAAAAGCGTGAGGTCACAGAGGAAGATGTCACTATCATCAGAGCCATTCATCGGGGAATTCAGTGGTTATTTCATAATGCTCCGGAGAATTACAACGATGATGAAAAGCTCCTTACCCTCAAAGGCGCCAGCTACCATGATCCTGAAACGGGATATGATCTGGTATTAACAGGATCCCATCAGGAAGCATTGATTGACGGTAAAAGCTTTGCGATCTCTGAGTTCACCGAAGGAACAACCATCAACGGTGTTCCTCACACCTATTTCTGCAAAACCATATCAGATGAGGTCAAACAGGAAAGAATCAGCAGGCATACCGTCCTGGATGGCTACACACTGGTATAGGTAAAAGCTAAAGGCGACTGCCAGGGGTGGTCGCCTGTTGTTTTTTAACTAATCATGCTCACGACAAAAATGAAATTGATTATTTAAAAATACCTTCTTTTCAGGTAAACTTTTCCCGAGGGAAACCAATGATAACTCAGGGAAAAGGCAACCAGGAAGAAACAATACAGGTATCACCCCAAACAGTAAAAAAAGAACTCCTAAAATTTCGTGATGAGCTGTTTTCTGAAGTAACGTTCATACGCTCCAGTTCAAAACGGAAAAGCTATGCCCTTTCTGATGGGTACTTCATTTATTCTGAGCAACTTGATGGATATTATCATTTCCCAAATCATCAATTCCTGAACTTTGCACCTGAAACCTGTGCCGTTTTCACGATAGACTCCGTTACTTACAAAGGGTTCATCAGCTACTGTTCCCATGAATACATAGAAGTCTGCGTTCAGAACTACAGCAAACCTATCGATTCACTTTCAATGATTGTCGACACATCCAAATTAACAGAGAATCTTGCGAGGCAGGTGGAGAGTCTTGACTTAAACAATAAACTGCTTCGGTTGCTTGTCGGTGCTGCACAGATACATCTGGAGCGGGATGGACAGCCAGACAGAGGATTTGCCGATGCAGCTGAGAAAGTAAGGAATGGCAGTATCACCATGATATGGGGACCTCCCGGGACGGGAAAAACATACACTCTTGCAAATCTGGCATTGGAACAGATGCTCGCTGGGAAAAAGGTTCTAATAATCTCTCAGAGCAATATTTCCGTAGATGGTGCGGTTTTGAAAATAATCGATATCGCAAAAGAGAAAGGATATCTTGAGCGGATAATCGGGAAAGTTTTTCGTTATGGAATGGCACGGGAACCCAACCTCTATTCAAATGAAAACTTCTGTGCCCGCCTTTATGCAGCTAATCAATGTCCGGAGATAAAGGCTGTTCTTCAAAAGACCGATAACATTTTCAAAACAGAACTTAATGTTAATATAACGGATGGAGAGATAAAGGAATTAATTGTATCATCGATAAATATTTTATGCTCCATAAAAGCTGTTCCAACCGAAAAGAAGAACCAGCTAAGAGAAATGAAAACAATAACCGAGAATTGCGGTGAAGAGAACAAATGGTATAAAAAAACTGCCCAGTTTATACGTGCCATATGCCATTCAATTCTCGTAAAAAGAGAAGAAGAATTTATATCCAAAGCAAATATCATCGCAACAACGGCAACAAAAGCCACTCTGATGGATAAAATCAGAAGTATCAGTTGGGACATCATCTTCTTTGACGAGGTATCAATGGCTTATGTACCTCAGGTGATGGTAGCAGCAACCATGGCTAAAAAACTTGTTCTTCTCGGTGATTTCAGACAGCTTGCCCCAATTGCTCAGTTCAGTCCGAAATCAATCCTGAGAAATGATGTTTTTACATACCTCCATGCAAATGATCCTTTTGGGAATGTCAGGAACCATCCATGGATGACGATGCTCAATGAGCAACGCAGGATGCATCCAAATATTGCCTCTTACATCAGTGAAAGCCTTTATAACGGGATGCTGGTCTCTGCTCCTGGGATGAGGGCCAAGGTATCGAAAGCCACAAATGCTCAGCCATTTCCAGGTAAAGAACTTACCCTTGTCGATTACTCTGAACTTCAGACACTTTGCCATACTACATCAACCGGATCCAGATTCAACCCGCTTTCAGCAGTAATTGCAATGAAACTTGCCCTGTGCGTCATTCAGACAAAAGGTTTGTCGGTAGGGATAATCACGCCATATCAGGCGCAGGCAAAACTGCTGTCTGCGATGCTTAAGGATGCATCAGAAAGAATCAGAGGAGACAAGCCTGATATACTCTGTTCTACAGTTCATCAGTTCCAGGGCTTTGAAAAAGACGTCATCATTTTCGACACGGTTGAATCGGCCCCCAAACGGGAAACAGGCATAATCTTCACTGACGGAGAAACAATAGATGATGCTACACGCCTTGTAAACGTTGCCATTACCAGGACCAGGGGCAAATTCATCGTTATTTCTGATTACAGCTATCTCATGCTCCATCGCGATTCAATCTCACCTGAGATGCTGAAGCTACTAAATCTTGCAAAGTCATGCAATCACTTTGAAAAGGATTATCTGATTGACTTCATCACAAAAAATAATATCGTGAACACAGCAAGTTGTTTCAAAGCAGTAAAGGAAGCCGCTGAAGTGCTGGGTTCCGATGTTATGTGCGGCACTGATGATAAAAAACTTACATACTGGCATTCCAAAAACAACAGATTGTTAGCCCATGCTACCTTCACATTCGCAGAGTTCACGGAAATTCTTAAAAAGGCAAAAAACATAAAACGGTGGAGCAGCATAACATTATGCAGCGGTGCCACACCTAATGCAGATAAGCTCTTCAGAATTGTTTTTCCTTCATTCAACCCAACCAATGATTATCTGGTTGGTGAAAATACATTTGTCTGGTTCGGACTTCCGGAAGTGACTAATAGATATAATGGCAGAATGATACCTTTTGTTCTGAGAGGCAGGAATACGACGTATGTATTTGAATCCTTATGCGGCCATGATAAAGCCCGCAGGGAGTGGAATACATACAGATACAATAAATCCGCGACAACCTCAGACTTCTCTGATTACATCTCCAGACAGTTCAGTTGCAGCGAATGCCGCGCAGGTTCAACCGTTAAGAAAACTTCCGGTGGGAAGTACATCATAGCATGTTCCAAATGCGGCAAATGCCTTTCTCCTTATGTCCCATATCAGCTGGTGGAGGAGTATCTTCTGAACAATGGAATTGCATGTAATGAATGCGGAGCAAAACTCAGAGTAAACAGATTCGGAAAACTCCAGTGTTCAGCTGACTGGGATCATAACTGCGGTACAAGATTAGAGGATATTTACTCAAAAGCCAAATCCAGGAAATAACCAGTAACATTAATCATTTCATGCTGTTCCTGAGTGCATTGCATAAGGTCTCCCTCACATTGACGTCAGTCGTCTTTATTCTGACCAGAGTAATTCCGGCACCTTTGGCGAGACGGTCCTTAATGGCATCCCTCTTCTTCTGTATCTTCGATTCATGCTGTTTCCCATCAACTTCCACCAGGAGCTGAGTTTTCTTATCCAGAAGACTGAAGATAACAAAATCACAATGGGTACCAAGGGAAAGAATGAAGTTCCTATCCTCCCTTCCGGACACACTATCAGGATCGATAATCTTCCTCAGAGGATAGTTGAATTTGAATGCCAGCACTCCATACTCGCCGGATCTGCAGATTTCATCAATCAGTGTTGCAACTATGTTTTCACTTGCAAACTGAGAAATCTTCAGCATACTTCTTCTCATACGTTCAAGAATCGGGGAATATTCATCATACATCAGATCAAAGACTGAAATCGTATTGGTTCTGGACCTTGATGCATTTCCCGAATAGTAGCTTACATATCTGGCAAGATCACACAGCAGTGTTCCTTCCTGACTCAATGCTTCAGAAGACGAAATGACAATCAGCTCTTTCTTTGCTCTGGAAACAGCAACATTTATCAGGTTCGGATTATTGAGAAAATCAATGTGCTCGGGATCTTCATACAGAACCGTCCTGTCAGCAGTGGTTGAAAGGATCATTACGGACCGTTCCTTACCCTGGAACTTATGAACGGTATCAACAAGGATATCATTACGCTGAAGGATATTCCTGATCAGTGATACCTGGTCCCTGTATGGGGCAACAATACCGACATCACCAAGATCTGATGTCAGTATTTCTGAAGTAATGATCTCAGCCTGTCTTGGATTTGTCCTTCCGAATGCAGTATGAGAAGGAGTCTCAATGATCCTGATTCCACCGTTCACATCATGCTTTGTCTGTATTACCAACTTACCGTCATAAAATCTTTTATTACAGAAACCTATGATTTCAGGATCACAGCGATAGTGTTCATTAAGAAGAACGGAAGGTACTGAATCCTTAAAAGCCTGAAGGACACAATCAAGAATACTGTATTTTCTGTAATCGATGTACTTGGGTATGTCATACTTATTTCTGATACTGTCAAGTGGTTCCTTTAGCTTGCCGGGAACAATATGCGATAGCTGTTTTGAGTCTCCGACAATCACCGCATTTCTCGCATATGCCAGTGCCAGGAATGCGCTTGTAAGGTTAACCTGGCTTGACTCGTCGATTATCACGTAATCAAATAGAATACCTCTCGGGGCACAGTACTGAAGCGAATGAGTGGTGCTGAGCACAATGGGGTAATATCGCAGGAAAGCATTATCAAAGCGATAGGTTTCCAAATAGAACTCTTTATCCTCAATCTCGGAATACCTCGAAATAAGTACTGAGAGAAGATACTCCCTTGACTTTTCAGAGAACTCTTTCAGGATATTGCTGTTCTTTGACTCAGGATATTTCAGTTCAAGATTCAGTATCTCGGAATGGAGCTCCGATATCCGTGATGAGTAGTACTGACTCTGGAGGTAGTCAATGGCAACTGTGGGGGAGAATTCTTTCCGAGGCCAGAAACCGAAATGGAAATACATCTTCAGCTTTCTGCGGAGTCGGCCTTTCACAGACGAATACAGCGTCTCAATATAGGCTGCATTCCTTAGATAATCTACAGAAGATATTTCCCTGAGCAATTGCACTGGAATCGTACAATGTTGATCCGAATACCTGGACTCATTTTCCGCTTTCTCGATACGAAGGTCATGGATCATTGCCCTGAGCTCTGCCTTGCGTCTGACAGAATCGTAAATACCAATTACATTAGAACTCAGATGACTGACAGATGTTGTCAATACATTTTTATCCTTTGAAACTTTGCAATTCCTGAAATAATCCTTTGTCGGCTGATCAGAGAAAAACTTCTCAATATTTGCCTTATTACCTAAAGAAGCACACAGAGACCCGAGATTTTCTTTCTCCAGCTTCTCATATACATTCCTGGTTGCTTCATTATTGCCGGAAACAACCGCAATGGTTTTCCCTTCAGCAAGAAGGTTGGAGATGATATTCAGGATTGTCTGTGTTTTTCCTGTTCCCGGAGGTCCCTGAATTACTGATATCCTTGAAGACAATGCATTCCTTATTGCTTTAAGCTGAGCTGAGTTTGATGAAAAAGGAGCAATGACCGGAGTATCTTTTCTCCTTACAGACAGCTCCTCTTTATCCAAAATCAGCGATAAGACAGAATCCTCCCGTATCATCAGGCCCCTGAGCTGGGAAACAAGGAATCCGGGAGAATCCTCAACCTGATTGAATACGCTCTCATCTGCAGCTGCCACTTCAACCAGATAATCCATGATATCAGATATTTTCTTTTCTCCGCGCCTGTCTGAGATGAACTGTATTTCTGAGAAACGGACAGTTCTCTTCCTATCATCGTTAAATAGGACCTTGCACCACTCATTGAAACGGATCAGTTCTTTGATCTGCGGCTGAAATTTACCTTTTATGAAAACAAGCTTATTACTTAATTCCAGCGGTGTCGGCTCTGAAGAGAAGATTATTCTTCCAAAACCATATGAAAACTCTTTAGGCCCTTTTGCGAACGTTATTCGATATCTGGATATGGCTTTGTCCCTGAATATACTGACGACATCTTCCGTTATATCCCTGTAATCCGAAGTATCTATTATGCAGTATTTCCGCCAATCCATAAGCCCACTATAACACATAATGAATGTGGGGTATAAGCAAGACTTACAGCCAGCCAAGATATGGAATATATGGGAAATGAGCTATAATAAATCCTGATGGGATTTATTACGATGGAGGCATGGAATGATTGATCTCGACATTATCGGAAGAAGGATAAAGGAACAGCGCAAATATTTTCTTAAGATTTCACAGGAGCAGATGGCTGAAAACCTTAACATGTACCAGGCTGATATAAGCAACCTGGAAAAGGCTAAGCCAGGAAGCGGAATCGGAGATCTTCAGAAGCTGGACCTCATAGCCGGATACCTCAACATTCCTCTTGAAACACTTATTTTCGGCAGAGAGGACATGAACATGCTCAAGTATCATGGTAATAAAATGCATCTTGCAAAATCAAAAAAACACATGCTTAAAGGCCATCAGGAAATTCTGAAGCGTTTAACAGGTTTCAGGACCGAGGAAGAACTCCCTGCCGATATCTGGGAGTGCGGACCTTATATGCTGTACGGCATTACCGAATTCCAGCACCAGCATAAGCAGAATGAGCTGCAAGCGGTCCTGCCCAAGGTTCATCTTTATGTCTTCATAGGCACGGAATGCATTGGATGTATGGTATTTTCCGTTACCGGACTCATGAATCATGTCCATAGGCCCTCACTTGATGTGCTGCAAACCATGATTCCGTCAAGTGTGATTGATGTCTTTGATGTGTGGAGAACACTGAATCCGTACTGGGCACTTTGGTCTTTCTCAGCTGATGGTCCAGCTAAAGACCTGTTCTGCGAAAAAATGTTTGAAAGGATGGATGCTTTGAGGGCTAGCGGCGAGGACAGGCATATCCTTTATATCGAGTCTGCCTATGTAAGGGAGGACTGCAGACGCAACGGCATCTTCCGCATGATGACAGACTATGCGAAAACCAATCATGAAGGATGTATCATGTGGCTTAACATGGAGCCTACATCGGGCTTTGAGTTAAGCGGTGAATTCGGAGGTCTGCCCTCCTACTCCATCGCGGATCTCGGACAACTGAATCTTAACGCTTCAATTGCCGAGCATGTAGGATTCCATGTTGATCCCAAATTCTCATTCAGGGAAACCGAAACTCTTGATCATGACGGCAATATGCAGATAGAGAAAGTTGAAATCAGGAAAACCGCATACTATCTTCCAAAAGAAATCAGGGCGGTAACAGCAAAGGACAGTGACCTTGTTGAACAGGGCCGGGCACTGCAGAAACTGAATGATAAAATCGATCAGGGAAGATCCATGGATGGCTACGCAGGAAAAAACGGGAGCGACATTGTCTCCGAGGTCAAGATCACAGAAGCTGAAGGAAACTTCTTCTATGCAATAGCTATAGCCATGCCTGATGGGAAGGAAAGATTACTAATAACCCGAAGCAGTATCCTTCAGCACCAGCAAGAAAGGATCATTGAAGAGTATTCCTCTCTGGAGACAGCCAGGATATCTGAGAGATACAATGAACTATTGACGGCACATATCATGCTTATGCAGCTTGTACTGCCCCAGGAAATAGAAAACACGGGATCTTTATCTGATAATATGACCTCAATGCTTTTGGGTTCTGATCCAATTGATTCCCGGGAAGAAGAGACTTTTGGTATCACCGGGGTTCAGGGCTTTGCATGTAACAACGGAGAGTTTTCCGGCATTGGGCTTCAGGCCACAATGGTCAGAACCAATACTGATAATAAGGGAGAAACTCTTTATGCCGTACTGTTTGAATGGGAAGACGATGACATGAACTACATAATCAGTAAAACATCTTTCATCCCTGACGGAAAGATTGATGCCATCGTTGACGTGGAATCAGAGGAGGAACTGGAAGAGTGTTTTTACCGAAATATATTCATGAATCTCAGAGAAGTTCTTCACACTCCGGAATACCAGTCACTGAAGAAATGAAAATATAAGATTATGGCTATGAAATAATCAGACTGAACCGACTAACATGAGGGTGTAAACAACGAGAAGAAACCAATTCTGGTTAGGAGGAGAAGAAATGAAAGACTTCAGAGGTTTGGAAATTAGCGTCGGCGATTGCGTAGGATTCATCTGTATTGAGGGATACGACATTAACATCATCAAAGACAGGATTAGATCCATCGAAAACAGAAGGGCATGTTTTGAGAATAGCAGCACTTCCACTTTGGCAATGGAGGGCCGCTTTAACAAGATCGTAAAGATTGAAGACAGAAAGGCACCGAAGAATGCTGCCACAGATGCAGTTGGACAGCCTGTGAGCCTCGGAGATAAAGTTGTATTCAAAGGAAAAGTAGTACTGGGAACTTCATGCCGCGGATTCGTCAATGGCGGAGAGGTTACAAAAATCACTCAGTCATATATTTACACCAGAGATCCAGAAACAGGTACGGAAACAAAGAGGAAAAGCTCAAACGTCGTTGTTGTTGAGTTTTCAGGTAACGAGCCTGTAGTTTTCCTTCAAAAGAAACTCTCATCAAAGGAAGCATTTCTGGCAAAGCACGACAACAGTAAGCCCTACGGATGGGTATGCTACTCAGTCACTGTCTGTCCTCCTATGGTACACACAAATGTTCTTTCTGTCGGGATGACAAAAGAAGAGGCAGAGGCAAATGCCGTAAAAAAGTACGGCGAAAGCATACACTGCGCAACTGCCAATGAAATGTGTCCGATTTATTACGAAATGGTAACTGAAGCGGCTTACATAAAACTTAAGACTGCAAAAACCCTGAAGAGGTTCTCCTCTGATGAATCAGACGGTGTTGAAGTACTGTGTTACGATGAAGACTGAAACATTATATCGAAGAGGGGCTGTAATATGTCCCTCTTTCATCAGAATTACATATAGATTTACCGGAAAACAAAAACCTGAATCTTCAGTTTCAACCATGTTACAAAAGGTTTATTCCGAATTCAATGAATGTTATAATTTTAAAATCTGATTCAGCATGGGAGAGGGATACTGTATGAAGAACGTATTTGATGTAAGAAACAATCTCATAAAAGAGTTTACTGATTTCTCTAAAAGCTTTGTGGACCCAAAGGCCAAAGACATACATGATTACATTAACGCGGAATTCTATAAAAAGAAGTACTGGCCTGATCCACTCCTACAGATCAATCCCCACTACAAAACGGGACAGACTGTGGAAAAACTTTCTCAAAACGGCATTCTTCATTCTGACTGTGCGAAGATCTTCCTAAATCCATGGAACGGGCAGTCCCTACGACTGTTCAATCATCAGGAAAACGCCATACAGAAAGCACTTGCGGGAAAGAGCTACATACTGACAACAGGTACTGGTTCAGGAAAGAGTCTGTCTTTCTTCATACCCATAGTTGATTACATTCTCAAAAACAGAACAACTGAATGCAGGACAACCGCAATCATCCTTTACCCGATGAACGCCCTGGCAAACAGCCAGTTTGAAGAGATCAATAAATTTCTGAGCAATTATCCAGAGGCGGGGATAACCGTTGAAAGATATACGGGACAGGAAGACCTTTCTGAAAAACGCAGGATATCATCAACCCCGCCGGACATCCTCATTACGAACTACATGATGCTCGAACTCATACTGACAAGGAATGATCCGCATGAGCAAAAACTCCTGGATAATGCTGAAGATGTACGCTTCATAGTCATGGACGAGCTGCATACCTACAGGGGAAGGCAGGGCGCTGATGTTGCAATGCTCATGCGCAGGCTCAAGAGAAGGCTGAAAGCCGAAAATGCGATCTGTATCGGCACGTCAGCTACAATGACAAGTATCGGTACTGCCGAAGACAGGAAAAAAGCTGTTGCGAGAATAGCTTCTGAGATATTTGATACTGAATTCTCATCAGACGACATTATCGGCGAAGTCCTCTCAAGAGTAACAGACAGTTCGTTTGACTCAAATCTGAAAACAAGGCTGCGTGAACGCGTCAACAGTGGCATCCCCTTCTCTTCTGATTATTCAGAACTCTGCCGCGATCCAATGTCAGTATGGATAGAAAGCGAGCTGAGCATGAACAAAGATGACTCAGGGGAATATGTCAGGGCGACACCTAAATCCCTGGATAAAATATACTCTTCTTTCAGCAAGGATTCAGGAATGGATTCTTTAAAAGCAGAGCAATACATTAACGACTACCTGCTTCATGCTTCAGGTGTCATGAACAGTGTGAACCAGCCCCTTTTTGCCTTCAAGCTTCACCAGTTCATAAGCGGTCCGGGAAGTCTGATGCTTTCGCTCGGTCCTGAGGGCAGCAGAGTTGTGACTGTTGATGAACAGCTTTATGCAAACCCCGAAAAAACAATAAGGTTATTCAAAACCTATTTCTGCCGCGACTGCGGACAGGAAATCATTCCGGTCAACCGCACCGACAGCGGATTTGAACCGCGGGAACTCATGGAATTCATGTCCAAAGAGTCTGATACAGAGTCAGGATATCTGGTTCCTCTCAGAGATCTCAGATACAACCCAGAAGAGTTTGAAGGGCTCCCTGAATCATTCGTTGAAGGTGATGAACTGGACTACACAATAAAGAAGCAGGACAAGCTTCCGGAGAAAGTACGTATAAACCTTGACGGTACTGAAGGTTCAGGAGAAGAGTTCTACTTCATAAAGGGCAAGTTCAAATTCTGCCCCGGGTGCCTTTCAGAACATGAAGCAACTACAAGCGAAAGAACAAAACTGAGCGGTCTGTCCGGAGAGGGGCGTAGCAGTTCCTCAACTATGATAGTCATAAACATCCTTAACCAGATGTTTTCCGACAGCAGTGAAAAAGACAGGAAAGTACTGGGATTTGTTGACAACAGACAGGATGCGGCATTGCAGGCTGGGCATTTCAATGACTTCATGAGCAAGATAATAATCCGCTCTGCAGCCTTATCTGCACTGAAGAATTCCGACATACCGCTAAGTACTGATGATCTGACAGATTCCATTTTCGATATAATAGGTTTTTCCGATATACGGAATGATGAAGCTCAGACAGAACTGTTTCAGAATCCAAACCTTTCCAGTTATGCAAAATCAAAACCTCTTATGGCGGCAAAGGATCTTTTTTCATACCGCTTCCTGATGGACCTCAACAGGAAATGGTATTACGCCAATCCATCTCTTTATCATCTTGGATTCATAGATATCTCATATGAAGGGTTTGAAGAGATGATAAAGGAAGAGTCGAGACAGAAATATCAGCTTCTAAGCAGATTCACGGAAAAAGAGTTCAGGATTCTGATGAACAGGCTGTTTGATACTCTGACAGCAAACACATGCATATATTCCAATATAATCAGGCAGGACAATCTCAACAGGATAAAAAAAACCTGCGAGGATTTCTTCAATGAAAGATATCAGTTATCGGAAACCACTCCTATGCTCGGAAACAGGATAACTACCATGTCCGCAAAGCAGATAAAGGAAGAAAAGACATACGATTTCAGATATCTCACGCTCTCCACCGCATCAAAGATCGGTAGGGAAATAAAGAAACTAACCATATTTCAGGCAGAAAGATTCCAGCGCATGAGACCGGGGGAAAAGAATCAGTGTATAAGGGAAATTCTAATTGAAGCCCTGGATTTTGCCACTAACTGCGGTATGGCTGTAAGTAATACTGTTCCACACAAGCCGGATGAAACATTCTATCAGTTAAAAGCAGATATCATCAGATTTTCACTGCGCAGAAGCAGAAAGCCAGACTTTGAAAGGTGGGCAAACGACTATTACTCAGGTTTATATGAAAAGGCATCTGACAGCCTGATCGAAAAAAGACTTGACCTGCTGAGCTATGAAGCAAAAGAACATACCGCACAGGTCCCCTCCAGCGACCGTCAGTACCTTGAAAAAAGATTCAGGGGAGAAGATGGATTCAAGAAACTGCCAGTACTCTTCTGTTCCCCCACAATGGAACTTGGTATTGATATCTCCAGCCTGAATACCGTTTACCTAAGAAATATTCCCCCTACTCCGGCAAACTATGCTCAGAGATCAGGACGTGCCGGACGAAGCGGAAGCGCAGCACTCATTGTCTCATATGCTACCGCGAATAGCCCACATGATCAGTGGTATTTCAATAACAGAAACGACATGGTAAGCGGAGCTGTATCCGCACCGCAGATAGACCTTTCGAACCAGGAGCTGTTCAACAGTCATATGATGGCTGTGTGGTTCAGTCTTTCAGGCTATCACATGGGTTCTTCGATCATCGAAATCATGGATGAGGGTGAAGACGGAAGTTATCATCTTCAGGATGAAATCATTCAGGCTCTGAATGATCCAATGCTGCAAGACAGGGCAGTCAGTGAAATGAAGTACTATTCATCAGCACTGAAAAGAGCTGGCATCCTTACTGAGGAAAAAACTCCATGGTACCATGACGGATATGAAGAAGAATTTATGGGCAGTGCCTTCCTGCGGTTCCAGGATTCATTTGACAGCTGGAAGAAACTTGTTGCTGACGTACAGGCCGCAAAGTATGATGCCCACAGTAAAACCAACAGCGCCAGACTGAGCAAAAAGGAAAGAGACTATTTCCTTAATGTATACACGCAGTCAGTTAACCAGCTCAATCTGCTTACCAGCAAAGACATATCCATGAATTCCCCTATGTCGGACTTCTACATATTCAGATATCTGGCAGGCCAGGGGCTCTTCCCCGGTTATAACTTCCCACGTCTCCCGATCAGGGCCTGGATTCCTGCTTTCAGTACCAAAGCCTTGAATGAAGAAGAATCAGTGAAAAAGGGAATGTCCATTTCCCGTGCCAGATTCCTGGCCTTGTCGGAGTTCGGCCCGCTTAACCTGATATACCACGAAGGCAATGCATTTGAGGTATACAAAGTGAAGCTCAACACTTCATCGGCAACAATTGATGACAAAGGCAGACCAAGTCTTTCTACGTCTGCACTTATTAAGTGCCGATCGTGTGGCTATGCGACAATAGCTGAGAACAACAGCGATAATCTTCCATTTGATGTCTGTCCTAACTGCGGTGAAAAAATTGAAGCCTCGGACAGAGTATCCCATATATTCCGCATCGAGAATATTGAAACAAGGATAAAGAACAGGATATCGAGTCAGGAAGAGGAAAGAGTCAAAAAGGGATATGTGATAGATACTTCATTCTCATATGACTACACAAAGCCAACACAGAAAAGCGATATCCATGATAATGGTAAAAGTGTAATAGGTCATCTAACCTACATACCATCGGCTGATATCTTCAAGCTTAACAAAGGCTGGAAGGGAATCCAGGATACGGATGCATCCCCAGGCTTCATGATTGATGCCGTGACAGGGATATGGGGAAAAGCAACACCTTCCATACCTGATGAAGACGAAACAGAAGAAGGAGATGAAAAACTTCCAAAGCCTAAGGCCATAACAACGGTTGTCCCGTTTGTATCTGAATGCAAAAACATACTCCTGCTTCACCCCGTAGGGGATAATATGACAGACAAAACTATCCCAACCCTTCAGGCTGCTCTTGCAAGAGGTATTGAGTCCGTCTTCCAGATTGAGGAATCTGAACTGGCAATAGAAAGTCTTCCGAATCCTGACGACAGGAAAACGATCATGTTCTATGAAGCAAGCGAAGGGGGAGCCGGTGTACTCTCAAGACTTCAGGAAGATCCCGAAGCATTCAGGGCTGTATGCAGAAAAGCACTTGAGATAATGCACTATACAGTTCCTGAAGGACATGTATTTGAGAGGGATGAACTTGTGGATGACAAACAGGATTGCATATCAGCTTGTTACAGCTGTCTGCTTTCATACTATAACCAGACGGACCATAAGTATATTGACAGGCATGATGAAGGCGCAATTCAGCTGCTGGTTGCCTTCTCAAATGCCTTAATAACGAAACCGAATACTGGGGCTGAGTCATTATACCGCTACGACGACGATCTCATGATATTTGCTTCAGATTCATCACCGGAATCCATTGCTGATCTTATAAAGGATAAAGTGATCATGAATGGGAAATATACAATTCCCCTATACAGCAACAGAGCCAAGACTGCATTCTTCAGGGACGAGCCCGCTCTGGAGGTCAGGACATACCTTGAATCAAAAGGTATAATCATCATGGTACTGAGTCAGTAAAGGAGATAGATAATGAACTGCACACCGGGTTTTCTGATTAATGCAAGAGGAAGGGATTGGATCATACAGTCAGGCTCAACGGAGGATATGCTTTGTCTGAGGCCCCTTACCGGAAGTGATGATGATGTCGTCTATCTTATTCCTTCACTGGAAAAAGAGCCTGTCCGGGAAACGGTATTTACACTCCCTGATCCTCAGAACCATGGAGCTTTTTCAGACAGTGCCATGTTCAGGACAGCTTCAATCCTGAGGCTGAAAAGCGGTACCGGACCTATAAGATCAATAGGAAGCATTGCTGTTGAGCCACGTTCTTTCCAGCTCACTCCCCTTCTCATGGCTCTTGCAATGGATACGGTAAGAATACTCATTGCAGATGATGTCGGTGTGGGTAAAACAATCGAAGCATGTCTCATCGCTAAAGAGATGATGGCCCGCTATGAAATCGAAAGATTCTCAGTTCTCTGCCCTTCCCATCTTGTCTCACAGTGGGTAAGTGAGCTGAGGGATCACTTCAATCTTGATGCAACTGCAATTACGGCTTCTTCCGTTTATTCTCTCGAAAAGAAAGTTCCCGCGGGAATGAGTCTTACAGAGTACTACCCGGTCACGGTAATCTCTCTTGATTACATCAAAAACCAGAAGAGACGCGATAACTTTGCCCATACGGCTCCCAATCTGATAATAGTTGATGAAGCCCACTCATGTACTGAAAAGTCTGGCGCTCCGACACATCTGAGATATGAACTGCTACAGACTCTTGCTGAAAAAAAGACAAGGCACATGATATTCCTTACTGCCACGCCCCACTCCGGTGATCAGGTGGCATTTGCAAACCTGCTTGCCCTTATCGATCCCAGATTCAGTGCTTTGGCAGATGATGACGTAAAGGACAGCGAACTCAGGAAGGAGCTTGCAAAGCACATGGTCCAGCGTCAGCGGAAGGATCTTGATGCATTTTCAGACAATCCGAACTTTGCACACAGGCTGACAAATGAATTCACGTACAGATTCAATAATGAATGGAAAGAGTTCTTCGATGATGTCAGAGAATACTGCGAATCACTGAGCAAAAAGTTCAGGACTGCTGAACATAATACAGCAATCTGGTATGCAATTCTTGCACTGTACAGAAGCATCGCTTCATCCCCAGCCTCGGCAATAAAGGCGCTTGAAACCAGACTCAGAAACATCAGCGGGGATGAGGATGATTCACTGGAAGATGAATACTCTTCACTGTTTGACAATACTTTATCCGATGCACCGCAGGATCTGGACATTTCCCTCTCATCTTCCATGAAAAATGAAGTAAGGGATCTTCTGGAAAGGGCACACATTCTCAGAGAGCTTGAGGATCCCAAGTTCAATCTTCTCGTTGATGTACTTAAAAAACAGATATTTAAAAAAGATCAGTACAGTGAGACAGGATATACTCCGATCATCTTCTGCAAATACATTGCAACCGCCAACTATGTCGGTGACAAACTGAGAGAAGTATTTCCTTCACGTTATGTCGAAGTGATCACGGGAGAACTGAGCAGCGAGGAAAGGGAAGAAAGAGTCAATGCCATGCTTGAAAAGGATCATCCGATCCTGGTTGCAACAGACTGTCTCTCAGAAGGAATAAACCTCCAGAACCAGTTTACCGCAGTAATTCACTATGACCTTGCCTGGAACCCGACAAGACATGAACAGAGGGAAGGAAGAATAGACAGATTCGGACAGAGCGCAAAATATGTGAAATGCATAATGCTCTATGGTTCCGATAACCCGATAGACGGACTTATCTTCAAAGTTATATTGAGAAAAGCTCAGGACATCAGAAACAGTCTTGGAGTACTTGTCCCAGTGCCCGAAGATGGTAAGGCGATCAGAAATGCCCTGATGCAGGCAACACTGCTTAAGGAGAAGTCTGATAAAACCGGTCAGCTTTACTTTGATTTCGGTGAAGCTGAAGATATTGAAGCGAATCTTGAAAAGCCGTGGCAGGATGCCTATGAAAAGGCAAAACGAAACAGAACCATTTTTGCACAGGGCAAAATACACTCAGGAGAGGTAATGGAAATCCTCAACGAGGAAAAGGAAATTCTCGGTTCTGACAAGGATACCGAGTCCTTTGTGAGTTCTGCACTAAGAGTCCTGGGTGCAGGAGTAACCCCTAAAGGCAATCACTGTTATGATCTTGAGCTATCGTCCCTGTATGAAAAAGATCTGCTTCAGGACCTGAAGGATGACGGAGTTTCTGCATCGCTGAAGGTATCATTTACCTTCCCCGCCCCCACAGGAAGGATATATCTTCACAGAAGCCATCCTGTATGCTCCAGACTATCATCATATGTATTTGAAACCGTTCTTGCCCCTGAACCATCACAATATGCTCTAGGCACACGCTCTGCAGTTACTGAAACACATGATGTGTCTGAACTGACATATATCTATCTCGTCAGAGTCAGACTGCAGATAAACACCTCGTTGCAGGAAGGCCAGAAAACAGGTATGGCAGAAGAAACCCTTCTGCTAAAGGAGAATTCAGGCTCACTAAAAGTACTTCAGCCCGAAGAGTACCGCAAATACCTTGATGTTCAGCCCTCTGCAAACCTTGATGACAGATATATCGTCACGCAGCTGAACAGAGCTCAGCAAGTATATGCAAACTGTTCATCCACAAGAGCAGAGATCTCAGATGCAAGAGCAGAAAAACTTCTTTCTGATCTGACAAAGTTCAGAAAAGCATCCAATCTGAGGGGAACAGTAAAGACTTCACCATGCGGTGATATGGATCTGCTTGGAACGTACGTGTTCGTTCCTTCCGGGGAGGACTTATAAATGGCACAGAAAAATAAATGGATTAATTTACAGCACATACACTGTGAAGGTTCTCTTTTCACGGCAGATCTGATAGACCTCATAAGCAAGGACTCTGCCCCTGCACAGGGGAAAGACGGATACGGACTTCCTTCCACGATCAGCATCATGGATGAAATAGGCCAGTCATACAAGAAAGCAATAGGTCTTTACTCCGATTACCATCTGAAACTGAAAAGAGCCAATGCTGATACTCTTGCAGTGACCAGAGACTTTATTTGCCGCTTTCTGTCCAACTGTCTGGGATGGAATATTGAAAATGTGACAAAGCTTGATGCAGGCGGAAAAGGTTTCCCCATAAGAAGACAGGCATATGGACGAATCCCCATAGCCGTTGTTTCAGCTGAAAACAGTCTGGACAGGGCCGACAGCTACTTCTCAATAACAAACGGATTAAAAAACGTATCACCTTTCAGCATGATGCAGCAGTATCTCAGTGCCGCCGGAGATTCAAGATGGGGCATTGTGGCATCAGGGAAGATGATAAGACTTCTCAGGTCTTCCACTTCACTCTCAAAACCCGAATATCTCGAGTTTGATCTCGGGGCAATCCTCTCTGATGATTTCTACAATGAGTATGCTGTCCTCTGGAAAATACTCCATGTATCAAGGATAAGAGACACATCTGACGGAACAGACCTTGAGATATGGGAGGAATGGAAGAACACATCCATATCAAACGGTGAACGAGCCCGCGACCGTCTGCGTGTTGGAGTAGAAAGGGCCATTGTGATCTTTGCCAACGGCTTTCTTTCAAACAGGGCAAACAAACAGCTGCAGGAGGAAATATTCAGTGGCAGACTATCCGCAACCGAATACTTCCATGAGCTTCTGAGACTCTGCTACCGCATCCTATTCCTGTCAGTTATCGAAGAGAGGTACAGTGAGAATGGAATCAGACTTGTATTTGATCCCGATTCAGGACAGATTCCGCGTGATATCTATGAAAAAGGTTATTCACTTGCAAGACTCAGGGGAATGATGAGGAAAAAGAGTTTCCGCTCCGTCTATCATTATGACCTTTGGGAAGCCATGAAGATAACTTTTGAAGCTCTGGACAGAGGAGAGTCTCTTCTTGGACTGCCTGCACTCGGAGGCCTTTTTGCCGACAGCCAGTGCTCTCACTGTAACGGTCTCAGACTTTCTAACAGGGATTTCCTTGAAGCGATCACAGAACTCAGATGGACGGAACATGACGGCGCCCTTTACTGGATAGACTTCAGGAACCTTGGAACAGTGGAGCTTGGCTCTGTATATGAAAGCCTTCTTGAACTTGTTCCCATGATTGACGGACAGACAAGACAATTCCGATTCATTTCAGGAAGCGACGATGAGACTAACAGCGGAAACAAGAGAAAGACTACAGGAAGCTACTACACTCCCGACTTCCTCGTAAAACAGCTCATCAGAACCGCTTTGATACCCGTTGTTGAGGAAAGACTGCATGACAACCCTGATACAGATCCGGAAAAAGTACTTCTGTCCATGACTGTAGTCGATCCTGCATGCGGAAGCGGTCACTTCCTTATCGAAGCGGCAACAGTAATAGCCACCTATCTTGCCCGCTACAGGGAAGACGGGAATTCTGCCAGCGGGTTCAGAAGAGCATACAGGGATGTCATATCCAACTGTCTCTATGGTGTCGATCTCAACCCAATGGCAGTTGAACTCACAAAGATGGCACTCTGGCTTGAGGGGTATCAGCCGGGAAAACCGCTTTCATTTCTCGATTCCAAAATAAAGTGCGGAAACTCTCTGATCGGAGTCTTTGACCTTTCCATACTTAATAAAGGAATTCCAGGTGATGCATACACCCCGATTGGAAGTGACAGTAAGGAATTCTGCAAAGCACTGAAGAAAGCCAACACCACAAATCTCAAAAACCTTAAGGCAAGTGCAACCAGTCTTGATGCTGACGTTATTAACATAAAAGAAAGTATTGCAGAAGTTAATAGTCTTGATGAAGACAGTACTGACGACGTCAAAGCAAAGGAGGCCCGATATGAACGACATATCAGAGAGCTCAATGAATCACGAATCAAGAAAGCAGCAGACTACTATACTTCAGCATTCTTCTATGATAAGGCTGATGCAACCCTGCCAGTTCCCACAACAGACGGTCTTAACAGAATCATCACTCCCGGAATGCAGCTTAAGGAGGATGATCTTTCCGTACTTGAACGTGTAAACCACTACACTTCATCCAATCATTTCTTCCACTGGAAACTTGAATTCCCTGAAGTATTCAGCAAAGGTGGATTCGACTGTGTACTTGGTAATCCGCCATGGGATAAAGTAAAGCTCAATGATGTTGAATTCTTCTCATCAAGGATTTCATCAATTGCAAATGCACAGAATGCATCTCAGCGCAAGAAGCTTATTACAGCCCTTAAGACAGGTACCGACTATGAAAAGGAAGTATTTGCCGAATACCAGGAAACTCTTAGAGGATACACATCCCAGAGCACATTCCTCCATGTTGCTGAGTGTGACAGAGGGCAGTACCCACTTTCGGGTAAAGGTGATGTAAACCTTTATGCCCTGTTCACTGAACTTGCATCAAAAATCAAATCGGAAACAGGAGCTGTAGGAATAATTGTCCCCACAGGTATATGTACAGATGACAGCACTAAATATCTTTTCGGATCCTTTGTTGACAAACGCATTGTTCAGTCAATCTATGACTTTGATAATGGATCATCTGAATCTGTAAATGGTAAAAGAGGACAGCTTCAGAAAATATTCCCTGCTGTTGATTCCAGGTACAAATTTTCTCTTCTTACGCTCAGAAAAACAGATAACACTGACTTCTGCTTCTTCCTCCATTCAGTAAAGGACCTTGAAGATAAGAGAAGACACTATCCCCTCACCTCTGATGATATCAGGATGATCAATCCAAACACGAAGACATTGCCTTTGATCAGGAGTGAGAAGGATTATCAGGTACTTAAGAAGATATACACAAACTCTCAGGTTCTATGGGATGAGAACAGGCCTGATGGAAATACTTTCGGACTTTCATTCATGCGTATGTTTGATATGTCCAATGACTCCGGTCTTTTCC
>JALEVV010000014.1 GCA_022788185.1 Spirochaetales bacterium | reverse complement strand
GAAAGACCCTCGATCGCGATGACAAGGACGTTGCCCAGGATCATGATGAGGATCTCGGCTGCGATGTTTCCCGTCATCCCGGCCATCTGCTCGAAGGCGGTCATGAGTGACACGTGGGCAATTCCGAGTCCGGCGACACGCATGAAGGAAAGGGTGTTGGAAAGGAAGCCGGAGAAGATCTCAAGCACCTCGACAAGGAAATCCATGACCGTGTCGATGATGACCTGACCAAGGCTCTCCTTATGGCCCTTTTTCGCATTGATGACTGCGGAAATGGGCCCCTTTGCAATGAGCATCAGCAGACATATGACGAGGATTGCCGCCATAACGGGAGTAAGACTTATGGTCTTATATCCGGTCTCAACGAAGCCGAAGCAGAGTATGATGCCTACGGCATACATGCAGCCACCCACAAGCCCGTTCTTGTCGAATATGAGCTCAATCCAGCGCTTCTTCATGAAAAGGTTTACCCAGTTCAGGAAGAGTCCGAGGAAGATCACGGCGATACCGAACTTAATCGTAATCCCCAGAATGTCGTAGACACTGGAAACGGCACCCGTGGCATGTCCGTTCACGACCTGGTGGTAGTTGAACCAGAGGGCCGGGAATATGGAGTATCCGAACGTGGAGCCGAAGACGATGCCGCCCACCATGCTGGCCGGTCCGAGGTAAAGCAGGAGGTCGCAGAGCCCACGGGAAATGAGACCGTCCTTCTTCATCGGATTCTTTTTGTAGAGATATTTACCCACAAGTCCGATCATCAGCAGGACAAAGCCCTGTCCGAGGTCGGCGAACATGAGTGCGAACATTATCATGTATGTCAGGGCGGTGAACGGTGTGGGGTTGACGCTGCCGTACTCGGGAGTACTGTAGTTCTTAACCAGCCGTTCGAAGGGCGCAAGTATGGAACTGCTCTTCATCGCAACCGGCACCCGGTCCCTTTCCACCTCGCTGTCATCGGTCCACTCCAGTATGCAGCTCTCTCCGGCGGCACTGCGGATGGTAGCCTCAACCTCCTCCTGCCTGAATGCGGGAACCCAGCCCGTGATGACGCACGTGTCCCTGGTCTGGGAGAGATAGCTTTCCGCATGGGAGCAGATTTCCCCTGTTGCAAGACTTATGTAAAGCGCCTCAAGCTCATCCTTTTTCTGAAGGATCCTGCTCCTGCTCTTCTCCATCAGCTGGGCATTTTCCTCCTCCAGCGCCTTCACGCGGGCAATGATTCCCGCATGGGAATCCTCCCAGGCCTTATCGATCTGCTCCGGATCCTCACTTTGGACAAAGCCAGCGGCGGAAAGCGCCTTTGTCAGTCTCGCTGCGTCACGGGAGAGCGTTAGGACCGCCGTGTTCTGTCCCGAGGAAAAGACTATGCCGTTTATGGGAAGGAGACTTACCGCGAGCTCCTCCCTGGCCTTCGGACTTACCTTTCCGGTCCTCAGGTCGAGATATTCCTTTTTGCCGTCCTTCAGGTACGACTGTATTTCCTTTACGGCGGCCTGGCGCTGACTGACCGTCTTCTGCTCCTCCCTGACTGCCGTCATGGCACCGGAGAGGCGGTCAAGCATCAGCTTTGCCCCTTCCACGTCGGGATGGCCCTCAGCCGGGAGGTCACACCCCTTAAGGGATGGCACAGGGAGCCCTGCGCTCCTGAGAAGTGCCTCCGCCCTATTCCTGAGGTCTGAAAGCACGATTGCCGGAACCTCCGGGGCATGGTCAGTAAGGGCTGCCGCACTTTTCTCATCGTAGTCTGAGAGATGCACGAAGTCCGTCACGCCCTCACCCACGAGTGCCCTGACGACCGCTTCCGACCTGCTCTTGAGCACGACGGCCGTTACCATCTTCATTTTCTCAGTAAACAGATCCATTAAGTTCCCTCCTGATCCTGTCTTCACTCCAGTCATAGTATTTGGCGGATAAAATGGCCTTGAGCGCATCATCCTCCGCTCCTGAGAGGCTGAGGTACGAAAGTATCGTTCCGATCGTGAAGGGATAGACCCTCAGCAGGCTGTCCGTCTCCTCACGTCTCTTTTTCTCCATATAGGCCTCGATCCTGAGGGTGCGGGATGCAACCTCACTCTGACTCATCTCACCCTCCCCTGCCAGCTCAAGCTCATCGAAGAGATCTGCGAGGATGGAGTAGTGTCTTATTGCCGAGGACCTGATCTCTTTAGCCGTATATACGCCGTCATCATCCTTCTCAAGATCACCCCAGATGAGGCCGTAGGGAATGATGACACTCTTAAGATCTTCCTCCGAAAGGGTCTTCAGGAAGCGGTATCTTATGAGATGAAGGATGTTTCTCATGTCGGCTTCCACGAAATACATGCGGTGGGCCAGGGTCCTGTCATCACTGGACAGCCGGTGTATCGAGGTAAAGAGCCTGTCATACCAAAGCCTGTCCAGCCTGACTTCAGGCTCGAAGAGGCCGTTTTCCTTTATGAAGTCCTCACTGAATCGGGAAAGGGGCTCATGGTATGGGGTGTCCTCCACAGCCTGGAGAATGTCGGTGTAGGCTTTTGCATTTATAATCCTGTCCCAGTCCAGCTCATGGACGATTTTCTCCCTGACCAGGTAGCTGGCCCTGTGACTCATCGGATGGTGTGAGAGGTTTGAGCTGAACCAGAGCCTCACCGCATTCTTGAGGTTTTCCTTTTCCACCTTCTCAAGGAGCACGCTGACAAAGCCCGCAGTATCCCTGTCCAGATAGGAAATTATGCTTCTGTGATTGGCGATCTCGGAGAGCGTCATCGCCTGCTCCACGGCAAGCAGATCGGCTGTCTCGTCATAGATCTTCATCAAAGGCTCATACCGGGTTCCGGAAAGGCAGGAAACCGCCTCCACCAGATTCGGAGCCTTTATCATGCGGTCAATGAGATCGGAAGAGCGCATCTTCCCGATCCTTGCCCTCAGCTTTGAGTTTATGAAGCCGTAACGTGATACGCTGTCCATATCACTCCCCGCAGTTAACGGCAGTTGTCAGGATGAGTCTGAACACGTCGGAGGCAGCGGCCTTGGCAGCTGCGTCGCTGATCGATGAGGAGGAGACAAGTGACTCCTCAAGTGCCTTCTCATGTTCCTTAACAATCCGGGAAGAGGCTTTCTGAGCTTCCTCAACGGCCTTTTTTGTCTCACTCATGGCCAGAGCGGAGGCATCCCTTACCAGAGAGTCAGCCCTGGCTCCTGCTTCTTCCAGAATCCTCCGGCACTGATCTTCGGCATTTTTAATCGTTTCATCGGCCTTCTTCTCGGCTTCGAGGATCTCCCCGATCACATCTTTCAACATATGAAACCACCTTACCCAATGAAAATAGGTATTTGACCTATTTATGTCAATACGAAATCACTCGGCAGAAAAGACAACGGTTTCCTCAGGGATCTTCTCATCTGAGGACCAGTCCTCAGTTTCATCGAACTCAGGGAAGAGCGATGACCAGAAAGCGGAGGTATCCACTGCCATTCCGCCCTCAAGAATTCCGAACCCATAGTAGTCGGAAAGCAGCTCCACGGCCGGCACATATTCGAATCCGGCAGCGATTTCACCGTCCTCAGTCTTTTCGAAGGGGATGAGGGAACTGGCATCGAAATCCATGAACTGCCATACCCTTTTTTCCTCATCCTCCTCATCTCCCACCTCAAAGGCAACGGCATACCAGTCGTTGCCGTACTGATAATCGAAGAAGTACAGCCCGCTTTCTGCACCGGACAGGATGAACCGGCCATCCTGATCGGAGAAGAGATAGAGGGCCGGATTTTCCGCCAGGTACAGCTCACCCGTCTCACTGTTCTTCAGACACTCATAAACTGGTGAGGAGAAATCCGTCCTCCGGGTCCCGTTCTCACTTATTATGCCCGTAACAGTGAAGACATCGGGGATGACGGCGCGGATCGAGTATCCGCCGCGGGTTCCCGTGATAATCTCATAGGCATAGGTCTGCGTGTCGGCAAACTCATCGCGGCCTGAAATGTAAGTCACCAGATTATTCCTGCTTTTCGACGAAAGTCCGGTGTATACACCGGTACCGAACCAGGTTCTGAGATTCTCGGCATTGCTTCCGGTGGAGCGGGCCACCTCGATCGAGGCCTTTTTCATCGAGCCTTCGGGTCTGATGAGCAGGAAGTTGTCACGTACCGAGCGGCTGAAGGCAAAAAGCCCGTCAGTGAAGAACATCGCACTCGAAAGGGAGAAGCCGGCCGAATACCTGTTGTACCGGTCATAGGCCTGGGCCCTTGCGCCGAAGAGATAGCTCTGTCCGTAGTGGGAATAGGATGCGGCGAGACTGTGCTTCAGCGGATCCGCGAAGGTAAGTCCTGAAAGATTCACTGCCAGGCCGTCCCCGCCCAATGTCGTGGAAACGCCTATGCTGTTGCTCCTGAAATAGTCGGATGAGTAGGATACACCGGTCTTTCCGAAGGACATTGAGGCCGATATGTAACCGGCTATCTGGGGCTTAGGATCAACGCTGCCGTTCATGTATGCGGAGATGGACGTGGAGATGCTCATGTTCTTCATCGGAGAGAAGCTTAAGGAGCCGTTCAGTCTCCACACGGGATCGGTGAGATGTGAGGAATTCACTGTGATGAGGCCGGAGAGGCTGTAGCGCAGGATTCCCAGGGAGCCTCCGGTACTGACGGAAAGACTCATTTCGACCGTATCACTGCCGTTTACCTCCGGGTTACTCACATCAAGGGAAGCCGAGAGGGAGCTGAAGGTCTTCTGCTTCATTATGAAGCGATGGGCAAGTGAGAGACTCACGCGGGGAACGTCACTCCTGTCATCAAGCTTCACATCTGAGGAAAAAGTGGTCGTTCCCAGCCTGTTGGCATTGATGACCCCGATGTCGGCAGAGGCCATGAAATGGCTATCGGGTCTCATGGCCACCGAGAAATCGGTCTTCAGCGTGGTTGTTTCACTGATTCCGAAATCCTGATAGTAAGAGAGCGAGATGTCATCGAAGTGGTAGACATGGCGGTAGCCGGGAAGGAGCTCCAGGGCAAAGCCTCCGGACGGGGCCGCACTGCCCTTCAGGGTTTCCCGGCCCAGCGTAATGCTTCCTCCGTAGAGTGTATCGCCAAAGGCAAGCAGCTGACTGTCATATGCAAGGGAGAATGTGTAAACCTCGCTGTACTGTGTTACCGTTTCATCAGGCCCTGCCTGCTGAAGTGCCCAGAGCGGAGTCACTATGATGGTAACGTCATTCACTCCGGTCTCAAACGTGAAGTCCCTTATGCGGTACTTTCCGGGAGTCACGGTACGTTCGTAAATTTTCTTCCCGTTGGTTTCAATGGTTATGCGGCTGTCCTCATTGACCTCCACATACTGCTGCTGACTGCTGCGTTTGGCACTCTGAGTGCCGTATGAGAAGTTCTTTTCATACTGGATTCCCACAGCCGTATTGCTGTTTGACAGTCCGAACCCGCTGATGTTTCCGAAGGAGATCCTCGTGCTGGCCTCAGGCAGGTCAAAGAAAAACCTGTAGGAGGAAAAAGAGAAGGACAGTGCTCCGGCCCTGTAGTTCAGGGAGTAGTGGAAATCCAGGTTCAGGGGCCCGAACGTCATGTAGTTGGAGCTGGAGAGGGAGGAATACCAGTAGTAATAGGATGGTTCAAGCATCCAGTCGAAGTTGGCATAGAGGGAATAGGAGCTGGCCCAGCTGAAGAACTGCCGCTTAACGGGAATTGCACCCGAGAGGGTGAAGCGATCACGGCTGGCCGAGTAAGATGATACGGAAAGTACCCTTTCCGGCATGTCGGTGACGGTGAAGTAAAGGGTTACGGTGAAATCCTCATCATTGATTTCGTTGGCAACCTGCTTCTCATTAAGGTAATCAGAGGTGCACTCCTCCCCTGCCCCGTCAAAGATCCTTGAATAGGCCTCATCAGTGATCAGCCCGCCGAGATAAAGCTTCAGAGCGGCAGTCGGAATATATCCTACCCCATCCCTGTAGGAGAGCTCCACATCACCCAGATACTCCGTATCAGCATATAACCTGTAATAATATATACCGTCCTCAATCGTGAGCGTGTCGCTTCCCGAGACGAAGAAATCGGCAAAGAAGTCATCATCGTAAACCGGTGTGACGGGAGGAAGGAAGAGAGTGTCTTCATCCATCATCTCCATCACGAAGGGCTCAAACATTATCGGCTCATCGGGAACGCGGATGATGGCAGGCTCTGAATGAGGTATTTCAGTTACGCCCTCTTCGGGCACGGTTTCATGAGTCTCACCGGAAGACACCATCGTGACTTGGGAAGAAGTTTCCAGGACGGGTTTTTCAGAATAAACGGGAATAACCTCTGAAGTGATTACAGGAAAGTTCACTTCCTCCTGAATTGGATCAGTAGGCCTGAATTCCTCCTGAATGGGAGCAGTAGGCCTGAATTTCCCCTGAACGGATACGGAAGGACTGACTTCTTCTGCCTCTCTGATGACATGACCGTCATCATCCGCTTCGGACACGGCTGCCACGGCAGACTGCACTGGGACCTCGGCAGGAGCCGTCCTGAAAAGAAACCATGTGATGTATGACAGGGCTGAGAGCCAGAGAAGTATTATGAATACTGCGCTCAGTATTGTCCTGAAACGATATCCAGGCTTACGACGCATCTCTCACTCACTGGGCGGAATAGCTATAGGAAAGGGAAGCCCTGTATGTCGATCCCCTGTCAAGTCCTTCAGGCCAGGGGACGCTCTTCGTCCAGGTCTTTCCGGCCAGGATGTTTATGCCATAGATGTCCGGAAGCGCCTCGGCGCCGGTAAGCGTCACGGTGTGTCCTGCGGCATCGGTCACGGTCACGACAGCCTCATTCAGGAGCTGGTGCACGGTACCTGCATTTGCGAATGTGAGGGCAAGCTTTCCTTCCCCATCCTCTGCGGCCTTGGAGAGGACGACCTTCTCAGTGACCTTGGTCGGGGTCACATATGCCGATGCATTATAGACATAGAGGAAGTTGAACATGCTGGTGTTCGTGGAGCTTCTGCCCTGGGAATATGGAATCTGCTCCGCCTTGATTCTGAAGCTCAGCTCCCTGGTGACGGTCTTCGGTCCCCTGTACTGGACACGGATGATCTGGGCACTCTGGGGCTGGATGAGGACCTTTGCCGGCTGGATGGAGAAGTATGCCGATCCATCCTTGTTCACCTCGGCACCGGCTGAATCCTGGTCACGGACCAGGGCTGACACAGTCACCGCAATGGTCTCATCGCTGTCATTGGTTATCGTGTATGTTCTGGTTGAAGATGACCCTGAAACGGAAAAGGACTGGGTGAGAGGCTCGAACTGAAAGGCGAAAACCTCCAGAACGGCAAAAATAAGCAGGGCCAGAACGGCAAGTGTTTTTTTCATCAGCTTTGAACCGTCGCCACAGGACGGTATCCTCCGGAGCAAAGAATCGGACATACCGGACAGATATGACACCTCTTCATCATAAAGGAAAGATGCAACTCTATCAACTGAAAAACGGGGTTAACATGTGACACAGGAAGCATTTTCACACCCAAATGGATGAATTCGAATATTTAACTTGTAAACAATAGTTATCCACGCTATAAATAAACAGTTATGGTTTAAATAGAAATCACCACTATAGGAGGAAAAACTTAATGAGAAACAAGAGAAAAGCCATCGCACTGGCAATGATCGTTCTTTTCTGTCTCACATCTGTTTTTGCCGGCGGCGCAAAGGAAGCTTCTGCTTCAGCAGCTGCTGCACCCCAGGCAAAAACTCCCGCACAGGCAGATAAGACACTCGTAATCGCGGTTCCCGCGACCTTCGAGGAAAAATGGAATCCCGTTCTCGCAGAGAGCGCATATGACCAGCAGGTCATCGAGCAGATCTTCACATCCCCCTGCCGCGTCAATGCCGACAATGAGCTCATACCCTGGGCCGGCAATATCGAGACAAAGGACAACGGGGACGGAACAGTCACATATACCGTCACCTGTAAACCGGGAATGGTCTTCTCCGACGGCGAGCCCGTCACGATCGATGACTATCTCTACTGCCTCTATGTGACTGCAGACCCCTCATACACAGGTCCCGCAGCCCTCATCACCGAGGATATCGTGGGTATCAAGGAATACTACTACGATGATCCCGACTACGAAGTAACCATCAACGGCTATGCTGAGGAAGCAGCCGCAAAGTACTCCCTGGACACAATCAGTAAGGAAGACTACATCACATATCTCATCGACAGCAACCTCGAGGGCTGGTGGGCAGGTCTCGACAGCTACGACTGGGAAGGCTATGCAAAGAGTGAGGGATTCGGTGACCAGTGGGCAGCCATTGATGCAAAGAACGCTGACCAGGTCCTCGCACTCATCGCCGAGATCGAGTTCACCAACTACGGTGATTCCTACGATCCCGAATCCTGGTGGCTTTCAAAGCTTCAGGAAGGCTACATCAAGGGTAACCTTGCAGACGGCATCGATGTTCCTGAAATTTCCGGCGTGAAGAGAATTGACGACTACACGGCTACAATCACATACGCATCCATCAATATCTACGGTGACAGGAACATCAACATGTACTTCATGCCCGAGCACTACTACGGAAAGCTCGTCAAGGGTGACGTTTCCGCAATCCAGGCCAACATGAAGCCGCTCGGAGCAGGTCCCTACATCTTCAAGGACTTCTCAAACAACATCGCAACGGCAGTTGCCAACGTCAACTACTTCGAAGGAGTTCCCGCAATCGGAACCGTTAAGTGGCAGTTCGTTCCCGAAGCCGACACCCTCGCTTCCCTCTCTGCCGGAACGATCGATATCGCAAACCCCTCAGGCAGCAGGGAGAACGTCGAGCAGCTCGATGCACTCGGACTTTCCTATGACCTGACAGACAACGCCGGTTACGGCTACTCCGGTTACAACTGCGAGAATCTGGATGTCAACGTACGCCGCGGTCTCTTCTCCCTCATGAACAGAAGGGCTTCCGTTGCAGGTTACTACGGCTCAAAGATCGCACAGGTCATCGAACGCCCCATGACCACAGTACTTGCCGAGTATCCCGATGATGCAAAGGAATACTATCCTTATGATCCCGCAAAGGCACTTGAGTACTTCAAGGCTGCAGGATATGAGCAGAAAAACGGCAAACTCGTTGACAAGAACGGCAACCAGCTCGTAGTCAGCGCATACATCGGCGGCAGCGGAGTCGGCGACCACCCGGCATATGCAATGTACACACAGGCAGCCAACGACATGGCAGCCCTCGGCGGTGAACTCCAGATTCAGGATGTTCAGTTCGCAGTCCTCCAGTCGGCAATGAACGACGGTACTGCAGACATCTTCACCCTCGCATGGGGTAACGTCACCACATGTGATAAGTCCACTCAGTTCAAGTCCACAGGCGGACAGAACAGATACAGGATCAATGATGCGGAGATGGATTCCCTCCTCGACGAGATCATCGTTACCGTCGATCTTGAAGAGAGAAAGGCTCTTGTCACCGAAATGCTTGACCGGGCAATGGACCTTGCGATCGAGCTTCCCCTCTACCAGAGAAAGAACATCATCGCTTACAATCAGAACAACATCGACATGTCCACGATTCCGGCCAACACGACCGCTTTCTGGGACTACACGGACGAACTCTGGAAGGTCAGACTCAACTAGTCACATGAGTGACCCGTCAAGGCGGGGGACCTCCCCCGCCTTCTTTTTCAACTGACCGAAAAAAAGGAGAGACCGTCTTGAAGCAATACATAATAAGAAGGCTTCTCATAAGCCTGATAGTCATCCTGGGCGTATCGATAATGCTCTATGCACTCGTGCGCTCGATGCCGGCCGACTATGTTTCCCTCTCAACCAGTGCTTCCCAGAAGATCACGGAGGAGATGAAACAGCAGCTCAGAGCCGTATACGGCCTGGACAAGGGACTCGTAGAGGGGTACTTTGACTGGCTGAAATCCGCCCTCAGGGGCGACCTGGGCATGTCACTTACCCGCGGAAGACCCGTAACTGAGGTCATCATGACCTATGCCCCGATAACATTCACGATCGCCGCGATCGCACTTGTACTGGAACTGCTAATTGCCATCCCGCTCGGTATTTCCGCCGCGAGAAGGCAGTATTCAAAATATGACTACTTCGTAACGGCACTCGTCTTCATCGGAATATCCCTTCCGATCTTCTTCCTTGCGGCGATGCTGAAGCGTCTGATGGGACCGTTCGGCCTCAACATCCTGCCCGTTTCCGGCATGCTGACGGCACGCGTCAACTACCCAGACCACATGACCTGGGCAAAATTCTGCGACTATGCGAAGCACCTGGTGCTTCCCATTACCTGCTTCGTGGTTACAGGCTGCGGAAGCTATGTGAGGTACATCAGGACCAACATGCTGGACGCACTTTCAGCCGACTACGTGAGAACGGCCCGCGCAAAGGGCGTTCCAGAAACCAGGGTCGTCTATTCCCATGCCTTCAGGAACACGCTCATCCCGATCGTCACGATCCTGGGCGGCTCGCTTCCCGGCCTCTTTTCAGGTGCGGCCGTAACCGAAGGCATCTTCGCACTGGAGGGACTTGGAAACATCGCCCTCACTGCATCGTACATGGCTGACGTTCCCTACCTCATGGGTTTCAACATGTTCCTGGTGGTCCTGACCGTAATCGGATACCTCTTATCCGACATACTCTATGCCCTCGTCGATCCGAGGGTAAGGCTGAGCTGAGGAGGTCATCATGGAAAAAGACAATGAAATGCTAATGGATGAGGAACTCCTGAATGAAAACAGGGTAATCATCGAGGAAGAGGATTACGAGGCCAATCAGGTGTTCATGACACCCGGACAGATGATCTTCCGCCGCTTTATCAGAAACCGCCTGGCCGTGACCGGCATCTGCGCGATCATCTTCATGTTCATCTTCTGTTTCATCGGCCCCTTCTTCATGCCCTACACGGAGACGGAGCTCTTTTACGTCACCGACGTGGAGGAGCACCCCGATTCACCCCTGAAGTACTACAGGACGAAGGCCATGGAGAAAAACGGTGTCAGCGCCACTGTATACTATGACATGCACACGGGAGAGGTGTGCGAAACGGTTCCGACCGACATAATCCTTCTTACCCGTGCAAAGCCCTCTGCGGATCACCTGCTGGGAACCACGGAAATGGGACAGGACATGTTCGTCCGCCTCATGTACGGCGGAAGGATCTCGCTCATGCTCGGTTTTGTCGTGGTGGCAGTCGAGATCATAATCGGAGTTTCGATGGGTGGCCTTGCCGGTTACTACGGCGGTAAGGTCGACATGATCATCATGCGCCTGGTCGAGATCTTCCAGTCGATACCGTTCATTCCCCTCATGCTCATCATCTCCTCCCTCCTGATCTCCCTGAAGGTCAGTCCCAGGCAGAAGATCTACTACACCATGTTCATAATGGGTGTAATATGGTGGGCTGGTGTTGCCCGCATGGTCAGGGGCTCCATGCTCTCCGTCAGGGAGATGGAGTACATGCTGGCCGCAGAGGCAACGGGAATCAGCACCTCAAGGAAGATTTTCAGGCACATGGTCCCCAACGTCATGCCGATCATCATCGTCATGGCAACCATGGACCTGGGCTCAGTCATCCTGATGGAGTCCACGATGAGCTACCTCGGTATCGGAGTGGGAGCCCCCTATGCATCCTGGGGCAACATGGTTTCGGCAGTGAACAACGCGATAGTAATGAGGAACTGTCCTTATCTCTGGGTTCCGCCCGGAATATGCATCCTCATAACGGTAATGGCTTTCAACTTCATCGGTGATGGACTGAGAGACGCATTCGACCCGAAGATGAAGAGGTAGTACCATGCTCAGCGAAAAAGAACGAAATCTTCAGCTTAAGGCGATAAAACGCGAAAATGCCAGACGTTACCGCCTTTACAACAGAAACAAAAAGAAAAAGGTTCCGGAGGGCGAGTACCTCTCTGCCCTTAAGGATGAATCGAACATCCTCGAGATCGAGGATCTTCATACCTTCTTCTACACCGACATCGGGACCGTCAGGGCCGTGGACGGCGTCACCTTCTCCATTCCCAAAGGAAAGACCGTCGGTGTCGTCGGTGAGTCCGGCTGCGGAAAGAGCGTCACATCCCTTTCCGTAATGAGGCTGCTTCAGGAGCCTCAGGGACAGATAGCATCGGGTGAGATCAGGTTCAGGACCAATGACGGCAGGGTCATCAACATCGCGAAGGCACCTGTCAAGGAGATGGAAAAAATCCGCGGCGACATGATCAGCATGATCTTCCAGGAACCGATGACCACCCTCAACCCGGTCTTCACGATCGGAAGCCAGATTCAGGAGGTCCTGAAACTCCACAGGAAGGACCTGGACAGAAAGGGTCTCATGGAGAAGACCTTCGAGCTCATCCAGCTCGTCGGCATCTCCAATCCGGAGCGCATATACAGAATGTATCCCCATGAGCTTTCGGGTGGAATGAGACAGCGTATCGTAATCGCGATGGCACTGGCCTGCGATCCCTCGCTCATCATCGCGGATGAGCCCACGACCGCACTGGACGTGACGATTCAGGCCCAGATCCTGGACCTCATGAGAAACCTCAAGGACAGGATAGATGCTTCGATCATGCTCATCACCCACGACCTCGGAGTAGTTGCGGAGATGGCGGACATCGTGGTTGTCATGTATGCGGGACGCATCATAGAGATGGGTACGACGATGGACATCTTCAAGAATCCGCTCCACCCCTACACCATCGGACTGATGAAATCAAGGCCGAACATGATTGGTGCTGATGAAAAGCTCTACTCGATACCGGGCAACGTTCCCAATCCGATCAACCTGCCTGACCACTGCTACTTCCGCAACCGCTGCGAGAAGTGCATAGCCAGCTGCCGCGGAGCATATCCGGAGCTCGTGAGCGTGAGTGAGACCCACCGTGTGGCATGCCACAGATATTCACCGGAGGTTAGAAAGTGAACGACGAAAAAGTACTTGATGTCGTCGGGCTTAAGAAATACTACCCGATAAGAAAAGGAGTCCTCCAGAAGGTGGTCGGACATGTCAGGGCCGTCGATGACGTCTCCTTTGAAATCCACAAGGGCGAGACCTTCGGCCTCGTGGGTGAGTCCGGCTGCGGTAAGTCCACCATCGGACGCACCATAATCCGTCTCACGCCTCCGACTGCGGGACATGCCTACTACAAGGGAAGTGATATCTTCGCCCTGGACAGGAAGGAACTCAGGAGCATCAGGCCAAAGGTCCAGATGATCTTCCAGGACCCCTACTCCTCCCTGGATCCCAAAATGCCGGTTGGAGAGATCATCGGTGAGGCCGTCAGGGAACACGGCATAGTGTCAAAGGAAGAGTACCGCGACTACGTCATGGAGATCATGAAAGTATGCGGACTGAGGACATACCACATCGACCGCTATCCCCACGAGTTTTCCGGCGGACAGCGGCAGAGGATCTGCATTGCCCGTTCCCTTGCCCTGAAGCCCGATCTCATCATTGCCGATGAGCCTGTTTCTGCCCTCGATGTCTCCATCCAGGCCCAGATCATAAACCTGATGAAGGATCTCCAGCAGGCACGGGGAATAAGTTACCTCTTCATCTCCCACGACCTTTCAGTCGTGGAGTACATCTCCGATGTCGTCGGAGTCATGTACCTGGGAACCCTGGTTGAAATGGCTCCGAAGAGAGAGCTCTTCAGCCACCCCAGACATCCGTACACACAGGCACTGCTCTCAGCGGTTCCCGTACCCGATCCGGAAGTGAAGATGAACAGAATCCTTCTTAAGGGAGACCTGCCCTCACCGGCAAATCCCCCTTCAGGGTGCAAGTTCCATACCCGGTGTCCCTATGCGATGAAGATCTGCTCCGAACAGGTACCGGAGTTTAAGGACCTCGGTTCAAGGCATCGCTGTGCATGCCACCTCATGGAGAAATGAATGAAGAAAACACTGATCGTCACAGGTTCCCCGAGAAGGGGAACCACCGATGCCCTCGCAGAGGAAGTAAAGAGACTCATCTGGGAAAACTGTACCCTCATGAGGATCAGGGACTATAAGGTAGGTCCCTGTTTCGGCTGCGATGCGTGCCACAGGAATGAAAATCATGTCTGCGTCCAGCGGGATGATTTCCCCATCATTCTTGAAAAGCTCAGGGAAGCTGACACTCTCATCCTGATGAGCCCCATCTACTACTGGGGAGTGACTGCACAGCTGAAGTGCTTCATAGACCGTTTCTACTCCTTTAAGGAGTGGAAGGGAAAGGAGCTTAAGGTAATCGTGAACGGAGGAGCAGAAACAACAGATGTGGAGTATGAACTTCTGAGGCGCCAGTTTGAGGAAATGACATCTTTTCTCGGCATTCCGCTGTCGGGCTTCCTGGCCTTTGAGGCATATCAGGACAGAATAGTGACGGTCGATGAGACTGTAAGGGAAAAACTCTCATCGATATTGTGACTTTTTTGAAGGACAGACTCCTTTTTTCGTTGAATTACCTCTCAATAAAGTTTAGAACTGAATGTGTTGGAGGAAATAAAATGAAAAAACTCTTTTCGATTCTTATTGCTCTTGTCGTCCTGCTTTCACTTGCAGGCTGTACGACTGTCGCACCTGTTGCAGCAACGTCCAATCCCGTCGGAGAAAAGGTCGGTTATGCATCTGCAACATACCTCTTCGGCATTCTGCCCCTGACATTCAACGCAGATCATGGCATCCAGAAGGCAGCAAAGGACGGTAACATCACCGAGATCTCAACAGTTGACGTAAAGCAGACCTTCTTCGGTCTCTGGTCAACCGTTTCAACAGTCGTAACCGGAAAGTAAGACCGGAATTGCTTCATGACAGCCTCCCTGACGGGAGGTTGTTGTTTCAGTATTATGAAAAAAATATTTGCCGCACTCCTGGTAACACTCATCCTCATATCCTGTGCCACATCCCGTGTCATGTCCTTTACCACCCCTGAGGGGCCACGGCTCTACATCAGGCCGACCGTCCTTAAAGGCGGGTATGAGGTAAAGGCTGACCTGAACTTTCCCTGCACTGATTTCAGAATCAGCGGGGATGCCACCCTCAACTACTCAGTATTCTTCCCGGCCGGAAGCGAGAAAGACATAAGAACGGCAGTACTGGTCTTCACCGTGAACGGAAAGACCTTCAGATGTGAGAATTCAGAGCTTCTCTTTCTGGAGAGCGCGGGAGGAAGGAAGCAGGAAGCCCGCTTCACATCGGTTCTGGGTCCAGAGGCAGCCGGAGAACTTATAGGTAATCCCGAGGGAGTATCCGTCTCTCTCATCATCGCTGACAGGGCAATGGAACTGAATGCCTCAGCCCTCACCGAGGCCCTGAAGGAACTCAGCCTGAGTCTGCTCTGAACTTACCGCTGAAGCGTGAAATCCTGAGTTTCACGTTGTTTTTGTATATCTCCGGCATCAGGATCACCATAATCATTGAGACCTCAGCGCTTCGAAACCGTCTTTCCAGAAGAGGTCAGATAAGACCTGAGGCAAGGGCATTTCTGACGGCCGCCCTTATCACCTTGGATGAAAGCGTTGCCCCTGATACGAGCTCTGCCTCACTGGTATTGAGGCGGACCATCTCATCGATAATGGCCTCGGCCTTCTTACCGGTACCGCACTCATGCCTGATGATATCAATGGCTGTAATTCTGTGGTTCCTGACAGTCACGCTGACTTCCGCCTTCACAAGAGGAGTCTCCTCCACTCCCCTGTATACTCCGTCCTTAACAAGGGCGGGATCGGGAATGGGGCGGGAATCGGGACCCTCGGCTGCAGATCTCAGCATGGCTGAGCATGAGACAGCCATCACTATGAGAATTACCGCCAATACAGCAAATGCCTTTTTCATTTTTTCATCCAATCAAGCACGGCGGCAAGATTCTCTTCCGCCACCATATCACCGCCCTCAGTCAGCAGTTTTACCATCATCCTGTCTTCCTCTGAGGGGGATTCCTTTTCATTTATCTGCTTAATCAACACTTTGGACATCATCTTCATTATGAGTCTGTCGATGCCCTTAAGGCTCTCAGGATGGTAGTTGCCCTGCAGTGTGCATACTGCCTTTGACTCACTGATCCGGGATGCCTTCCTGATGCGGTCGGTGTTCTCGCCGGTCTTTGACATGCCGACGGCACAGACTGCAGCAACATTGAAGGCCTTCTCAGCCTTGTCAAGATCCAGGACGTTATCGGCCCTGACACAGCCCATGTAGATAATCCGGCTTCCTGAGGGAAGCTTTTTCAAAGCCTCCTTCAGTGTGTATGCGGGAATTCCCGTTCTGTCGGACAGCATCCCGGCATATGCCTCAGTGCTTCCGTGCTTTGATGTGTAAACAATGGCTTCAGTCATTCTTCCCTCCCTGAAAATATTTCATAAAACTGTTTAACATGCCTCTTCAGTGCATCATGCACTTCCTCTTCACTCCTCTCATTCCTGTCATACGATGAGATCAGGACGATGACGGGGGCACCGTACATCATGGCCATTGCCATCGGATCATGCCCTTTCATGGCTCCGGCGGAAATGAGCTGGGTGAAAAAAGCCGTGTGATAGGAAAAAAGGGCATTCTGATAAATTCTTTCATAAAGTCCCGCTGCTTCGGGAAGTGTGTACTGCTCAATCGTCAGCAGCTTTCTCAGGGCTGAGTACTCCCCGTCATGAAGTGCATAACTGACATACGCTGAAAGCCGTTCGATAAGAAGATTCTCAGTAAGCTCTTCCGGGTTGGAAGTGTTATCAAGTCTTATCGTATCGATGAACGACCGAAAGCTTTTTTCAGCATCCTCTATGATGCTCATGAATATTTCCATCTTGCTGCTGTAGTGTTTGTAGAGGGATGGAGCCTTTATGCCCACTCCGGCAGCAATGTCACTGACGCTCACTCCCTCATACCCTCTTTCCGAAAAGAGCTTCAGGGCAGTGTCACGTATTCTCTTCTTTGTATCATTCTGGCTAATGTTCATTAGCCACACTATAGGCTAATAACTGTTAGCTGTCAATGGAGTCTGAAAAAATTCAACTGTGTATGGAAATGACAGCAGAGACCTCTCTTTCAGGTCTTTGGAAAAAATGCTGAAAGGACCGTTACTGGACCGGTCCTGCAATTCAGATCTGTCCGCTGACTATGTCTTCAAGATTGACACCGTCAAGGTACTCGTTCATCCGCTCTTCAAGCTTGGTCCAGACAGGGAGTGTCCTGCACCTGTCGTGACGGGGACAGGTGTTTGATTCACACTCAAGACAGGCAACGGGGGCAAGGGTACCTTCGGTGACCCTGAGGATTTCGCCTGCACTGTACTCTGACGGTTTTCTTGTCAGTCTGTAACCGCCTCCCTTACCGGAAGCACCCACGACAAGCCCTGCCCTGGTGAGCAGGGGCATGATGCGTTCCAGATACTTAAGGGAGATCTCCTGCCTCGATGCGATCGAGGCAAGGGATACTGGGCCTTCCTTGCCGTGTTCGGCAAGATCCGTCATCATTCTCAGTGCATAGCGTCCTTTTGTGGATATCAGCATTATTTCTCCAGTGAGTAAAGGGGTGTTGAAAGGTATCTGTCACCTGTGTCGGGGAAGAGCACGACGATGTTCTTTCCGGCGTTCTCACTCCGCTCTGCCAGTGTGACTGCAGCCTTGAGGGCAGCTCCTGATGAGATACCTACAAGGAATCCTTCCTCGCGTCCGGGAAGACGTCCGTACTCGAAGGCATCCTCGTTTGATACCGTGATCACCTCATCGATGATCGAACGGTCCAGGACTGCGGGAACGAATCCGGCACCGATGCCCTGGATCTTATGGGGACCTGCGGTACCCTGGGAAAGGACCGGTGATGTGGCAGGCTCGACTGCAACGATCTTCACTTCCGGCTTCTTTTCCTTCAGGTACTTTCCCACTCCGGTGACGGTACCGCCCGTACCTACTCCGGCAACGAAGATGTCAACCTTTCCTTCGGTGTCAGCATAGATTTCAGGCCCTGTGGTCTCGTAGTGGATCTTCGGGTTTGCAGGGTTGATGAACTGTCCTGCGATGATGGAACCGGGAGTTGCCTCATGAATCTCTTCAGCCTTGGCGATGGCTCCCTTCATGCCCTGGGCACCTTCGCTCAGAACCAGTTCGGCACCATATGCCTTCATGAGCTGGCGGCGCTCGACACTCATCGTGTCAGGCATTACAATAATGAGTTTATAGCCCTTTGCGGCAGCCACTGCGGCAAGACCGATACCGGTGTTTCCGCTGGTCGGTTCAATTATGACACCGCCGCTTTTGAGACGGCCGCTCTTCTCCGCATCATTGATCATGGCAAGGGCGATACGGTCCTTGACCGAACCAGCCGGGTTGAAATACTCAAACTTTGCGAAAAGTCTGGCATTGAGACTGAATTTCTTCTCTATGTTAGTGAGCTCGACGAGAGGGGTATTTCCTACCAGTTCTTCCATTGATTTATACAGAGCCATATGAACCTCCATAACACCTATCAGTTTGATAGGTAAAAGCTACACTACATTCACCTACCATGTCAACAGGGAAATAGAAAACCATGCATAATTTTTCATGCATGGAATAATCAATCATTCAGATGCCTCCGGCAGGTTCTTCTTCCTCCTGTTTTTCACTGCCTCCGTGAGCAGATACTCGATCTGACCGTTCAGTGAACGGAAATCGTCCTCTGCCCACGCGGCAAGTTCATTATACAGAGATGACGATACCCTGAGAGGTATCTGCTTTTTACTGTCTTTTGGTCCCATTTACATCAATATTAATAAATACTTCCCGCATTAACAATCGGGCTTGCTTCCTTATTTCCGCAGAGAACGACGAGAAGATTGGAGACCATCTGGGCCTTTCTCTCCTCATCAAGCTCAACCACATCATCGGCCTTAAGGCGTTCAAGGGCCATCTCGACCATCGATACGGCACCGTCCACGATTTTCTGACGGGCAGCTATTATGGCGGTGGCCTGCTGCCTCTGCAGCATTGCGGCGGCGATTTCGGGAGCATATGCGATCTGATTGAGACGGACATCCATGATTTCAATACCGGCATTCTCAACCCTTGAGGAGAGCTCTGCCTGCATCTCATCGGCAATCTTGGATGCACTGCCGCGAAGGGTCATCTCATCATCGCTCCTTTCCGGATTGTCATCTATGATGTCATAGGGATAGAGCCTTGCGATGTTCCTTATCGTGGAATCTGTCTGATTCGAAAGGTATGTGGTGTAGTTATCCACGTTAAGCACGGCCTTTGTGGCATTGACGACGCGCCAGACAATGATGGCACTCACCTCAATGGGGTTACCGAGGGAGTCGTTGACCTTCTGACTGCCGTTGGCAAAGGTCTGGATCTTTGTGGAAATCTTTCTGGGCACTGCCTTCAGTGCGGAAAGCTGACCGGGAGTGGATGCCGCCTGCTTTGCGGCATCATCGGCGGCCTTTCTGGGATAGTTGGCCACTGAGAAGGGATTAACGAAGTAGAATCCGCTGTCGTAAACCGTTCCCATGTAGCGTCCGAAGAGTGAGAGGACGAGCGCCTCGTTGGGATTCACTACCCTGAGTCCCTTCATTGATATGCATGAAGCCGTCATGATGAATACCCCGGCAAAGAGTGAAATGACGAAAAGAAGTCCGGAAATCCTTCCCGCGTCAAAGGCAATGGAAGAAAGCAGCATAATGACAAGTCCAGCCACAAATGCAATGATTATTATTGCAAGACCGATGAATCCGTTTAAGGGATTGATGATCTTTTCTACCTGATTTTTCATATAATCCTCCTCATGAATTATTATGATATCAAAAAGATATCACCATAATTACCAATCGTCAATCCCGTCATATGTGACGGCATCATGCTGAATGCAACGGGAAAATGGTGTATTATATATAAGAGGAGTTGCCATGTTCAGAAAGTTCGCACTTACTTTTATCATTCTGCTCGCGGCAGTTATGTCACTCTCTGCCACCTCACCTGAAAACGGGAGCGTGAACTACTTCACCGATCTGATCGATGACCGGGAGTACGCTGCCCTTCTTGATACCGTCTTCAATGATCAGGGGCTGGAGCAGGCGCTGGAAGATTATAAGGTTCTGGTGAACAGGATAACGGGACATGGCTATGAGCCCTGGATGATTTACCTCTCCCTCTCGAGGGCATGCATGATCATATCAAGATATGCGACTGAAGGCGAAAACAAGGCTGTTGCCAGGGCTTACATGAATGAAGCAGATAAGCTCATTTTAAAGGCGGAGGAGTACGGAGCCCCTGAGAGTGCCTCAGGCGTGCTTAAGGCCCTTTCCGATTCCTTCTGGTACCTGATCGACGGCTCCCTTTCAAAGGGAATGGGGTTCACGAAAAAGATCGATGCGCTCTGGGAGAGTCATAAGGAGGATTTCCACGTCCTTCTCATGGCCGCGGACCGCTACCTCCACTCCCCAGGCATCGCGGGAGGAAGCAGGAAGAAGGGACTTGCCCTCTTTCAGGAGGCAGAGGAGATCATGAAGAGCGCTCCGACTGCAGTATGGGACCGCTTTACCATCCTCTCGGGGCTGGCATACGGTTACTGGAAGGGCAAGGATAAGGAGCTGGCCCTGTATTATGCTGAAGAGGCAGAAAAGATATACACTGCCGACGAAAACATCAGAGAGATACTAAAAAACCTGAGAAAGTAGATTTTACGCTGGACTCGGGGAGAAAAAAAGACTACCTTTTCTATGTCAATCGGAAAAACACGGACATGAAAATACTATTGGTACTTGATCAGTTTGACGGAGCGAACAACGGCAACACAATTACGGCAAGAAGACTTGCATCTGTTCTGAAGCAGCATGGGCATGAGGTGCGGATTGCCGCATCGGGGGAATCCCGTGATGACAAATACGGATTCGGAACGTACAAAGTGCCCGTCTTCGACTCCCTTATAAAGAAGCAGGGCTTCACCTTTGCCCGTCCCGATGACGCTAAGCTGAAGGAGGCCATAGAGTGGGCCGACTTCGTCCACATCGTCATGCCCTTCATATTAGAGCGCAGGGCCGTTAAGATCTGCAGGAAGATGGGAAAACCGTACACTGGTGCCTTCCACGTACAGCCGGAGAACATCTGGTACTCGGTGAACCTGGGAAACGTGAAGCCGCTCATCTCCTTCACCTATTTCTTCGGCAGGAAGTATATTTTCAAGTACTTTGACTTCATCCACTGCCCGAGCCGCATGATCGCAGCTCAGCTGAAAAAACACCATTACAAGGCAGATCTCAGGGTTATTTCCAACGGCATAGACCCCGATTTTGTCTACCACAAAGAGGAAAAGGGCCCCGAGCTTAAGGGTAAGTTCGTCATCGTCATGAGCGGACGCTTCTCCCATGAAAAGCGGCAGGATCTGATAATAGATGCGGTGAAGAAATCTGCCCATGAGAAGGAAATACAGCTCTTCCTGGCAGGTCAGGGACCTGTGGAGGAGGAGTACAGGAAGCGGGCCGAGGGGCTTACGAATCCGATAATCATGCGCTTTCTCACCAAGGACCAGCTCATTTCCCTCTTCGGTCAGACCGACCTGTACATCCATGCATCAGATGCCGAGATCGAGGCCATGAGCTGTATGGAAGCCTTTGCATCCGGTCTTGTCCCTGTAATATCCGACAGCAGCCGATCGGCAACGCCCCAGTTCGCCCTTGATGAAAGAAGTCTCTTCACAGCAGGGGACAGCAGTGACCTTGCGAAAAAGATCGACTACTGGTTTGAGCATGAAAAGGAGCGCAGGGAAATGGAGACAAAGTATGCCGAGCATGCGAAGAAGTATGCCCTTGAAAAGTGCGTCCTTCAGATGGAAGAGATGTTCCGTGACGCGATAAGGAAAAACGATATTGAAAAGAACCGCTAGCATATTCATGCTTGCACTCCTGCTCGTGATTCCTCTCCAGGCAGCGGATACAAACATGCAGAAGATTTATCCCGTGCACTCTGAGACTGCAGAGGCTGTCAGGAATCTGGCCATCTCCTCAGGCTCCCACACCCCATCTTCGGCAGGCCCCTGGAGCCAGGCCGAGCTCCTATCGATGCTGAGATCCATTGACGGACGCGGCTTCAATCAGGCTGAGGCAGAACTTTACAAAGCGCTGTTTGAGGAGCTTTCAGAAGGAAAACACAGTTCAGTCTCCCCAGATCCGGGACTTAGCGTGAACATTGAAGCAACAGCACACACTTCCTCATCCCATTTCACGGACTATGACTGGATCGGAGGCTTCGGCAGGGCCGGGGACATGAACATCCCCTCTCCCATGGTATTTCTGCCCTACTCCATCACAATAGGACGCGGCATCTGCATGTACTCAGAGCTCCAGCTGGGGCTTAACAGAACGGTTCAGTCTCAGATGAACCCGATTGAAAGGGGTATGGAAATGACCTTCACTCCCATGCCCTTCAGAACCAACATCCTCTTCCTGCCGCCCTCCGTCCTTATAGACTTCAACATGAATTTTCCCTACAGGGCCATCATTGCGGCAGGAAGTGATGAGTGGTATTTCTCGATCGGACGGGAAAAACTCTCATGGGGTCCCGGAGTCAGCGGGAATCTTATGGTCGGTGATCAGGTTCCGTACCACAATAATGCCCGCTTCTGTGTTTTCACGGACCACTTCAAATACACCTTCTCGGTCTCATCCTTCATCCACCCTTCCAACTATACCTATCAGGATGCTGACGGAAAGACTTACATTGACCTCTTCTTCGACCAGGACAGGGAGCGGACCGGGACAAAGGCCTTCATCGCCCACAGGGTGGAACTCTTTGCAGGAAAGTTCACCGGAGCCCTTACCGAGGCCATAATCTACCAAAGCCAGTCCGGTGCGATGGATCTCAGCGTGCTCTCCCCTATGGCACTCTTTCATAACTATTACATCAGGCATAATGCCAACTCTATGCTCTCTGCAGAGATTGAATTCGCTGCTTCGAAGAACCTGAGCGTATATGGTGTCCTCCTGATAGATGAATTCAACTTCCCCACCGAGTTCAGTGACCCCTCAGTGCCGCCTCCGGCCCTTGGCTTTCAGCTTGGAGCAACTGCCTCATGGGTACTGGAACAGGGAATACTGAGTTCGAAAATTGAGGGCGTGTACACCGACCCCTATCTCTACATCAGGGATGACGGCTCCAGAAGCGGTGACGGTTACGGGATCAATGCGATCATCGCATTTCCTGACTTCATAAACAGTCCCTCTTCCGATATCCATTTTGCAAACTACGAGCTGATGTTCCTGGGATACCGCTACGGAAATGACACTGTAGCCCTTTGCTGGAACACTTCCTTCAGGGCCAGGGCAGGCTATGAGCTTGAATTTGATTTCACCTACCTGGCTAAAGGTGTCAAGGATAAGTACACGAGGTGGAAGAAAGGTGACTTTAAGAGGGCTCCCTCCACTTCTCAGGGCGAGTCTTATCTCATTGATTCTCCAGGGCGTGATGCGGTATCACACTCCCTCATCTTAACCCTTCAGGGAGGCTGTGAGGTGTCAGAGCACATGAGAATTGATGCATCCCTTAGGGAAATAACCGTCATTAATGCGGGCAACCGCTCCGATGGGGGCTGCATCAGCGATTTCCAGCTGACGGCTAAATTAAGTTACACATTCTGAGAGAAAATGCGTACGTAAGAACGGACAGGTGAACTTTTTTCATTCTTCGTTTTTGATATTTTCATATATAACAAGAAATAACATTTTTCATCAATCCCGGCTTCCCGTTTAAATCCCATCCCTTTGGTGGTAACATCTGAATCGGAGGAGTGAAAATGTTAAGCGAAGTTCCTGTGATAATATGCGGCTTTCCCTCTCCTGCCGCGGACTATAAGGAGGACTCTCTTGATTTCAATGATTATCTGGACGTGAGACGTCCCAGCGTCTATGCACTGCGGGCCCGGGGTGTTTCCATGACCGGTGCGGGCATCTTCCCTGACGACATCATAGTGGTCGACAGGGCAAAGCAGCCCTCTCACGGTGCGATCGTCGTTGCCTCAGTGAACGGCTCGTTCACGCTTAAGAGGCTTCTCACCCATCCCAGGGTGGTCCTGCATCCGGAAAACCCTGACTTTCCCGACATAGTCCCCGCTGACGGGGAAGAGCTTGTCATATTCGGTGTCGTGACCGCCGTGGTGAGGAAGCTGTGATCGGGCTCTGCGACTGCAACAGCTTCTACGCTTCGTGCGAGGCACTCTTCCGTCCCGATCTCCGTGGCAGGGGAATCGTGGTGCTCTCCAACAATGACGGGTGTGTCGTCACGGCCAACAGGGAGGCAAAGGAGAGAGGCATAAAGCGGGGCGACAACTGGTTTGAAGTAAAGGAGCAGGCAGAGAGGAAGGGAGTCATCGCATTTTCCTCAAACTACACGCTCTATGCCTCCCTTTCCGACCGGGTCATGGCACTTCTCTCTGAGAAGACCGCAGAAGTCATGCCCTACTCCATCGATGAGGCGTTCTTCACTCCCGGTACCGCAGGTCCTGCCGAGGTACGCTACGAGGTCAGCAGGGAAAGCGGCATTCCGGTATCGGTGGGACTCGGACGAACCATGACGCTGGCGAAGGTCGCAAACCACGTGGCCAAGAAGCGCCCTGACGGGGCATTCACGCTTGAAGAATGGGAAGAGGATGAGGTTCTGAAGGAAACTCCCGTGGAGGAGGTCTGGGGTATCGGCTGGAGAAGTGCCCAGAAGCTCAGGCGGAAGGGTGTTTACACCGCAGCCGCTTTCCGTGATCTCGATGATGACAGGATACTGAAGGAGTTCACGGTGACGGGACTCAGGACCGCACTGGAGCTCAGGGGGAAGAATGCCCATACGGAGAGCGTCAGGAACGCCTCCTTTGCCTCCGGCATCACCTTCGGCAAGCCGATAATAAACCGGGATGACCTGCTCAGGACCCTGATATGTCACTGTCAGACCCTTTCCGAAAAGCTGGAAGCAAAGGGACTGGAGGCCGGAAGGATAGCGGTTTCGGTCTTCACCTCCCGCTTTCGTCCCGACTTCTACTCTCCCTTCGTCAGCGTGCGCCTCAGGCACCCGACCAACTATCTACCCATCTTTGCAAAGGCGGCTGAAGCGGCGCTTTCCTCGTGCTGGCGGGAGGGAACGTACAAGGGCTCCAGGGTTTTCGCCCTCGACATCAGCCGGAAAGGTGAGCGGCAGTATGACCTCTTTTACGATGACAGAAAAGAGGATGAAAAGCGGCAGAAACTCTCTGCCGTGGTGGCAGAGACCAACAGGAAATACGGAAAGTGTGCGCTGACCACCCTCAGGAACAACTCACTTACAAAGGCGGAAATGACAAAAGCAGAGCTGAAAAGCCCTGCTTACACGACACGTTTTTCAGAGCTCCCGGTCATCAGAGACTGAGAGCGCTTATAATCTCATCGGGAATCGGAACCGGACGCTTCTTCTCCAGATCGATCGCGGCAACCTTCACTTCCAGGACCGCGAGTGTGTCCTCTCCCCTCTTCACTTCCTGAAGGAAGATGGCGGAAAAGCGCTTTGCTTCCTTCAGGGAGGTTTCCACGGTGAGAAGGTCATCGAGGAAGCCCGGCTTCTCGTAGGAGATCGTGATGCTCTTCACGACGAAGCCGAGGTTTGAATGAAGCAGTTCCCCCTGTCCTTTGGAATAAACGCTTCTGAGAGCTTCCGTCCTGGCGTGCTCGGCAAAGTCCAGATACCTGGCATGGTAGACGATTCCGCCTGCGTCGGTATCTGAAAAATATACCCTGACATTATATTCAGACTTCAACTTCAGCTCCTTCAAACCTCAGTGTCTTCACATAGTCATCGTAGGTTTCCGCCCTTCTGATAAGCTTCAGCTCACCCTCCTCTGTCAGCAGATACTCTGCATGGCGGAGCTTGGCGTTGTAGTTGAAGCCCATTGAGTAGCCGTGGGCACCGGTGTCATGGATGACGAGCGTGTCCCCCTCCTCCACCTCGGGAAGAGCCCTGTCGATGGCAAACTTATCGTTGTTCTCGCAAAGCGATCCGGTGACGTCGTAGACGTGATCACGCTCAAGAGTGCTCTTTCCGGCTACCGTGATGTGGTGGTATGAGCCGTAGAGGGCGGGACGCATAAGGTCAGCCATGCATGCATCGACTCCGACATAGTCCTTGTACTTCTTTGTGACATGGAGGGCCCTGGTGACCAGATATCCGTAGGGGCCCATGATCATCCTGCCGCACTCGAAGGTAAGGCGGACCTTCATTTCATACTCCTCATAGAGCTTCTTTATCTCTGAAGAGAGGGCATAAAGGTCAATCCTTTCATCCTCGGGCCTGTAGGGAATGCCCACACCGCCGCCCATGTCGATGAACTCGATATCGATATCCAGTTCATCCTTGATCTTCCTGACAAGAGAAAAGAGCATGCGTGCGGTCTCTACGATGTAAGCGGCGTTGAGCTCATTGGATGCGACCATCGTGTGGAGGCCGAATCTCTTTGCACCGAGCTCCTTTGCCCTTCTGTAGCACTCGATGAGCTGATCCTTCGTAACACCATACTTGGCTTCAACGGGATTTCCGATGATGGCATTTCCCGTTCTGTCCGGACCGGGGTTGTAGCGGAAGCAGATGAGCTCGGGGAAGGCACCGCCGAGGGCCTTATGGAGAAAATCTATGTGTGTAATGTCATCCAGGTTGATGATGGCACCCATCTCATATGCAACGCGGAACTCCTCTGCCGGAGTGTCATTGCTGGTAAAGACGATCTTCTCACCGGGAATGCCGCTTGCCCTGCTTAAGAGCAGTTCGGGCAGCGATGAGCAGTCGGCTCCGAATCCGAGAGCCGCAAGCCTCTTCATGATCGAGGGATTCGGGCATGCCTTCACTGCAAAGAAGTTGGTGAAGCCCGGAGCCCAGGAAAAGGCATCGTAAAAGGCTTTCGCATTCTCTGTGAAGGCCTTCTCATCGTAGATATGGAACGGGGTCGGCACATCCTTAATGAGGGAGAGGAACTCACTCTCAGGAAGCGGAAGCTTCTTTTCACTCATTTTTTAAGTCCCTCCTTAATGCTTTCGACAGCCATTATCACATTCTCCCTGTGACCGTAGGATGACACCCTGACATACCCCTCGCCTGCGGCACCGAAGCCCGCACCGGGAGTGACGACTACGTGACAGCGGTCAAGCAGGAAGTCAAAGAACTCCCAGCTGGAGTAACCTTCCGGGCAGCGGGCCCAGATGTAGGGGCTGTTCTTACCGCCGAAGCATTCAAGACCGACGCTCTCAAGGCCTTCCCTTATGATCCTGGCATTGCCCTTGTAGTAGTCAACCAGCTCCTGGCATGCGGCAAAACCCTCACCGGAGAGTGCCGCAAGACCGCCGGCCTGGGCGATGTTTGACGCACCGTTGAAGAAGGTACACTGCCTTCTGTTCCACATCTTATGAAGCTGATCGGGCTCTCCGTCCTCACATACAAGCGCATGGGGGACTACGGACCAGCCGAGACGCACCCCTGTGAAGCCGGCGTTCTTTGAGAAGGAGTTGATTTCGATGGCGCACTCCTTTGCTCCCTCGATTTCGTAGATCGTCCTGGGAAGCTCGGGATCCTCGATGTAAGATACATAAGCGGCATCGAAGATGATGACTGCCCTGTTTGCCCTGGCGTAGTCGACAAAGGCCTTAAGCTGCTCTTTCGTTGCTACTGCACCTGTCGGGTTGTTGGGGAAGCAGAGATAGATGATGTCGACCTTTTCCTTCGGGGGCTCGGGCACGAAGCCGTTGGAGCTGTCACCCTTAAGGTACACCAGGTCCTTATAGGCACCGTTTTCAAAGCCGCTGCTCCTGCCGCCCACTACGTTTGAGTCGACGTATACGGGGTATGCGGGATCCTGGACGGCGACGACGCAGTCCTCGGAAAAGAGGTTCTGGATGTTTGCAGCATCGCTCTTCGCACCGTCGGAGACGAAGAATTCATCGGCTTCGAGCGTAACGCCGTAGTGCTCCTTATAGAAGTCCCTGAGAGCTTCCCTGAGCGGTGTGTCACCCTGCTCATCGCCGTAGCCGGTGTATGTGTCGCGGCAGGAAAGCTTATCAAGCTTAGCCTTCATCGCATTCACGAGTACCTCAGGCAGGGCCTCGGTGGTATTGCCGATACCGAGCTTCAGGATCTCGGCACCGGGATGTGCGGCACTCCAGATCCGTGTTCTTCTTGCGATCTCGGGAAAGAGATATCCCGAGGCGAGTTTTGTGTAGCAGCTGTTTATTCTTGCCATCAGATAAGCCCCTTATTGATTGCGTCGAAGAGCGCATCGGTTGTCCTGATGAGCTCTGTCCTGTGCTCCGGCTTTTCAAGCGGACACATGGGAAGGCGGAAGATCTCGCGGCATCTGCCATAGTGGGCCATTGCCGTCTTGATGGGAATCGGATTGGTTTCGATGAAGCATGTCTTAAAGAAATCGGCAAAGTATGACTCGATCTTCTCCGCCGTTGCGTAGTCCCCGTCCATTGCGGCATGAACCATTGAAACCATCTCCTTCGGGAAGAGGTTGGATGCCACGGAGATGACACCGTCACCGCCTCTTCTGACCAGCTCCAGTGCCAGGTTGTCATCGCCTGAAAGTACGATGAAGTCGCTGGGTGAACGGTTGATGACATCGGTCATCTGATCGAGGTTTCCGCTTGCTTCCTTGACTGCATAGATGTTGGGACAGTCCCTGACAAGGCGGAGCAGTGTGTCGGTCTCAAGATTGACGCCCGTGCGGCCCTTTATGTTGTAAAGGATGCATGGAACGCTGACGCTGTCCGCGATGGCGCGGAAGTGCCTGTAAAGGCCCTCCTGGTTGGGCTTGTTGTAGTACGGATTGACGAGAAGGACGGCATCGACACCGGCATCCTCGGCATGCTGACTGAGCCTGATGGCCTCATTGGTTGCATTTGAACCGGTACCGGCGATGACGGGAACGCGGCCGGCTGCGAACTTTATCGTCTGGGCGATTACCCTGTCATGCTCCTCATGGGAGAGGCAGGGGCTTTCACCGGTCGTTCCGCAGGGGACGAGGCCGTCGATTCCGTTCTCGATCTGGAAATTGACGATTCTCTCAAGGGCAGCGTAGTCAACGGTGCCGTAATCGGTAAAGGGGGTGATGAGTGCGGTGAACACTCCTTTGAAGAATTGCCTGCTTTTCATTATTTATACTCCAAGTAAACTGTTTATGAAATCATCCATGGAAAAGAGACCTGTTCTTTTTTCCTCAAGGAGCCACTCGGCCGCACGCACCGCGCCGGAGGCAAATCCGTCACGGCTCCTGGCCGCATGGCTTATCGTGATCGTATCGACATCGCTGTCGAATATGACCTCGTGGGTTCCGGGTACGCTTCCCACCCTCAGCGAGGAGAGGTGAAGCACGTTTTCCCCGATCTTCGAGTGCTGACACTCCGTATCGACACTGTCCTTCCTGTCCAGGTTCCTGATAACCTCGTCAGCCAGCATGAGCGCAGTCCCGGAGGGGCTGTCGGCCTTCATGCGGTGGTGGGTCTCGAAGACCGCCGCATCGTAGGATGGAAGGGCGTTCATGAGGGAAGAAGCGAAGGAAACGATCTTAAGGGTCGCGGCAACTCCGATGGAGAAGTTTCCGGACCAGAGGACCGTTCCCCTGCTCTTTTCCACATATTCCCTGACCTCGGCAAGATGTTCCGTCCAGCCGGTGGTACCGATCACGGCGGGTACTTTGAGGTCAGCATATTTCTTTATGTTCCCGACTGCCGCTGCCGGAGCCGAGAAATCGATCACGGCATCGGCCCCGTTAAGGCTTTCTGCCGTTATGTTCTTATCCGTCACAAGCGGATCGGAGGAAAAACTGTCTATTACCGATACAATGCGATGGGATGAAAGCGTCGCCTTTTCGTAAATCTTCCTTCCCATCCTGCCAAAACCTACTATAGCGATGTTCATGAAAACTCACTATAGCAGATAATCAGTATTATGTCTACATACTAACAAAACGTTAATATGATAACAGATTTCACTTCCTTTTCCGCTTTCTCTCCTCTGCCCTGCGCTCGGACTGACGCATGAAGTCGGCAAACGTTCCGCCGCCTTCATCGCCTGAACGGAACTCATGGCGCCTTACGTCCTCACGCCGATCCTCCCTCTGGGGTCTCATGGCCTTCTTACTCTCCCTGACGACCTCGGTGCGGGTCTCATATACTGTCTTCGGCACCTTAACGGCCGATTTCCTTATGACGACCTTGACCTTTCCTGCAGATGTGAACTCGGGAGCCTTCTTCACCTTGGTAAGGGCGGAAGTGTCCACAGGGACCTTAACCTCCCGGATCTCGTAACAGCATGAAAGACGCTGACAGATGTAGTGGGTGCTGCCGTCGAGCGCGATGCTCTTCATCATCTCACCTCCGCAGTGGGGGCACTTCTTCCCGTCCGGGAAGTGGGGATCGAAGACCAGCGCTGATGCCTTTACCTCATCGACGAGGTGCGAAGCCATCTTCTTTATGTCCCTGATAAAGATCTCACTGCTCTCGATGCCGCGGCTGATCGCATCAAGCCTTCCCTCCCAGACTCCGGTGAGCTCCGCTGACTGGAGCACCTGGGGTGCCAGACGGACGACCTCACGGCCCTTGGCTGTGGGGACGAAGTACTTTCCTTCCCTGACCACATAGCTGTTCTGAACCAGCTTCTCGATGATGTCGGCACGGGTTGCGGGAGTTCCGAGTCCTCCTGAGAGATTGCCCCTGATCGTGGTGTCATCGACGAACCTTCCGGCATGCTCCATTGCGGAGAGCAGGGTTGCATCGGTATATCTTTCGGGAGGCGTTGTGGTGTTTTCCCTCACGGTGATTCCCTCCACACGGACCTCATCGCCCTCCTTCAGGCGCAGCAGCGCGAAGGAGTCATCAAGGGAGTCGGCTGCGGCCGTGCTCCTGAGACCTGCCTCCTCGGCAACCTTCCTCCACCCCTTCCTGACGGGAAGGGAAAGCCTGGTCCTGAAGGTCTTTCCCTTCACATCCAGGTTGCATGTGGTGGTCGTATATATATAGGAAGATGAGAGGGCTTCCAGGAACCTCATGGCGATGAGACGCCATAGCTTCTCCTCATCGGATGAAAGCTTCTCCGGATGGACCTTCTCCTCCGTCGGTATGATCGCATGGTGATCCGTGACCAGGGCTTCCTGACAGTAGCGCTCCTTATCGAAGTCGAATCCTGCTTCAAGGTAACCTGCCGCGGTCGCTCCGAATTGGGTCAGTTCCAGTGCCCTCACCCTGTCGCGCAGGGTGGGAATTATGTCGGAGGTGAGATAACGGGAATCGGTTCTCGGATAGGTCACGATCTTATGTACCTCATAGAGTCTCTGGAGCGTGTCCAGTGTCTCCTTTGCCGAGAAGCCGTAGGTGAGGTTTGCATCCCTCTGCAGCTCGGTAAGGTCATAAAGAAGGGGCGGCTTTTCCTCCTTCTCCTCCTTCACGAGGGACCTGACGCTGCCGGTGCTCCCCTCAAAGCCGTTCTCAAAGAACTCCTTTGTTTCCTTATCAGTGAATCTTACCGAGTTTTCCTCCGGGTAGTAGGAGGCACTGAAGAGACCGAAGTCGGCACGGGCCGTGTAATATCCCGCTCCGAGGAAGGCTTCCCTCTCCTCTTCCCTCTTCGTCATCAGGGCCAGGGTCGGCGTCTGGACGCGGCCTGCCGAAAGGCGGGCATCGTAGTGACAGGTAAGGGCACGGGAAACGTTCATTCCCACATACCAGTCGGCGGCGCTTCTCGCCTCGGCGGCATGGTAGAGATTGTCATACAGAGAGGCGCTTTCCAGATGGGCAAAGCCTTCCCTGATTGCCTTTTCCGTCTGGCTGCTGATCCAGAGACGGAGGGTTTCGCCCTTCCAGCCGACCAGCTTGAGGATCCAGCGGGCGACCAGCTCACCCTCACGGCCCGCATCGGTTGCGATTACGACTGCCTGGATGTCGCTTCTCTTAAACAGGGCTGCGATGTTTTCAAACTGTTCCTTTGATGATTCGATTACTTCCTGGTCCAGAGTCTCGGGAAGCATCGGGAGATCCTTAATGCTCCACCGCTTCCACCTTTCACTGTAGTGGGCTGGATCGCAGAGCTCCACAAGGTGTCCCAGCGCCCAGGTCACGACATACTGCGGACCTTCGATATACCCGGCCCCCCTCTCATGGGATCCCAGGGTTTTGGCTATTTCCCTGGCAACGGAGGGCTTTTCAGCTATCACGAGTTTCTTCATAGCCTGCGGATTTTATCAGATAGGAGGCGTTAAGTGAACCACCGCAAAGGGCTCAAATAAGGGGAAAATCACCTTGACGAGGGACTCAAAGGCTAACTATACTTTAACCATCTAATTAGGTAAGGAGTACTACAATGGCTTACAGAATCACAGACTCATGCGTTGCTTGCGGAACCTGTGCAGGTGAATGTCCTGCAGAGGCAATTTCCGAGGGCGATATCTATTCAATCGATCCCGACAAGTGCCTTGACTGCGGTACATGTGCAGGCGTCTGCCCCACAGGTGCAATCGAAGAGGCGTGAGGTTTAAACCTCCCTTTACTGCTGTCCTCACCGGACAGCTTTATTTTTTTGCATGATAAGATTCGTTTTTTTCGCAGTTCTCCACATTCTTCTTCTATCCTTTTCAGACCGCTTCCGGAAGACGGCCTCCCCCATGCTGTGCTTTCTCTCGCTGGAAAGCCTTCTTTCACTGTTTTTCCCCGAATCGGCCATCCCGATCGTCGCATCAGGTGCAGCGGCACTGCTCTTTATAATATTCTTCACGGGAAGCCTGTACCGTCTGAATCCAATATTTGCCTTCATCATGATCGAATGCCTTCCCCTTGAGGAAAGGGCTGCCAGGATCATCCTGGCGCTCCTGGGCCTGATTCTTCTTGCACTCTCCCGGAAAAACTGGAAATACATCGTCATTCCCGCCTCGGCAGCCAGCCTTGCCTTCCTGCTGCAGACGACGTACTACCTTCCCTTATGGACGCTTTTTCCCATGATTCCGGCATTCTTTTTTTACGGATTGCTGTTGCAGAAGGAAAAGTCAGCAGGTTAATCTTAATCCATGAACATCGACACAGCACTTTCCGACCGGCCGCTTACCGTGTCGGAAATCAACAGGATAATAAAGGAAACCTTCCGCGACAGGTTCTACAACCTCCTGATCGAGGGGGAGGTTTCGGGCTTCAGGCCCTCCACATCCGGTCACTGGTACTTCACCCTGAAGGACAGGGACAGCCAGATTTCCGCCGTGATGTTCCGTTTTGCCCGCACCCAGTCGGCATACGTTCCCCAGAACGGGGACCGGGTCCTCGTCTGGGGCTCCGTTGATGTCTACGAGCCCAGGGGAACATACCAGATAATCTGCCAGACGATAAAGAGATCAGGGGACGGGGACATCCTTCTCGAGCTTGAGAAGCGGAAGGCCTACTACCAGAGCATGGGATACTTCGATCTGGAGCTGAAAAAGCCCATTCCCCGCCATCCTTCCAGGGTGGGCATAGTCACGGCCCCAGGAGGTGCCGCCGTGGAGGACATGCTGAATACCCTTAAAAAGAGGGCACCTTCCCTCGATGTCGTCATCTACCCCTGTCTCGTGCAGGGTGAGAGCGCGGCGGAGGACATTGCCGCCCAGATAGACAATGCAAACATGATACCCATGTGTGACGTCCTCATCGTGGGACGGGGAGGAGGCTCGAAGGAGGACCTTCTGCCCTTCTCCGATCCCCTCGTCATCGAGGCGATCCACCGTTCGGACATTCCCATCATCTCCGCTGTGGGCCATGAGATCGACTACAGTCTCAGTGACTACACCGCAGATGCCAGGGCCATAACCCCGACTGAGGGAGCCGCAATGGCCAGTGAGGGAATCTTCAGGGACAGGGAGGAGCTTAAGAACCTCAATGAAACCCTCTCCGCCGTGATGAAGGAGAAGGTTCTGAGGGCAGCTGCCGGGATAATCAGGGAAAATGAGCTTAAGGCGCTGATGATGACAAAGCTCAAAAAGCCCTCAATCCCGTCAACTCAGCACATGATGGCCATCCTCTCATCCAGGTTCTCATCATCAGCTATGAAGACCTCCCTGCTCTCAGACGCCCTTACTCCGGGCCTCAGGGCAAAGGCCCTAAGGGCTGAAGCCGCCCTCAAGGGGGCAGCCGGAACGGCGGTGCGGGATGTAAGGATGAAAGCTGAAAGGGCCGAGGCCACTGTCAGCTCGCTCTCAGCGGAGTGCCGCACGGCAATCGAGAGGAAGTATTCCTCTTCCAGATCGAGGCTCGATGCCCTCTCTGCCGCGGCAGAGGCCCTCTCCCCGCTGGAGGTATTAAGGAGAGGATATGCTATCGCTACCCTTCCTGACGGCACCGCAGTCAGAAGCAGTGACGAGGTTAAGGCAGGGGACATCCTGTCAGTCAGGGTTATGAAAGGTATTATAAGGACTGAGGTTCTTGAGGAGAAAAAATAAAATGAGTTTTGAGACAGATCTTAAAAAACTTGAGGAGCTTACCGAGAAGCTGAGATCGGAGGATACCGGACTTGAGGAATCGATAAGAATCTATGAGGAAGCAACCCAGCTTACGAAAAAACTCAATGCAACGCTTGAGGATGTTAAGAGGAAGATTGAGGAAGTATCCCGGGACGGGGTGGTTACTGAAAGGTCTGAGGAGTGAAAAAGGGGATGAGCGGATGCCCATCCCCAGCGCTGTTTATTCCTCGTCCTGAAGGGCGTCGTAACCCTCCTCTCCGGTTCTGACCTTAATGACGTTCTCAACGTCGTAGATGAAGATCTTACCGTCACCGTAGTGTCCTGTGTAGAGAACACTCTTGATCGTGTCGACGACCTTTCTTACGGGAACCTTCGAAACAACAGTCTCGATCTTGATCTTCGGCAGGAGCGTCATCTCAACGGGAACACCTCTGTAGTATTCGGTCTTGCCCTTCTGCATTCCGCAGCCCATTACATGGCTGACCGTAAGACCGGTGACACCGATGAGACCGAGCGAATGCTTGAGCTCGTTGAATTTGTTCTGGCGGGCGATGATGACGACCTTCGTGAGTTTCGCATCGCTCTTTACAGCAGGATCGGCATAGGTCTCGACGGCCTTTTCGACAGGGACCTTCACGAGGTCAACATCGGGAGCAGCTGCTGCGGCACCCATGTATACGGGAGCAAAGTCCGCATATGCGCTTGTGAGTCCGTGCTCCTTGATGTCGAGACCGACGATTTCCTCTTCAGCGGATACCCTGAGGCCGATGGTCTTTTTGATCACGAAGAAGATGATTGTCATCACGACCACAACCCAGAGGATTACCGATGCAACACCCAGAAGCTGTGTGAGGAGGAATGAGAATCCGCCGCCGTAGAAGAGTCCGATGTCCTCTGCGAACACACCTGTGAGGATCGTACCGACCGCACCGCAGACACCGTGAACGGAGATGGCACCGACAGGGTCATCGATCTTTGTCACCTTGTCAAAGAACTCAACTGAGAACACGATGAGCACACCGGCGACAAGACCGATTACTGCGGCACCTACGGGTGTCACGAGATCACAGCCTGCAGTGATGGCGACGAGACCGGCAAGGGAGCCGTTGAGTGTCATCGAGACATCGGGTTTCCTGTAGCGGACCCAGGTAAGGATCATGGTCGTGCATGTGGCGACTGCGGCAGCCATGTTCGTGGTTACGAAGATTTTTGATGCGGAAACGATTGACTCATCACCTGTCATTGAAACTGTTGAACAGCCATTGAATCCGAACCAGCAGAACCAAAGGATGAAGCATCCGAGGGCACCGAGCGTAAGGCTGTGGCCGGGAATTGCCTTCGGGTTGCCCTTCTCATCGTATTTGCCGATTCTGGGTCCCAGGAACATCGCACCGATCAGGGCTGCGACGCCGCCAACCATGTGAACGGCCGTGCTTCCGGCAAAGTCATGGAAGCCGAGCTGGGCAAGCCAGCCGCCGCCCCAGATCCAGTGACCTGAAATGGGATATACGAAAAGGGAGATGAGCAGGCTGTAGATACAGTATGAGATGAACTTCGTTCTCTCAGCCATGGCTCCTGACACGATCGTTGCGCTTGTGGCGCAGAAAACCGTCTGGAAAATTACGAAAGCGAATGTGGGGAACGTTGAGGAGTAATCCCCGCGGATGAACGGATCGAAGCCGCCAAAGAAAAGACCATCTCCGGCAAACATGAGTCCGAAACCCACAAGCCAGAACGCGACTGTACCGATGCAGTAGTCCATGACGTTCTTCATGATGATGTTACCGGCATTCTTACTCCTAGTGAATCCGGTCTCGACCATAGCGAAACCTGCCTGCATGAAAAAGACCAGTGCGGCCCCGAGCAGTACCCAGATCGTGTCAACAGCTGAAAACATTTTTTCACCTCTCCTAAAAAAAGATAAGGCGTACCGAGAAGTGAATCCCGGTACGCCGTTGTACCAAAAAAAAGGTGATAACAGTCATCTGCTATCACCATTGATGGTCAATTAGATACAATTTTAGTCGCTTCTTTGTCAACACGAAAACCGAAATTTTCCCGTAAATTTTTCATCCCTTCAAATTATCTAATTTCACTGCAAGGAAATACCACTGATAAAACAAAAAAACTAGACTCTAATTGAAATGACCTTCTGACTTGCAGGATCGGTGAACGTAAGTCCTATCGCCTCGAGGCCGAACTCATTGCCCTCACTTCCCCCGTACTGCACGTCCCCGATGAGCGGATATCCGGCCCAGGCCATGTGGCATCTCACCTGATGGCGGAAGCCCTGGGTAAGGACGCATATGAATGAGTCATCACTCTCCCTGGCGACCTCAGTGCGGTACACTCTCATGTCCCTGTCAACGACAAGCGGACGGACCGAGGCCCCTTTGCGCCCGTAGGACCTGAAACCGGATGTGATCGTGAAGCACTCATCCGAAGATCTGAAGGGAAAGGGAGGAAAGCCGGGAAGGCTCTCTTTCATTCCCGCACTCCGTGCCCTGTACTCCTTTGTGATCATATCGTGCCTCTGCTGCCAGGAAAGGTAGTCAAAGGCCTTCTGGTTCCTGGCGAAGATGACGAGTCCCGATGTGGGTGTATCAAGGCGGTGAAGGAGTCCTCCTTCCCAGCTCTGATATCCTGAAACCTCCATTATCTCCGGATAAACCTCTGCAACCTGCTTTACCAGACTATCACCGCACCCATTTTTCAAGGGTGCGGTGGGAAGCCCAGAGGGCTTGCTGACAACGACCACCGAGCGGTCGGAGTAAACCTCATTTATCACGGGAGGATGATGAGAAAAGCCTCAGGAGGTAGAGGAAGATGTTGAGGAAATCCAGATAGAGGTTGAGGGCACCGATGACGCCGAGTTTGACATATTCGTCCTCCGTCATCTCAGAGCCGTACTCCCTGTTCATATCCAGAACCCTCTTCGTGTCATAAACGGTAAGACCGAGGAAGACGACGACTCCGAGGACTGAGATCAGGAGATCGACGCTTCTGAAGCCGAAGAACATGTTGATCGCTCCGGCGATGATTATTCCCCAGAGGCCCATCATCAGATATGTGCCCCAGGAGGCGATGTTGCGCTTCGTGACTCCGGCATAGACCGTGAGACCGCCGAACATGAGACATGTCGTGACGAAGGCCTTTGCGATCGAGGCACCGGTGTAAACGAGGAATACGGAGGAAAGCGTCACTCCGGTCAGAATGGAATAAGCGAAGAAGCACAGTTGGGCGCTCCTCATGCTTATCCTCTCAATCCTTGCCGAGAGATAGAAGACAAGGGCAAGCTCTGCCACACAGAGTATTATCGTGACGAACGGATTTGAATAGATGAATGCGACTGCCCTGCTGCTCTGGGAAACAAGGAAACTGAATACTGATGTGAGAAGGAGTCCCACGAACATGTAACCATAGACATGTTTGAGAAGGCCATTGGCCCTAGCCTGCGTGTTCTGCAGGACGCTGAGATTTGTTTCTGCCATATTTTCTCCTTACGGTAAAATATAAGCTCATCCGGGGAATCGTCAACAGGAATCCCAAAGGACGGCATTTTCAATTATATCACAATAAACCGCATGCGCACACGCAAAAGGCCATGTATTTCCGACATGCCGATATTTCCTTACCGGACAAAGCATAATTCGACCAGTAGAGCAAAAGTGATTATTGGTGTATCATTAAAGATGATCAGCCGGGCGGTCTGAGGTAAGAGGTGAAACCATGAAAAAACATCCCGCACTTTCAATCCTGATTTTCCTTCTGCTGCTGACTTCCTGTCAGACAGCCGACAGGAGTGCCGGCTACACTACCGATGAGGAACTGCTGCTCACATCCGGGCTGAAAAGCAGCATTCAGCAGGCGATTCTGGACACTGAGTCCGTGATCTTCACGCGGGAGCCGCTGCTTTCCGACGTCCCCGATTACATTGAATACACCACCTCGCTCCCCGGATTCACCGAGCTCATGGACGCCTATCTCAGGGAGCTGAATGAGGCTGTCCGCTCCGCGCGCTTCGCCGTTTCGGACTGTCTTTTCTCATTCCTTTCGGACTACACCTTTGAAAACGTGAGCGCCGTGCTTGAAAGCGGATACTCATCGGTGAGCACTATTCTGAGAAACAAATGTCATTCTGAAGTGACCGCCATCTTCGAAAAGGCCCTGATTGATGATTCCACGAAGGAGCGGGAAGCCTTCACGGAAATGTACGAAGAGGCCGAGGTATGGAGAAAGCACCATGCAAACCTTGCCCTGGTGGGACAGGAAACGGTCATCGCACCGATTTCACCGCTCTCTGAGCACGAGCTTGCGGTGCTTGCCATGGAAGTCTACTTCAATGCCCTTTCGGAAAACGAAGTAAGAATACGCGCAACGGGAGATACAGATGCAGAGTGATCTTTTCACCGCCGAGGAACAGATATCATCCCAGCCTCTTGCCTACCGCATGAGGCCGAGGACACTGGATGAATACATCGGACAGGAGCACATCATCGGGAAAGGCAGGCTGCTCAGGCGTGCCATTCAGGCCGATCTTCTCAGCTCCATCATTTTCTACGGACCTCCCGGAACAGGCAAGACAACCCTTGCCCGAGTGATAGCAAACACGACCAAGAGCCACTTTGCCACCCTCAATGCGGTACTTTCAGGGGTGAAGGAACTCAGGATCGAGATAGATGCAGCCAGAGACCGTCTTGCCCACTTCGGCCAGAGGACGATACTCTTCGTCGATGAGGTACACAGATGGAACAAGAGCCAGCAGGATGCCCTGCTTCCCTGGGTTGAGAACGGAACGTTCATACTGATCGGGGCAACAACGGAGAACCCCTACTTTGAGGTCAATGCCGCCCTGGTTTCGAGGAGCCGCGTCTTCCAGCTTACGAAGCTCTCCGAAGCAGACCTGAAAAAGGTTGCCTACCAGGCCCTGACCGACAGGGAAAGGGGCTACGGACGCTACAGGATCGAGTTTGAGGAGGGTGCCCTTGAGCACATCATAAACATCGCAGACGGCGATGCCAGAAGCCTGCTGAATGCCCTGCAGCTGGCCGTTGAGACCACTGCCGACGTGTTTCCGCCAAAGGACGGCGAGTGCATCAGGATCTCCCTTGAGAGCGCCGAGGAATCGATACAGAAAAAAGTCGTACTCTACGACAAGGAGGGCGACTACCACTTCGATGTCATCTCCGCATTCATAAAGTCACTGAGGGGCAGCGATCCCGATGCCGCCCTCTACTGGCTTGCCCGCATGGTCGCAGCCGGAGAGGATCCCCGTTTCATCTTCCGCAGGATGCTCATTTCTGCCTCCGAGGACGTGGGCCTTGCCGACCCCAATGCGATAAACGTCGTCGCTTCCTGTGCCGCCGCCTTTGACCGCATCGGACTGCCTGAGGGACGCTTCCACCTGGCAGAGGCCACACTGTACCTGGCCACATGCAGGAAAAGTAACTCCGCACTGGCCTTCTTCGATGCCCTTTCCGATGTGGAGAAGGAAAAGCAGCAGGAGGTACCGAACCACCTGAAGGATGCCTCAAGGGATGCGAAGGAGTTCGGCCACGGGGAAGGATACCTCTACCCCCATGCCTATAAGGATCACTGGGTGGTTCAGCAGTATCTGCCCGATGCCCTCCAGGGCAAGGTCTATTACAGGCCCTCCGACGTGGGATATGAGAAGAGCATAAAGGAAGAGGTTGAAAGGAAGCGTGAAGCCCAGCTGGAAGGAATGAGCAGTGACACCTTCACGGAAAACCTGACCTTCTCCCCCGCCTCAAAGGCGGAGGAGAACTGGCTCAGAAGGACATCCTCAATGGGCTCAAAGCTCCTGCTCGAGATCAGGGATGCGATCTTCGAGGACCTTCCCATCAGACGAAGTGACAACATCCTCGTGCTCAATGCCTCCCACGGTCTCATCCTCTGGAATGCGGTCAGGCACAATCCTGAAGGCTTTGCGGCTTGTCAGGTGAAGACCGCCGAGGAAGCCGCATATATTAATCATTATAAAGAGAGCCTTGAGCTGCTGAGACAGCCTGAGGTTTTCGTGGGAAGTGCAAAGGAGTACCTGGACACCCAGGGAGATGACATCCGCTTCGAGCATATCTTTGCAAAGAACATCTTCTCCCGTCTTAAGGAGGAGTCGGACATAATCACATCCCTCAAGCGGAGGATAAAGCCTGACGGAGTCGTCAGTCTCTCAGAGAGCGTTGCCTCAGAGGGCTCGAGACTCAGTGATTTCGTCTCCGACAGAAAGACAAGGGACCTGCTGAAGGCAGCTGAGACCGACATCTTCGGCAGAGACAATCCGCTTACCAACTGGAACGGGGAAGACCTGGAAAAGATGCTTTCCCCCTACTTCTCAAAGATTGAAATGAGAAAGCTCAATCAGTATGAGGAAAAGCTCCTGGATGAGGCTACCCTCACGCTCTGGCTGGATAAGAGATATCTTCCCGCGCTGGAAAAGCTCGGCAAATACAGTGAGCGTCTTAAGCCCCAGATAATGAACGAGCTTAAGAATGCCAGGATAAAATGGAAGCATGCCGTCCTCATAGTAAGGCTTACAAACGGAAGCATTCTAAGAAACGATGTAAATGAAACCAGCCCCGAATGGGCGGAAGTTCACAGAAAGACCAGATAAAAAGCAAATGCGGAATCCCTGATCATCAGTGATTCCGCATATACCTCACAATTTCCCATTTTGCGAAAAAAAATGAACCATTTCTGGTTCATCATTTAAGCGAAAGACGGGACTTGAACCCGCGACATCCACCTTGGCAAGGTGGAGCTCTACCACTGAGCTACTTTCGCATTTGCGACCTCGTTAGAAAAGGTCCTTGCGAGAGGCGGGACTTGAACCCGCACATCAACGATACTAGAACCTAAATCTAGCGTGTCTGCCAATTCCACCACTCTCGCGGTGAGATATGAGCCGCAAAGGGATCGAACCTTTGACCCGCAGATTAAGAGTCTGCTGCTCTACCAGCTGAGCTAGCGGCACAATTTTGTTTGCTGCGCCCGGCAGGATACGAACCTGCGACCTGCGGATTCGAAGTCCGACGCTCTATCCAGCTGAGCTACGCGCGCATCTGTTCCGAAGAACAGCGTGGGTGGAAGAAGGGGTTCGAACCCTCGACAACCAGATCCACAATCTGGCGCTCTACCACTGAACTACTTCCACCATTGTTCGAAGCATCCGGTGTTCACCAGCGCAATCAACGTGTAGTACTATCGCAAAATGACGGATTATTGTCAACTGCTTTTGAAATATTTTTTCAAAAAAATTTCATGTTTTTGATAACCTCTTATGTATGAAATAGATATATGGAAGACCAAGATTGGTTTCGATAAGACTGTTGATGATAAGGGTCTCAATTCCGGACTGTCTTATCCCGGTGACAAGGAGTGCCGTTTCCCATCCGAGCTGAACCGTGATTCCGACGAAAAGCAGGTAAAGGACCGGGATTCCCGCATTCCTGAATATGTTCAGTGATATCACGATCATGTAGCCCGCGATCAGGATGAGGGCCATGACGCCATGGTATGAAGCTGTCGTGCGGCTTATCGATATCACGGGCCAGGAGGAACCGAAGTTCTGGCTGAGGAGCGCAGTGGCAATCCAGGAGAAGAAGATGAGCACCGACCACTCCACCCTTGCGCTGTCCCGGTCAAGCATCAGCCAGATCCAGGCGAAGTTGGTAAGCCCATAACTCATCGAAAGCCAGAACAGGAACAGTGCGGTCGGGGCACCGGTAACGATTCTGGCCCCGAGGGCAAGAGAGAAGATTCCCCAGTCCACGGCAAAGTACAGAAGCCCTCCGAAGAGGCCGAAGGCAAGAGCCTTCCTCCTGCCTGAAAGAAAGAGCATCAGGGAGAAAACAATCAGGAAGACGATGTCGATGAGGATGTAAAGGGAAGAGAAAACCCTTGAAGGTACTATTTCCATATCAGACTCCCAGGAACATGGCTGCAGCCATCAGTATTACGAGAAAGGCGAAGTTGAATGAGAGGAAAACTCCCCAGAACCCATTCACTTCACTCTTATCCTCCTTCAGGACGAATTTTATCGTGATGAGGGAGGCAAGGGATGCGATCGGGGTGCCGAGGCCTCCGATGTTGGTGCCTGTCAGGAGAAGGCGGGCATTTTCCGTGAAGCCGGAGAGAAGCACGGCCGCAGGCACGTTGCTTATCACCTGACACGTCATCACCGTGGTGGCAAGGGGGTATGCTTCGATCAGGCGGGCGAAGAAGCTCCTCACCTGCTCACATGCCGCCAGATTACCGCTGAAGATGAAGAAGCACACGAAGGTAAGAAGCAGGATGTAATCGGCACCTTTGAGAAAAGAGCGCAATGTTAATGCGAAAACTCCAAGCGATATCAGGAAGATGACGTAATCGGGCACGAAGCCGAAGACCGAGAGCAGCGCCAGGACAAGCAGTGCCAGAAAGAGGGCGCCCATTTTTGCGTCAGGCTTTCCGGCTTCCTCCCCTGCCCTCACTGCCCGGGATGGGAAGAACAGGAAGACAGACAATGCAAGGAGGATGAGACTCAGGGCAGAGTAAGGAAGGACGGCGGGGAAGAAATTCCCGGCCGAGAGGCCGTAACGGGAAAAGAGATAGAGGTTCTGCGGATTTCCCACCGGCAGCATCATGCTTCCCAGGTTTGCCGCGACTGTCTGGAGCGTCACCAGAGTAATCCTTTCCCTGATGTCCATCAGGCCTCGCACCAGGGCAAGCGTGAACGGTATGAACATGATGAGTGACACGTCATTCGTCACGAGTGCCGAGGTGAAGAACGGCAGGAACACAAGCAGGAGGGCAAGCACCCTCACGTTTCCGCTCTTCCCCACCAGGGCAGACCCAAGGGCATGGAAGAGGCCCGACTTCTCAAGTCCGGAGGAAATCCCCATTAGGGAGAAAAGCATCATCAGCATCCCGAAATCGACAAAGGAAAGATATGTTTCAGGATGGGGATTGAGAAACACCGAAAGAACGGTGAGAAGCAGGGAGACGGAGAAGACCACCTCCCTTTTCACGAAAGAGATTATACGTTTCATGCCCCGATACTATTTCAAAACGGGATCTTTGTTAACGCATTACTCCAGCGTCTTCATGAATTCAGCCGTCTTTGACCAGTACTTTATACCCCAGTGCGCGAAATCCCACTTCTCATCATAGGCGTTGCATTCGTAATCGATGTAGTAAAGTCCGCAAGACGATGCGATGAAGTTCGTGGGATAGTAGTCGATGTTCAGGCCTGCCGGATAAAGCACACGGCACATGGCATTCACATCTTCGATGAGGGAAGCATTCATGAGGTCATCACGGACCAGGTCATAGCAGGTGGGACCGTCGATGTATTCCTTCACGAGAATGCCTCTTTCCGGGTCATAATCGTAAAGCTCAGGAACCGGAAGTCCCAGGCCGGAAAGCCTTTCGTAATCCCTCAGCTCCAGCGAAAGCTTGGGCTCTGAAAAGGTATAGTAGTCGACCTTTTCATCGTGAAACTGCTTAAGAACGCATGGTTTACCGTTGTATTCGGAGAGATATGAATATCCTCCTTTTCCCTTTCCGAGAAACTTCTTTATTTCCATTTCCCTGTCCATGAAAACCATGAAAAACACCTCCCGGTTGCAAATATATCATAACTTGTTTAAATTAGGAGTAAGGGTAAGAACATATGAAGGATTTTCTAAAGAGAAATGCCGCCAACATGATTACGCTTGTCAGGATACCGTGTGCACTGGGCATCGTAATGAGCGAACCCTTCTCTGTGATGTTCTACACGTTCCTCACCATAGGAGGCCTTTCGGATGCCCTGGACGGCGCAGTTGCCCGCCGCATCAGCGGGGACAGTCCTCTGGGAGCAACCCTGGACAGCATCTCCGACCTGTGCTTCTTCGGCTCCACGGTGCTTTCAGTCATATTAAAGGAGTATGGCCAGATCGGGCTATCCGCAAAACTGGTCTTTTCCCTTGTAGTGGTAACGAGGCTGATAAGCTATCTGATACAGCTGGTGAAGTTCCGTCAGATGGCTCCCCTTCACACCTTGCTGAACAAGTTCGCATCCATCTCCATTTTCATTCTTCTCTTCCTCATCCCCTTCATCGGGATCACGGCCGCAGTCATCATTGCCTCCGTCATCGGAATCATCGGCGGCATCGAGGAGATAATAATCCACCTGCTTTCAGAAAAACCCAGGTCAAACACCCTTTCCGTGCTTGTGGTGCTTAAGGAAAGGAAGAAGAAATAATCAGGAACAAAACAAAAAGGACCGTTTCCGGTCCCTTTCAAGCGAAAGACGGGACTTGAACCCGCGACATCCACCTTGGCAAGGTGGAGCTCTACCACTGAGCTACTTTCGCATCAATTACGTGGCACATCCTACCCGAAATGACGACTAATGTAAAGAGGGATGATGTTTTTTGTTGCATTATTCACCGCTGACTGATACTATTCATTCGCCGAACATGGACCTGCTGCTTCTCCGTTGGAACCAAAGCAGCGTGTCTCCGGCAGACTTAACAAATTAAAGGGCCGGGCGTCCCCGGAAAGTTTTTATGGAGTAAGGACAGAAACAGAGTGATGAACAACATGGAAAATCTCAGTAACCAGTATTACATCGACCGTCAGAATGACTTCGAATCGAGTGCAAGGAGCTATCCCAGGAAATTCCCGTTTGCGCTGAAAAAGGCAAAGGGCAGCTGGGTGGAGGATGTGGAAGGAAACAGATATCTTGATTTCCTCTGCGGAGCAGGTACCCTGGCATTGGGCCATAACGATGAGGAGGTCAACCAGGCGATGATAGATCTGCTGACCAGTGATGCTCCCCTTCATACCCTCGATCTTACGACACCGGTAAAGGACCGTTTTGTTCACACCATACTGTCCCTTCTCCCCGGAGAACTGAAGGACAATGCGAAGATACAGTTCTGCTCACCTTCGGGAACGGATGCCGTTGATGCCGCGATCAAGCTGTGCAAGACCGCAACAGGCCGATCAACGGTAATTGCATTCTCCGGTGGCTACCATGGCATGGGTCATGGAGCCCTTGCCCTCACAGGCAATCTCAATGCAAAGAACAAGGTCGCGAACCTCATGGCAGGCGTGCAGTTCATGCCCTACCCCTACTCATACCGCTGTCCCTTCGGACTTGGCGGTGAGGCGGGAACAAAGGCATGCATCAACTATCTTGAGCGCCTTCTCAACGATCCCGAGAGCGGTATCACCCGCCCTGCGGCCCTTATCCTTGAACCCATTCAGGGTGAAGGCGGAGTCATTCCCGCACCCGTTGAGTTCCTCCAGGCAGTGAGAAGGATAACGGCAGAGCTCGACATCCCCATGATTGTGGATGAGATCCAGTGCGGCATCGGAAGGAGCGGAAAGCTCTTTGCCTTCGAGTATGCGGACATCGTTCCCGATGTAATCCTCTCCTCCAAGGCGATCGGTGGCACACAGCCGATGAGCGTCGTAATCTACAACAGGAAGCTGGACAAGTGGACAGCAGGTGCCCATGCAGGCACATTCCGCGGCAACCAGCTGGCCATGGCGGCAGGAACCGTCGTTCTGAACAGGGTCTCCGACCCCGCATTCCTTGCCGACGTCGTCAGAAAGGGCGACCACCTGAGAGCAGCCATGGAGCAGCTTAAGCAAGAGGTCTCCATCATCGGTGACGTGAGGGGAAAGGGCCTCATGCTCGGCGTCGAGTTCATCAATCCCAAAGGAAAGAAGGACGTCATGGGCCATCCGGAACCCTCCGGTGAAATTGCCGCACTCGTTCAGAAAAAATGTTTTGAAAAACGCCTCATCATGGAAAAGGGCGGCAGGAACGGCAGCGTGATGCGCTGTCTCTGCGCACTCTCGGTCACCATGGATGAGATCGACACGATGATCTCCATCTTCCGTGAGGCGGTAAGAGAGGCAGCTGATGAGCTTGCCTGAATACACGATTCTCTCATCGGATGAAAGCACCAAGGCACGCCTTAAGGAAATGGTGAATTCCACTCTGGATGCAATCCTTTCCCAGGTGAACACCGATGAGGCGTATTCCGGAATCGGGCCCTATGAGCTCAGGAAGAAGATAGAGGCACTCAAAGTCCTCCCCGACAGGGGTGAGGGCTTTGAGAAGACCCTTAAGACAGTGGAGAGGGACATCCTTCCCCACCTTCTGAGGACGTGGTCCACCTCATACATGCCCCACCTCCACTCCCCGGCCCTCCTCGAAACCGTTGCCGCAGAGCTAATCATAGCCCTCTACAACGACTCCCTGGACAGCTGGGATCAGGGGCCCGCGGCCACTGAGATCGAAGTCAGGGTGATAAGGGAGCTATGCACTCTCTTCGGCTACGGGAAGGATAGTGACGGAGTCTTCACTTCAGGAGGCAGCGGCTCAAACCTCTCGGCAACCATACAGGCCAGGGACACCTACTGCAGCAAAGTGCTGAAATGGGATGTGAAGAAGAAGGGACTTCCTAAGGAGTGGAGCCGCATGAGGCTCTATACCTCGGAAATATCCCACTTCTCCTTCGATAAGTCAGCCCACATCCTGGGACTGGGATACGATGCGGTGGTGCACCTTCCCGTTGATGATCACATGAGGATAGACACGGCAAAGGCCGAGGCGATCATCGCCCGTGATGCCGAAGCAGGCCTTCTTCCCTTCATGATAACGGCAACTGCCGGAACCACCGATTACGGCTCGATAGACAATGTGTCCGAGCTCAGGAAGATTGCGGACAGGTACTCCATGTACCTCCACGTCGATGCCGCCTACGGCTCGGGGGCGATCATGAGTGACACCTACAGGTCCAGGCTCGGGGAGCTTTCCCTTGCCGACTCCATCACGGTGGACTTTCATAAGATGTTCCTCATGCCGATCAGCTGCTCCTGCCTGCTGGTAAAGAACAGAAGTACGCTCGAAGCCTTCGAACTACATGCAGACTACCTCAACAGGGAGGAGGATGAGGAGGACGGATACATCAATCTCGTCGGAAAGGCGATTCAGACCACAAGGCGCGCCGATGCCCTCAAGGTCTTCATCGCATTCTCTGTCAGGGGCAGGGACGGTTACGGCCGCATAATTGACAGGGTTATTGAAAATGCCTCCTACTTTTATTCCCGCCTTAAGGATGATGAAGTTTTCATCACGGGGCCTGAGCCAGAGCTTTCCTCCGTGGTCTTTGCCCTCCGTGACGGGGATGAAGTCAATAAGAAAATCAGGAGGGATCTGATGAGCCGGGGCACCGTCATCGGTCAGACCGTCATGAACGGGCGGGTGATGCTGAAGTTCACCCTGCTCAATCCGGAGCTCACCCATGAGCATATAGATGAGCTCATCAGCACCATCAGGGCGTATTCACTCTGATGCAAGGATGGGACACTCTCCGTCAGTGTCTCATCCGCCTTTACTTTTTTCCCTTGCTTCTATATATTTGTTTAGGCTTATCTCGTGACAAAGGATTTAGTGTTCTGCTATAATTTTTCAGATACGTTTTAAGTTACAACGAAAAAGTTTAGAAATCAAAGATAAGGATGGTTGGTTATGGTCACCAATAAGAGTTTAAAAGCTTTGGAAAACTCACAGATGGCTCTCACACTCACAGTGGATGCAGCCTCAATTGAAGAAGCATACACAGCTAAGCTGAAGAAGTATGCAAAAGACATCCAGATGAAGGGCTTCAGAAAAGGTAAGGCTCCCCTTTCAGTCCTCGAGGCAAAGTTCGGCAGCGCTATCCGCGAGGAAGCTACCTTCGACTGCATGGAAGAGAACCTCAAGGCATGCATCGAGACACTCGATGAAAAGGATAAGCCCCTCCAGTTCTCAACTCCCGTTCTCCAGAACGAAGAGTCCCTTCTCCCCTTCAAAAAGGATGCGGACATCACATTCACTGTCCACTACGACGTGAAGCCCACCTTCGAGCTTCCCCAGTACAAGGGTCTTGAAGTCACCTACGACACCACAGAGGTAACCGATGAGGCAGTCGAGGCAGAGGTCAACAAGCTCAGGGAGCAGAATGCAGAGGTCCTCACAAAGGACGGTGCCGTGGAAAACGGTGATATCGTCACATGTAACTACGTTGAGCTCGATGCAGAGGGCAACGAGGTTGCAGGCACAAGCAGAAAGGATTTCACCTTCACTGTCGGTACTTCCTACAACTTCTATGCAATGGATGAGGACATCATCGGCATGAAGAAGGGTGAGGAGAAGAAGTTCGAGAAGACCTATGGCGAGGATTACGCAAACCCTGATTACAAGGGTAAGACCATCACACTCGTCGTTGCCGTAACCGAGATCAAGACACGCCAGCTTCCCGTCGTTGACGATGAGTTCGCTCAGGATGTCAGGGAAGAGTACAAGACCGTCGCTGACATGAAGGCAGGCATCAGGGCCAACCTCCAGAAGGAAGTTGACGAGCAGGTTGAGAATGCAAAGAAGAGTGCCATTGTGGACGCACTGCTTGCAGCAACCGATTTCACCGTTCCCGCATCAATGGTTGATTTCGAGATCGAGTCATCCTGGAGGGATTACGTAAGACAGACAGGTCTTACCGAGGATCAGATCCTCAACTACTTCAAGATGAGCGGCATGACCAAGGAAACCTTCACCGAAGGCTGGAGGGAGCCCGCAACAAAGAATCTCAGAAGCCAGCTCATTCTTGAGGCAATCCAGAAGGCAGAGAACTTCCCCGTTGACGAAGCCGCACTTGAGGAAGAGTTCAGCAAGAACATCAAGGACGATGCCGATGAGGCAACCAAGGAGTACTACAGGAACGTCCTCAGGGACAACATGCAGTATGCTCAGGTCATGCCCTTCCTTCTTGCAAACAACACCTTCACTGTAGGCAAGGTTCTCTCAAGGGATGAGTTCCTCAGCAGGTTAAACGGCTAAGAGATATAAAGGAGACTGGTCATTTTGGACATAAACAGCGTTAAGATGCACAATCTGGTACCGTACGTGGTTGAACAGTCCGGTAACGGTGAGCGTCAGTATGATATTTTTTCAAGATTGCTCAAGGACAGGATTATCTTCCTCGACGGAGAGATAAGGGATGACATGGCCGATCTGGTAGTCGCCCAGCTTATTTTCCTTGAGAGCGAGGATCCCAAGAAGGATATCAGTCTCTACATCAACTCACCGGGCGGATCAGTCACTGCCGGTCTGGCGATATACGACACGATGCAGTACATCCGTCCCGATGTGAGGACAATCTGCGTGGGTCAGGCATGCTCAATGGCATCCCTGATCCTGGCTGCAGGTGCTCCCGGAAAGAGGGCAAGCCTCCCCTATGCGCGTGTCATGATCCATCAGCCCTTCGGCGGAGTCGAAGGACAGGCCACTGACATTCTCGTCGGCTCCAGGGAACTGCAGAGAATAAAGAAAATCACAACGGAAATTCTCTCACGTCACACCGGAAAGAGTGAGGAAGATGTCACGAAGGCAATTGAACGCGACTGCTTCATGGATGCCTCCCAGGCAAAGGATTTCGGTATCATCGATACCGTCATGGTAAGGAACTAGTATATGGCTTTAGGAAGAAATTCAAACAGGACCTGCTCCTTCTGCGGGAAGGACGTCAATCAGGTCAGGAAGCTCATCCACGGCCCTGGTGTTTCCATCTGTGATGAGTGTATCAGGACCTGCAGGGAAATCCTGAGGGAAGATGAGGATTCCTCAAAGAGTGACTTCGCTTCCGAGCTGGGTGAAATCCCGACTCCGGAAGAGCTCAAGGCCTACCTTGATGAGTACGTCATCGGACAGGATGAGGCAAAGAAGGTTCTTTCCGTCGCGGTATACAACCACTATAAGAGAGTAAAGTTCCAGGATAAGATCGCGGAATCGGGTGTGGAGCTGGACAAGTCAAACATCCTGCTCATCGGACCTACCGGAACAGGTAAGACACTGCTTGCAAGAACGCTTGCCAAGAAACTGAACGTGCCCTTCGCAATCGCCGATGCCACCACCCTAACCGAGGCCGGTTACGTCGGTGAGGATGTGGAAAACATCCTTCTCAAGCTCATTCAGGCAGCCGATGACGACATCTCTGCAGCCGAGCACGGCATCATCTTCATCGATGAAATCGATAAGATCAGCAAGAAAGGCGAGAACGTCTCCATTACCAGGGATGTCTCAGGTGAAGGCGTGCAGCAGGCACTTCTGAAGATCATCGAAGGCACCAATGCCTCCGTTCCTCCCCAGGGCGGAAGGAAGCACCCCAACCAGGAGATGCTCAAGATCAACACGAAGAACATCCTCTTCATCTGCGGCGGTGCGTTTGTAGGCCTCGACAAGATCATCGAGAAGAGAATCAGCACCCATCCCATGGGCTTCGGTGCGGACATCGAGTCATACGAGGACAAGAACTTCGAGGAGCTCTTCAGGGAGCTTCACCCCGATGACCTGATCAAGTTCGGTCTCATTCCTGAATTCATCGGAAGACTTCCCGTGCACGTGGCACTCAACAACCTGAGGAAGGAAGACCTTAAGAGAATCATAACGGAGCCCAAAAACTCCATACTCAACCAGTACAGGACTTCCCTCTCCCTTGACGGAATAAAGCTCACGTTCACCGATGCCGCCATCGATGCCATCAGCCAGAAGGCCATTGATCAGAAGACCGGTGCAAGAGGTCTCAGGTCGATCATTGAGAATATCATGCTCGACATCTCCTACGAGCTGCCCAGCCGTCACGATGTGAAGGAAGTAATCGTTGACGAAAACTCGGTAACGCTCGGCGAACGCCCACAGCTCATCACTGACAGGACACCGCAGCTGACAAAATGAGCACTCTTTTCAGCAGGATTCCGGAGCGGCTGCTCCGGACCCTAAGGGAAAAGGACAGGTTCCTTATTATCGGGCACAGACAGCCCGATGCGGACTGCATATTCTCATCCCTTACGCTGAAGGAGATTTTGTCTTACCTGGGAAAGGAAGCGGTCCTTCTGAGTGAAGGACCTTTCCTGAGACAGGAAATAATCCCCTACAGAAATCAGTTTCACTCTTCGGTATCAAAGGAAAACCTTTCCGGGGATCCTGCCGTCATCGTCGTCGACTGTTCCACTGAGGACAGACCCGGTGTGATGATGGCAGACCTTTCAGGACTACCCCTAATCGTAATCGACCACCACATAGGAGGAGAGCCCTTTGCGGAGCCGGACATGACATACATTATTCCCCGTGTCCCCTCCACCACACTTCTGGTCGATGAAATAAGAAGGCAGCTTGACGTACCCCTGACGAAAAAGACAGCGGAGTACATATACCTGGGCTTTGCCACCGATACCAACTTCTTCTCAAGGCTCATAGACGAACACAACGGTCCGGAGACCCTCGAGCGCGTTGCCGATCTTCTCAGAACTGGCATATCCGTGCAGGACATCTTCGAAAAGCTCCACGGCGGAAAGCCGTTCAGCTACTACACTGACTTTACCAGACTGCTTGAGAGAACCGTATCATTATGCGGCGGACGCCTGCTTTACACCTATATGAAAAAGGGAGAGTTCACCGGAGAAAAGCCTATCGAGCCCCTCTACTCCGCCCTTCTTGAGGTTCAGGATGTGTCCGTCATCGCCATCTTCGATGAAAAGGAAGAGGGAACTCAGGTCGGTCTCAGGAGTACCATATCCAGCGGGATCAATGTGGGAAAAGAGGCTTGCCGTCTCGGCGGAGGCGGTCACTCCCATCAGGCGGGCGTGACGGTCAGCTGCGGTCTTGAGGAAGCCCAAAGACTTGTGCTCCCCCTGCTTATTTCCTTAATAAAAAACAAATAATCCTTCACTGGCACGCGAATTGCTGTGTTTTCTCCGCACACTTGGAGGAGGAGAGAACATGCAGAACGGATTCATCACGAAGGCAGAACAGGAAGCGCTGGAAGAAAAGGTTGCCATTCTGTTTCAGAAACGCAGCGACGGCAGTGATTACACTGCTGAGCTTGAATACGTACGGGAAAAGACGAAGCTGCTTTTATACCTTATTCCCAGACGCTCCTACTACCTGGACAGGGAGCTGTGCAGTGAGTTCTATCTCTCCCAGCTCCCGGGTGTTGACAGGATAATCATGTCCTACCGGATTACCCTCTCGGTCCCATACGTCGCTTACCTTCATGTGATACTGAAGGGACGGGCCTTTGCCTTCATGTCCAAAAAGTACGAACGCATGAGGAAGGACGATGATTTTCTCTATACATCAGTCAATATGCTGGACGCATCCGAGGTCTTCGAGTTCGAACCGGAATGGGATGCAATGCCATCGTCAGACGGACCTCCTGCTCGTCCGCCGGAAGAGCTCTCACTTAATGAGATAATCGAGGACGTGGTTACCGCAGTCCCATGCACTCACATCACGGGAAACATCAGGAGGGACATAATGCTTGAGTATCTCAGGGAGAGGGATAACAGACTCAGGTTCATGCTCTTCCTGCTTTCAAACACCGACAGTCTGACCAGCGGTGAGATCAGGGATCTCTCAGAGCTGATGAACGTTTCAGAGCACAGCTTCGCCGAACTCTCCACCCTGCTCTTCAGTAAAAGTGAAAAGCGGCAGGTCGTAAAGGAAGAGCGGCTGGATGGGAAAATCAACAGGGCATGGAAACGTTATGTCCTGCTTACTGCGGCAATCCATAATCCGAAAACGAGCGAAGAGGAGAAAAAGGAACTCAGGGTACAGCTCGAAGCTGCCCTAAGGAGGGTCAGAAGCAATCAGGAATCAAAAGCAGGCAGGAGAAGGGGCCTAACAATCGCCTTCATCGCCAGGGCCCTCTCCTTCAGCGAAGCCATGGTCAGTTCATCGATCAGGCAGGTGGAGAGCTTCATGGAGGCGCTCAGCACGGAAGTAAGGGCCGGGGCCTGAAAAACAATACAGGTCCATCAGTACATGACGGATAGATCTTATCCACCCCTTTAGACGGGTGTATTTCCATCGTGATATGAGTTATCATCACAACCATGAAGAAAACAATTATGACCGCAGTGTTCTCAATACTGCTCACTCTCACTGCGTTCCCGTCAGGAATGCAGGAAGCGATTGATTCGAACTTTGACAGTAAGGTCCGAAGTGCCCGTTCAGCCCTCGGCCTCACGATGGAAATCGCTGAAATGGATGGAAAGACGGTCCTGACCATACCAGAGCAGATGGCATACTTCCTTCCCCTTGAAGAGAGCCCTGATGGCTTTGCCCTTCCCTCCATGGGAATCACATTCACGGGAAAGCTTCCGGGAAAACTCACGTTCTCTCAGAACGGATACACCGAAGAGCTGGAATTCAGAACCGTATCATATGACAGCAGATCCTACTATGAAAGGCCTCAGGAAAAGGACAGACCGGGATTTTCCGAGGAGGAAATATATGTGACCGCAGCTGACGGTGCCGTCCTTTCAGGTACGCTTACACTGCCTGAGAAGGCAACAGACGCATGTGTCATCTTCATCACAGGCTCAGGTCTTCAGGACAGGGACAGCAATATAGCTAACCACCGCACCTTCATGATCCTCTCGGATCAGATTGTCGCTTCAGGCTTCGCAACCCTCCGATTTGATGACCGGGGAACGGGAAAAAGTACCGGCTCCGCTGCCGGAATGACCACCCTTGATCTGGCAAACGACACTGAAGGGATAATTGCAAAGGCAAAGGAACTGGGATATGAGAGGATAATCCTCCTCGGACACTCAGAGGGCGGAGTGATCGCACCGGTTATCGCATCACGGCGTGATGACATCTCAGCACTGATACTCCTTGCTCCTCCCGCCGTAAGCGGCAGGGAAATTCTTCTCGACCAGAACAGGACTGCCCTCTCTGCGGCAGGTGCCCCTGAAGCCATGATCGAACAGGTTTTGACAATCCTTTCGGCAGTCTATGACTTTGTCATCGCGGGAGACAGTGAGAACGCTGTCATATACATGTCCCAGATCGCAGGTCCGGCGGCCGCGGATACCGTCAGGGCCCTTTCAGATCCCTGGTACAGGGCGTTCATCGAACTCGATCCCGCCACTTACCTCTCACGGGTCAAATGTCCTGTGCTTGCGGTAATCGGTGCGAAGGATACTCAGGTACGCCCCGCCCTCAACAGGGAACCTCTTGAGAATGCACTTAATGAGTCGGGTCAGGAATATGAGTATCTGGAACCGGAAGGGATAAACCACCTGATGCAGAGTGCATCCACCGGAGTGTCGTCCGAATATGGACTCATCGAAGAGACCGTTAATCAGGTCATCCTCGATGCAGTTTCCCAGTTTCTTAAGGAGATGAATACATGACACTTTATTTCGCATCCTCAAATGATCATAAGAAAGAGGAAATGATGAGACTTCTGGACGGTGTTACCGTCAGGCTTCCCAAGGAAGACGGAATTGCCTTCGATCCCGACGAGAACGGGAATAGCTTCATTGAAAATGCCCTGATAAAGGCAAACGCCCTCTATGAGAAGGTTAAAGCCCCGGTGCTTGCCGATGACTCAGGACTGGTCGTCGACGCCCTTGGCGGAAGGCCCGGCATTCACACCAGCAGATACGGGGACACTCCGGAAAGAGTCCTTTCCCAGAGGGAAAAGAACGCGAAACTGCTTGGAGAGATGGAAGGTGTGGAAAACAGAAGCGCCCGCTTCGTATGCGCCCTCGTCCTGATGCTCTCTCCTGACCGGATATACATCATTGAGGAGACGGCGGAAGGCTCCATTGCGTTCTCGGAAGAGGGAACTCACGGCTTCGGCTACGACCCCATATTCATAATGGGTGATACAGGAAAGAGTGCCGCAGAACTCAGCGCAGAGGAGAAGGACAGGCTTTCCCACAGGGGTAAGGCCGTCAGAAAGATGAACCTGATAATAAACCAGCTTAAAAAGGAAAACAATAATGAAGAGATGTGAACAGAAAACCGCAGACACCTGGAATCTTGAGGCGCTCTGCACCGGTACGGCCGACTTCAAAAGCCGCTATGAGCGTGTCTCGGCGGCTGCCGCCTCCCTTGAAGCGTATAACGGACGTTTAAGTGAGGGCCCAGATACGATTCACGAGGTGCTCTCTCTCATCAGGGATACCGAGATCGAGGCCGAAAGGATATCGAATTATGCATTCCTCCGCTTTGAAACTGACGGGGCGGACGGGGAGAATCAGGAGCTGGCAGGACTTGCCTCCAATCTTGAAGCCCGCCTGATGCAGGCCCTCTCCTGGTTCGAGCCCGAACTGCTTTCCATCGACAGGAATCTCCTTGATTCATACCTTGCCGAGGACCGCTCGGAGGAATTCAGGATCTTCATCTCTAAGATCCTGAGGTCGGGCGAGCACACCCTCTCCAAGGCAGAGGAGCGTATCCTGAGCCTGAATGCCGAAGCCTCAGCTTCATGCCAGAAGGCTTTCCACGATCTTACCGATGTCGATCTGGAGTTCGGTGAGGTGAACGGCAGGAAGCTTACCCAGTCCAGCTACATGAGCCTGATCAGGGACAGCGATGAGAACGTAAGAAAGGAAGCTTACCTCCGCTTCCACAGGGGCTTTGAGAAGCATCAGCACGTAATTGCCCGCCTCTATGAGGGAAGCGTCAATCAGGATATCTTCCAGGCCCGTGCCAGGGGTTACTCCTCCTCACTGGAGGCAGCCCTCTTCCCGGACAACGTTCCCGAGAGTGTGTACCGCAACCTCATAGACAGCGTGCACAGGGGATTCCCGGTCCTCCACCGCTACTACGATCTGATGGCCCGGGTCCATGGAAAGGAAAAACTCAGACACTGGGATGTTTACGTTCCCCTGGTGAAGAACGTGCCCTCCCGCCACACCTATGATGAGGCGGTGAAGCTCATAGAAAAGGCAGTTGAGCCCCTTGGTGCGGAGTATCAGGAAACTCTCGTCAGGGGTCTTACGGTTGATCGCTGGGTAGACAGGTACGAAAATGAGGGAAAGCGCAGCGGTGCCTTCTCCTCAGGGTGCTATACAGGCAATCCCTACATCCTCACAAACTTCAATGAGGACGTTCTGAACTCGGTCTTCACCCTGATCCATGAGGGCGGACACTCAATGCACTCTTACTACAGCGTGAAGTCCAATCCATTCATGCACTATGGTTACACGATCTTCGAGGCGGAGGTTGCCTCCACCTTCAATGAGCAGCTCCTGGCAAGATACCTGCTCTCATCCACAAAGGATGAGAAGACCAGGGCCTTCATAATCGCCCATGAGCTTGCGGGCATGGTCGGTACCCTCTTCAGGCAGACGATGTTTGCCGAGTTCGAGCTTCTGGTTCATGAAGCCGTTGAAAGGGGTGAGGTTGCCACCGTGGACTTCCTGAGAAGGACCTACAGGTCCCTCCTTGAAAGCTACTTCGGACCCAGAATGATCTTTGAGGATGTAAGTGACATGGAAGGTCTCAGGATACCCCACTTCTACAGGGCCTTCTACGTTTATAAGTATGCCACGGGAATCAGTGCGGCGATCGCACTCTCGGACAGGGTGCTGGGAGGGGGCGAAAAGGAAAGGGATGAGTACCTCTCATTCCTTAAGAGCGGAGGCTCCCGCTACCCGATCGAGTCACTGAAGCTCGGCGGTGTGGACATGTCGGGTCCTGAGGGCGTCGACAGTGCGGTGCGCCGCTTTGACGAGCTGCTCACCGAGCTTGAAAAGCTCATCTGATGCCGATTGATGTTATGAGGCCTTCCTCATTGTAAAACACATCCAGAAGGACACCCTTTGAGGTGTCCTTCAGTTTTATCACACCCTCCCCCTTTGAAACGAGGACATTTTCAAGCGGGAGCAAGGAAGCAAGCTTTTCGCCGTACTGCCTCGTGAAGGCAGGAAGCAGCTGGGGCTGAACGTGTTCTTCCAGCCGCTCAAGGGAGTATTCTCCCATGAAGAAGGAGACGACACGCTCCTCCGCACTCCCCTTTTCCACATCAGAGAGCAATCCGATATCCCGGTCCGTGCCGTAACCTGCCATAAGGGAGGTGGCCAAAAGCATCATCAGGGCGGTAATTATCATGCGTCTCATGGAAAACATTATTTACCATTTTGGCCTTTTGTCAAAGATATGATTATGATAAATTAATCCATGTGAACAAAAGAGAACTGCTTTTAAACATCACCGAGGGCTTTGTCCTGGCCTGGCGCGATCCGCTCTGGAACGACATAATGATTGACAGATCCCTTAAGGCCATAACGGAAACCCCTGCCTTTCAGAAACTTGACAGGATCAAGCAGAACGGGCCCACCTGCCGCATCTACCCGGGGGCGATGCATACCAGGCTTAACCACAGTCTCGGAGTATACCACATAGGCCGTCAGATCCTGATCCAGACGCTGGAAAACAGCACAGTACCATACACTCCCACAGGCATGAGAAGCTTTCTTGCCGCATGCCTTCTCCATGACATAGGCCATTTCCCCTATGCCCACTCCCTCAAGGAGCTGTCGATAAGGGAGCATGAGGAGCTGGCCGGGGAAGTGATAATGAAGGATGAGTGCCTTCTGAGGGCAGTTGTAAATGCCGGAGCCGATCCTGAAGCGGTATGTGCGATAATAGATGAGTCGAGACCGGTGGATGAGGAAGTGGCCGTTTACCGTCACATTCTCTCAGGAGCCCTCGACCCCGATAAGCTCGATTACCTCAACAGGGATGCCTTCTTCTGCGGCGTTCCCTACGGCATCCAGAACAACGGATACATAATAAGCAGGCTCCACCTCGTGAACGGGGAACTGGCCCTGGAGCGCTGTGCGTACACCGCTCTGGAGCACATTCTCTTCTCCAAGTACCTGATGTATGCCAACGTCTACTGGCACCGCGGTGTCAGGAGCGCCACATGCATGATAAAGAAGGCCCTGTTCACCGCCATAAGGGACGGTGTGCTGAAAGTGGAAGACCTTTACTTCATGGACGACGGTGAGTTCGATGCCCTGGCAGTCAGGCATCGGGATTACGAGCCCCTTTCCCTTATCACCAGGGTGCGGGACAACGAGCTTTTTACCCGGGTCTGGGAAGCCCCGTGGGAAGGTGAGAGGATCCTCCGCCCCATAACGGGAGACATCTACTCCCGTTTCAGTGCGGAAGACAGGCTCTATGAAAGGCTGAAGGAAAGCTATCCTGAGCTTCGCCGCCATGAGGTCATAGTGGATATACCGGAGCCCATTTCCTTTGAGGCGGACATGAAAGTCCTCAATGAGGACGGTACCCTTGAGCCGTTTTCATGTGTCACGAAACTCTTCACGAAGGATGTGGAAAAGCAGTTTTCCGCTTCCCTCAGGATGATAGGGCTCTATACTCCCTCATACGTAAGCCGGTCCAGGGCAAAGGAGATCATTGAAAGTGGAAACTTCTGAAAAACTCTCATATAAGGATCTGGTGGCGGGTGACATCCCGCCCTGGGTTATGAGGTTCGTCAAGGCCTCGGGAAAGGCGATAAACCGCTACAACATGATAAAGGAAGGCGATGAGGTCCTGCTTGCAGTCTCCGGCGGAAAGGACTCCCTGGCCCTCGCGCTGGCCCTGTCGCTCCGCCTCAGATGGCTTCCCGTCAAATACAGGCTGAGGGCCCTCATGATAAACTGGATCGAGCACCCAATAGATGAAGAGCATAAGGCAAAACTCAGGGAGTACTTCGAGTGTCTGGGAATAGAGTTCGAGATAATGGATGAGAACCAGTTCCCATCCTCCTTCAAGGGTGAGTTCAACTGCTATCTCTGCTCGAGGAACAGGCGGAGGATCCTTTTTGAATATGCCGCGGCAAATGACGTGAAGCTCATTGCGATGGGACACCATCTCGATGATCTCGTGGAGACGACCATGATGAATCTCTGCTTCAGGGCATCGTTTGCCACGATGCTTCCCGTGCAGGAGTTTTTCGACGGAAAGCTGCACATCATAAGGCCCCTAATAGAGATCCATGAGAGCGTCACGAGGCGCCTGGCCGATATCTATGACCTTCCGGTCATCAAGCCTGTCTGCCCCTACGACCAGACAAACATCAGGGCCAGACTCAAGCCGATAATCAGTGAACTGGCCCACATCGACCACCTAACCCGTGAGCATATTTACAATGCCCACCACTTCGATTTGTCCCTGTAGGCGGACAAAACACCCTTTCTAATATTCTGACACTGTGATAAGATTTAAGTTCAGGATAGACGGAGTTAAACATGAGAAGGAAAAAACTTTTACTTACTGTCATAACACTCTTCACGCTGTCACTGTCCCTGTTCGCGGCAGGCCCCATATACTTCAGCCACGGGGATTATGACTCGCTTTACGTATATGATCCCTTCGGAGTCAGGGTTGATGCCCTTACGATGATGTCCCGCGACGGATACATCATTCAGACAGGTGAATGGGAAAGCGAATTCACTTCCGACAGCTTCTCGATGACGGTTTATCCCAACTCACTGCTTGCAGTGGTCGGGTATTCTGATCCCGCCCTCTACCTGCTGGATGGAGGCGTTCTCGTCCAGAGCGGTGAAAGCGGACTCACTGTTTATACAACCACTGCCAAATACACCCTTCCCGCAGACACATCGGCTGCAATCGTCTACACTGCGGAGGAGGACTCGATAACGAACCTTTCCGGAAATGAGATCGCCATCTATGACGCACTGAGAAACAGGAAGGCATCCATAAGTGCATACACCGCCGTCGACATGCTTACGATGGGTTATGATCCCGTGATGTACGCCCAGCGCGTTGAAAAAGAATACATGAAGACCGTATCCTTCAAGGGTACCGAGGTGGTTCTCAATGCGGACAAGGAAGGCATCACGCTGACATATTCCGGGACTGTCAGAAGATCCCTCATTACTGACTTCTTCACCATTCTCGAGACAGGCATCAGGGATCAGTTCACATACCGCATCTCTGATGAAAGCGTATACCTCAGGTTCTCAAAGCCTTTAATCGAGGCAGAGTACACAGCAGTTACAGATGAGGTTGCCAGCCGCCTGCTGACCTACATCATCTCACTCTACAGACCGTCAGCTCCAAAGATCGGTGACGTATCATCAAAGGTGAACGAGAAGGTTCCTTCAGTTCCCGTAATCACGCAGGTCCGCACCAGAGTGGCCGCCCCGATTCCCGAAGCCCCGCGCTTCACACTGAAGACGACGGTGAAGCTCCTGAATGTGGCTTCCACTCCTGAACAGATAACTGCAATTACGAAATGAAAGCTCATGATCCTCACTAGCAGTTACGCATGATAGAGCTGAATAGCCTGCCTTGTTGGTAGAAAACTTCGTTTCAACCCTGTAAACGGGCATTTCGTATAAGAGTATAAGGATGAAAAGTAACTTTACGGGTCAGTTTTCAACTCGTAGGGCATAAG
>JALEVV010000083.1 GCA_022788185.1 Spirochaetales bacterium | reverse complement strand
ACTGGATGACATCGATCTTCTCGCCTTCAAGCTCAGTCATGATAGTCTGTATTCTGTTACCCTTGAGACCGACGGTAGCACCGACGGGGTCAAGATCATGGACATTGGACCTGACCGCAACCTTAGTCCTGATACCGGCCTGACGGACAATCTTTACGATCTCGATCTGGTGATCATAGATTTCGGGAACCTGGAGCTCGAGGAACTTCCTGACAAGCTCGGGGGAGGTTCTGGAAAGGATGATCCTTACCTCGTTCTTGGCCCTTCCCCTGAAGCCGCCCCTGTTCCTGTTCTGATCAGGGTTCTCAACCCTTTCCAGGTAACACTTCACGCTTTCACCGGTGGTGAAGCTTTCACGGGGTGACTGGTTCCTTACGGGAAGCACGCCTTCGATTCCGCCGCCCACGTTCATGTGGTAGTCGCCTGTCTGGTTCTGGCTGTTCACGTAGCACTGGATGACCTCGCCTTCCTTGTTCTTGAACTCACTGTAGGTGTAGTTGTTCTGGATGTCCTTGAAAGACTGCTGAGCCCTCTGCTTTGCTGACTGGACCGCACCCCTGTCGAAGGTATGGGGATCGAGGGGGATCATGAGTGAGTCACCGACCTCAACGTCGTCGGCAAGCTCGCGCGCCTCGTCAAGGGGAATCTCCGTGACCTCGTTGTAGTAGTTCTCCTCTTCCACTACCACCTTCCTGGCGGAACAGCGGAGTTCGGAGAGATCCTCGGAAAAATCAACGACAACATTCTCGTCAGTACCGAACTTTCTCTTATATGCTGCCTTGACAAATTCCCTGATGGTCTCCAGTACCATCTCCTGAGAAATATGCTTTTCCTCGCTCATCTGAAGGATGGCATCTCTCATATCACTCATTTTCCTTCCTCCCAACGATAGGCCAGCTTGGCCTTCTGGATCTCACCGTAGGTGAGTACCATTTCGTCTTTTGTCTCATTTGTATCCACTGCTAAGGCAGAGGTGAGAGTGACACTCTCATCACTGCAGGATGATATATAACCCTCTATCCAAGTCGAGAAGGTTGAAGAATAGACCCTCACGAGACGTCCCTTAAAGAGTTCGAACTCATGAATGTCCTTGAAATTCCTTGTCATGCCGGGAGATGACACCTCCAGGGAGAGATCCCTGTCCTGATAAATGACGCTGTAACGGGGGTAAACGATGTTGTAAACCTCCGCCAGATCATCGGTGTTCACTTCCCTTTCCGGTGAGAATACCGTAATGATGAGCTGAACCCCCTGTGCGGTTTCGTTCTTCACAGCATCAACGACCAGCAGCCCCATGGGCTCAAGCAGTTCGCTCATCTCTCTGTACAGCTTACTTTCCTTTATGCCTTTTGCTAACATAGTTCTCCTATATCACAAAAAAAGGAACCAGTCTTGGTTCCTTCAATCATCTAATTAATTGAACTATCAAAAGAATATAAACAAGTACAGCACCATGTCAAGTGCCCTGCTTTCCTTTTTTTCTTATTTCATTCTGAAGCCGGTCAAGAAACATCAGGGCTTCCATCGGTGTGGATGACTGGATATCGAAATCCATCACCGAATCGATGATTTCATGTTCCGCATCATTACCCAGCGCGGAAGTGTCCGTGAAAAGATCGAGCTGATCGGCTTCATCGAAGGCTGAGTACGAGGCGAAGTGCTGCTTCTGAAAGGCTGATGCACTTCTGATGACCGACTGGGGAACGCCTGCAAGGCGGGCGACATGGAGGCCGTAGCTAGATTCGGCAACACCCTCGATGACCTTCCTCACGAAGGTAATGTTGCTTCTGTCCTGCACCACTTCCAGTGTCAGCAGCTGCATCTGTGAGGTGTCCAGCATTGTAAGCTCATGGTAGTGGGTTGCAAAGAGCGTCACGGAACCGAGCTTCAGGAGAAACTGCATTATGGCGTATGCGATGGACATGCCGTCCTGCGTGCTGGTTCCCCTACCCGTTTCATCCATGATGACAAGGCTGTTTTTTCCTGCATTTCTTATGATGTTGGCACTCTCCCTCATTTCAACCATGAAGGTGGACTCTCCCTTTGCCAGGTTGTCATAGGCACCGACACGGGTGAAGATCCGGTCCGTAACCGGGATTTCAGCCCTGTCTGCAGGGACGAAGAGTCCTGCATGGGCCATGAGCACTATAAGTGCCGTCTGACGGAGGAAGGTGGATTTACCGGCCATGTTGGGTCCCGTTATCAGTGCAAAGCGGCTTTTTTCGGAGGAAAAGGAGTTCCTCACGAAAGTTCCGCCCGGAAGCTTCGCCTCCACGACGGGGTGACGACCGCCCGCAATGATGAGAGCGCTGCCTTCCTGCGTTATCACGGGACGGACATGTCCCGACTGACTTGCGCACTCAGCAGAGCTCTGATAGAGATCGAGCTTTGAGAGAATCGTACCGCAGAGCCGCAGCTCCTGGGAAAGGGAGGCTGCCCTGGCCGTTATTGCATTGTAGATCTCCTTTTCCTTTGCGGCACTCATGCTGCCGGCGCTTCTGATCCTGTTTTCAAGCTCGGTAAGCTCCGGGGTTGTGAACCTTTCCCCGCCTACCAGGGTCTGCCTTCTGATAAAGTAGGAGGGAACCCGGTCCAGCTGTCCCTTGGGAACCTCGAGATAGTACCCTATTATCCGGTTCTCACCCAGCTTCAGTATGGTAAGACCGCTCTCACCCTTAACCTTCTCCAGATAATCGGATAGGAGGGCCGAGGAACCGTTTTCCGTTTCCCTGAGACTGTCAAGCTCCGCGTCATAACCTGTGTTTATCACCTCTCCCTCATGGTAGAGGTTGGTGCACTCGGGATTGACTGCCCTGTTGATCTCTTCAACAAGGTCGATCAGAGCATCTGCGTTATGAAGCTCTTCGCTGACGAGGGAAAGATACTTCTCCTCCTGGCTTACCAGGCGGAAAAAACATCCCACTGATTCACTGATCGCGATGAGGGTTCTGGGAACGCTCCGCTTCATATCCAGCTTTCCCGCGATCCTGATAAGGTCTGAAGACCCCCTGAGAAGCTCCCTTACCCTCTTTCTCTCATCAATGTTCTCATAAAAGAATGAAACCCAGTCGAGACGCTTTCCTATTTCCCCTGCATCGGCAACCGGATGCATCAGGCGGTCCTTTAAAAGTCTGGCTCCGGCTCCGGTCACCGTCCTGTTGACCACGGAGTAAAGAGTGTCCGAAGCAGTTCCGTCATGCATGTTGACTGTGAGTTCGAGATTCCTCTCACTTGAGGCATCGAGTATCAGATATCCTTCATCCCTTACCACCTTCAGGTTCTCAAACTGTCTCAGTTCGGTCCTGCACATATCCTTTATGTATCGGATAAGGGCACCTGCGGCTGCGATGCATGGATCCTTTGCATCCAGATGGAACACTTCGGTTGAGTTTACGCTGAAAAGCTCCGTGACAAGGGACACGGCGTCCCTCTGGGCAAAGTACCTTCCGGGAACCTTGGATACGATGAGGGAAAGCTCATCGATCTGTCTCCTGAAATCCTTATCGGTGAAATAGAGATCCTCATCGACGACGACTTCCCTGGCCATAATTGATGAAAGCACTGAGTAAAGACTTTCCCTTCCGATGTGCCGGACGCAGAATTCACCGGTGGTAATGTCCGCATAGGCCGCTGCGTATCCGGTTTTTACCCGGTTCACTGACACGATGAATGAAGCTGTCTCGCTGTCAAGGTATTCATCCTCGATGACGGTACCGGGTGTGTAGATCTGTACGACTTCCCTTTTGGCAAGTTCCTTTGAGGATTCGCTGAGGGAAAGCTGCTCGCAGATGGCCACCTTTTTCCCCAGATCAAGCAGGCGCCTCAGATAGGTCTTTGCAGCATGGTATGGTATGCCGCACATGGGGTGACCTGCCCTGTGGGTAAGGGTAAGGTTAAGAAGATGCGATATTTCCACCGCATCCTCAAAAAACATTTCATAGAAGTCGCCGAGGCGGAAAAAGAGCACCTCATCGGAATGCTCTTTTTTGATATCCATGTACTGACGCATCATCGGCGTCAGTTCATTTGCGTCATTTTTAGCCATTATCAGTAAATGGATGTGGTAATGGCAAGAACCAGCTTGAGGCCGGAACCGGATGAGCTGTTACCGAAGATCGGACCACCGTCCCAGGTGTATACACCATCGACAAGACTTGAAGTCTTGCAGAGGTAGAGGCCGAGGGGGAATCCGGGGATCTTGAGCTTGATGCCTGCTCCTGCGGAGAAGTACCAGCCAAGGTTATTGAAGCTCAATGAGTTCAGATCCTCAGTGATTGCAGTCGCACTGAGGTAAGCCTCTGCGGAAATGACGTTCTCGACAAGGGCATAGCTCAGTTCAACCTGGTTGTGCCAGAGGAAGCTGTTCCAGAGCTTGAGGGAGTGACCGCGTCCGACGTTCATGCCGTCGATGTAGAGCATTTCATACTTCGTGGCACCCTTGTTGGCATCATAGAAGCCCCAGCCGGCTGAATCGGTGTTGTTCCAGTACTGGGGAAGCATGAAGGATACCTGGCTTGTGAGGGAGAGCACGAGATGCTTTGTCTTACCCTCTTCATTCGTGAACCTGGCCAGTGAGCGGTAGCCTGCGGCACTGAGGGATATCTTATTGTAGTTGGAAAGACCGCCGAGGATACCGCCTGCATAGGTGTATGAGGCACTGAGCACGTAACCGCTGGTTGTATTGTTAATAAGGTCCCTTCCGTCCCAGGTAAGTGAGGTACTGAGCTTGTTGGAGAACTGCCACTTCTCGTTGTACTTCTTTATGATGTACTCATAAGGATCGTAGTTCGCATCGTAGATCGCATGGGACAGTCCGATCGAAAGACCTCCGGAGACAGAGAGTGAGCCTGCATCGAACATGAACTTGTATCCGGTGCTGTAGGATCCGGTGATGCTGTAAAAGTCATAGTTCATGAGATTGGTGCTCTGAGGTGTGGCCTGTTCACTCTGGTACCACTCAAGTGCTGATGAATATCCCTTGGGGAAGGTAACCTTGTCCTTGTCCCTGCCGTCGAAGTAAGTGCTTCCTCCTGCTCTCTGAAGGACACCGGTCTTGGCTGCGCGCTCAACTGAAAGTGATATGCCGTTTGACCATCTCTTATCGCCTACCCAGTCATCACTGAGTGAAAGGTAAAGGGACTGGGTGTCGGGAGAAAGGTTAGTGGATACGGAGAAATCCCTTCCGGTACCCATGAGGTTCTTGTCACTCCATTGGAGGAAGCCGGATACGGGGAAGCCGTCGACGGTTCCGCCGAAGGTGGCGCCGAAGGACAGCTCCATCTGGTTACCCTCCTCCACGGCCAGTTCAAGGATGACACCGTTTTCACTCTTACCCTGATAGAGTCCTGTCTTGATATCGGTGACTATCGAGGTGTTCATGATGTTCTGACCTGATTTCTGCAGTTTTGCCTGGGAGAATACATCACCGACCTTAAGCTCCATCTCACGCTCGAAGACGTAGGGCTTGGTCTTTGTGAGACCTGTGATGACGATCTCCTCGATGACGGACTGGCTGCTTTCTGTTATGTCAAGGTGATAGCTTACAGTATGATTTTCCTGGTCCCTTGTTTCAGAAGGGATTATGGATGTCTGGATGTAACCGTTGTTGTAGTATAGGGATGCGATCTCCTGAAGCTGAGTCGTTATCTGCTCGGAGTTATTGATGATTCCGCTCTTGAGATAGATGAGGGAGCGGATCTCATCATCGGAGAAGACACTGTTGCCGCTGAAAGTAATCTCACCGAGTCTCCAGAGCTCCCCTTCATTTATGTCGATCGTGACGGCGAGCAGACTGTACTTGCCGTCTTCAATGCCTGCATCGGCAATGTCAACACTGTTGATTTTCGCATCGATGTAACCATTGGTATTGTAGAACTGGATGATCTTTACAAGATCGGCATCAAGCTGGGACTGGATGAAGTTTCCGCTTCTGAAGAAGGATCTTTCCTTAGAATCCATCTGCTTCTCAAGTTCCTTTGCGCTGATGCTTCCGATACCGGAGAATGTGATTGAACTGATCTTGTACTGATATCCCTCACTTATTTCATATGTAACGGTTACCTTGTTCGTCTCCTCATCGGTAGTGCTTTTTGCATTCACCGTTGCATCCTTATATCCCTTACCCTTGTAGTAATCCTCAAGCAGTACCCGGTTGGCACGGAGGGTACCGGGGGAGAAGAAGGATCCTACGGTAATGTTCTGTTCGGGAGAAAGGGCCCTCTCCTTGATCGCGGTATTTCCGACGAACTCGATTGCTCCGACCATGGGAAGCTCCTGCACCTCAATGTCCAGGACAAGACCACCGTCCTCATTCTGCTCGGCGCTCATGAAATAGTAATCGATCCAATCCTGAGAATACATCAGGGTGTCAATCTCGTTTATCACTTCATCGGTGAATTCAAGTCCGATGAATTTTTTAGTCAGATTATTGAGAGTCGATTGGGAAACATTGATGTTCCCGCTGTATTTTATTTCCTCAACAGGCATATTCTCGTACCATTCGGCCGAAAACAGAGGCAATACCAGCATTGAGAATACGACTAAAACCATTAAGACTTTCTTAAGCATGCAGATTACTCCTGATAACAGAATAGACTAATTTTGAAAAAAACTGAACCTGTGGCTCAGAACTTCATTCAAATTCCATCAAAACACTATTGTCTTCGTGAAACTGAATCCAAATGAATCAAACAGATTATGCAGTGAAAAGTTACGGGGCTTCGTGAAGAAGGAAACGGTACCGAGAGGATTCTGCCACTCAAGGGAGATTTCCAGATCAACCATCAGGTCATCAGCCAGTATCGTGGTATAGCTGCCGCTGTTTCTGTTCGAGTTCAGCGCGGAAAGGTGTATCATCCCCTGAAGGAAGAAGTTCTCGCTGAGGTATTTGCCCATGTAAATACTTGTCTTGTCAAGATATCTGGCAACAGGTGATATTGTCTGTCCTGTTGATGTGAAGATGGTATCCAGAAGCAGGTTCTCGATCAGGTTGGTCCTGAGGGAGAACATATCGAGCCCCAGGGAGTTGCGGATCGTGGTGATGAGATCTGCTGAGGAAGAGGATCTGATTATTCCCATCCTGGCCATTACGTCCACACCGCTCGTAACGAGTGATGCCACCGATGACAGGTTGAATTCCCCATAAGTGGAGGACGGAAGAATTGCATCACCCAGAATGGACATGATCTCATTCAGGTCCTTTGCCGGGGATGATTCAAAGTACGGATTGAGTTCCGTAAGCGTTGAATTCCTGAGTACGAGATAGATGTCAACCTTGTTCCCTTCCGCATCGTAATCCCTGAGCCTTGCCCTGAGGTTTATGACGGGAGCAAGCCTTCTCGCGGTTGCGTTGTCGAAGCGGAGGCTTCCTTCGGTTATGAAGAAGTTCTTTTCGAAATAGTATATCTCACCGGCCCTGAAATCGAGGCTTCCGTCAAGGCCGATGGAACCGACCTGGTTGTCGTAGCTGAACCTGAAATGGGAGTTTTCCTTCATGTATGCAACGAGTATCGGGTCAGCGGAAAGCGGGAAGAGGAACTTCATGTTCTCTCCGAGCGTAACATCGAAATCATTGCTTACCAGCATCCTGCTGCGCCACCAGGAAGGAAGCGGATCCATGCCGTAGCTGAACACGCCTGTATCGGCCTTAATTTCCCCTCCGAGATAGTTTTTGATGAGATCGGTATAATAGGTAAAATGGCCGTACACTTCGGCATCTATCTGCATGTTCTGGCTTTCAATGGGTATTCGGACGAAAACATCCTGCCCCTTCTCGATCCAGACATTGAGACCGAAGAAATCAACGATGTTCGAACTGCTGAGCTGTGCCTCCAGATCGACATCGACAGTCTTTACCGGGCCGCCGTTTTTGTCTATCAGCAGCACCGGGGTACGCGGTGCATAAAGATAGTTGTCGATGAGGGAAAAATGAATGTCGGATAACTTTATGGTATCTTTCTGAAGCCACCACACCTCCATGTCCAGTCCATGGGTAAAGAGATTGCCGTAGAGATGAGTGTCCATGAGCGTGCCGAAGAGCTTGAGGTCACCTTCCACCAACCCATTGTCAGAGAACCAGATGATCGGGAACGGGAATGTGAAGTTTATCGATCCCAGGTTGAATTTCAGATCCCTGATGTCCAGATCCAGTCTGCCGGGATCGGCACTTCCGCTGACTCTGAGTGCGGCAACGGGCAGCAGATCGACTGAGAGATCAGTCATCATGGTCTCAGTGCTGAAATATCCCTCTGCAAGGGAACCTGAGAATGAAAATCCATTATCGGATGAATAGCTGAGTTCAAGGTCCCTTTCCCCTACCCTGATGAAGTCATCGATGTTGATGGTATCTATTTTCAGCCTTGCGCTGAAACTTTTGCGGAAGGTGTCAAGGGATTTGAAGAAGGCATCGGTTACCGATGCATGGCTTCCGACCGGAATGGCAAAGGAAAGGGATGATGTGACGAGATAATCCCGGTCATAATTGGCCTTTACCAGTTTCATGTCCAGTTCGCCGGTGAACTCTTCACTCTGCGTTGTGTATCCTGCCTGACTGAGGTAAACCGAGAGCGGCCCGTATTTGAAATCAAGTCCGGTGAGGCTGATGTATCTGTCATTGAGTGTGATGTTTCCAGAAAGGGCGAACTGGTCACCTCCGTCGGAGGGCCTGACAGATATGTCACCGGAGAAATCGAAATCACTGGTGTTTTCTCCCTTGCCGACGAGACCTGCGTCAAGGGCGGCACCCGTGAAGCCGAATCTGTCAAGCTTCAGGGAACCTATCCTAACCATGCCCGTGAAGAGCTCCCCATCCTTCATGAATGAAGCGTTGATCCTTTCACTTCCGTTTCCAAGCGTGAAGGCCATTCTGTTCTCACTCATGGGCCAGACAAAGCTTCCGGTGAGCTCGGATACCGGATCACTCCAGGTTATCCTGTCCAGGTTAAGGACCATATCACTGTAAGAGCCGTTTATTATCACTTCAGGATTGGAAGGAATGTATCTTATGTTCCTGACCGCAAGATCTGTTATCGTGGCAAGGCTTATCTGCTCTGCGAAATTGAAGTAGTAGGAAAAGGCTCCGTCGATCGTTATCGGCTTCACTGATATGTCGTTTACCGGAAGCGGGAAGGAATCGAGGGACAGGTATATATCCAGCTCATCGGAATAATCTGCAGTGAGCAGCATGTTGTCGCTGAGAAGGTCGACTCTCCGGTCAGATAGGTCGATTGAAAGGTCGAAGGGATAAATGCTTGCACTGCTCTTGATCTCGCCCAGCGCCTGAACGATATCCTTCCTGGCCCAGTTAATCTTTCCCTTAAGATAGCCCTGAGTGCGTTCAAGGAGTCTGGCACTGAATTCATATTCCCGCTCACCCGGTATGATCGAGAGGGCGAAAAGCTCCTTACCAGTGCCGGTCCGGGATATGGCAAAGCTTCCTTCCGGAAGGAAGGTTGAAAAACTCAGACTGCCGTCATAACTGAAACGCAGCAGCTCACTTGTTACCGTAAGCCTGATATCCTCAATTCCCCGATCCGTTACCGATGCACTGAGACCGGACGCAAGACCGAACACGTTTTCGTTGAAGTGAATTCCGTCCAGGGCGATGGATGAATAGAGGCTTCCCCTTCCATCCCTGTCCGAAATGATCCTCATGTAACCGTTCATGAGGGTATCACTTCCGATATATCTTTTCAGCATCGGAAAATATGCGTCAATCACAGTGCTAAGCCTGTCGGCCCGGAAGCCGGAGAGCGTTAACTCTCCCCTGTATGTCTCCCCGTATTCCCCGCTCAGGGTCACCATGTCCTGATATGAAACCGAAGCGGTATATACCTTATCCCTGAGGGCCAGACGGGCAGAGAGCATGTCAGGAAGTGCGCTTATCCTTATGTCATCAAGGGCTATGGAAAATTCTGCAGGAGTGCTTCCCTCCAGATAGACATTTCCGTTGAGCAGAAAGGACGAGCCGTCAAGAAGGCTGTTGCCGCTTTTAATTCCGAGGGAAAGGGCTGCGTCTGCATAGGTTTCCCTAGCACTGTGCTGGATTGATAATGAAATATCATGGAGAGTGACGCCTTCAGCCAGGTCTGAGGTATGCTGCCCAAGCTCGCTGATCTCAGCTTCCTTCAGATCGGCGCTGACTGTAAGGGCCGTCAGGTAGGTGGCATTGATATCCGTTCCCGTAACCTTTACCAACTCAGTCTCACCCTCAAGAAGGGAAATGGACTCACTGATACTGAGGGACAGGAAGGCTCCGTCCTCCCTTGTGTAGTCGAAGGATCCGGAAACCGGTGCTGAAAGCACTCTGTACGTTTCCATTCCGCCCCTCAGCTCGCCCACGCTGAAGTAAAGCACGCTGTCTGCCGATTCCAGTCTGATTTCATCTGTCTCAGCGTTTATGTTCCCGATCGAAAGGGCTGTTTTTCCCGCTGAGAGGACAACGGGCAGGTCATAGAGCTCAAGACTGCTGAAGGCAGGAAACTCCATTGAGATACGGGGCTCGGCCACATCAACGGAGAATTCACCGGCAGTGCAGAGTACCCTGTCCCCTGACAGGGCAATATAGTAAAGACTGCCGTCATGTCCCGTCTTAAGGGCAAGGGCTGAGATATCAAGACCTTCATAGGTGAAGGAAGGCACTTCCGCGACAAAGGATCTGAATGACAGGTCCTCATCCAGCTGCAGATTGCATTTGAGGTTCCTCAGTTCCGCATCACCTGAGAATATGCTCATACCCTTCACGTTGAATGAGTAGGACAGTTTCCTGAGGTTGGATCCGGTAAGGACACCGCTCATGTCATCAAGACTTTTTACGGCCTCAAGCAGCTCTTCAGGCGTCATGGTAACCGAAGCAGTCTGTTCCTTCTCCTTAAGGGTTAGATTCACATTAACCGCATCAGCCTCAATGCGTCCCTTTCCTGTCAGAACACTTTTTGCAAGGGAAAAGGGATTGCCATAGACGGTGAGTCCGTCCGCAGTAATGAGGAAATCCCCGGTTTCAACCCGGATATCATTAACAGTGACCGAGTCCTTCATTATCCTGTCAATTGTCGAATAGGAGATGGAATACCCCTGAGGACCCGGTACCCTGTCCTCAAGCAGGGACAGAACCAGATATCCGGGGGAGTCGATATTGAGTTCGAAACAGGCAAATATGGATACAAAAACGAAGACAGAGAGTATCAGGAATGAAATTACTGCTGTAAGGAATGTCGTATGATATTTCATCTTTGCCCCGTTTTCTGATATCTTATTCAATAATAACAAATCTCGATGCAAAAAACAGTATGAAAGAAAGTATACTTAAGGATTTTATAGTTTTCGAGGGACTTGACGGCAGCGGAAAGTCCTCTCAGGCCAGGGCTCTGAAAGAGTGGTACGAATCCTCCGGCCGGTCCGTCAGGCTCACCGCCGAACCCACCGATCGTCCGATCGGAAGGCTTGTCAGGGATGTGCTCCGCCATAAGGTGGTCACGACGCCTAAGGCACTGGCACTCCTGTATGCCGCTGACAGGGAAGATCACCTGTACGGAGAAAACGAAGGCATCGCGGATGGAATAAGCAGGGGTGTCATCGAGATCAGCGACAGGTATTTCTATTCATCCCTTGCCTATCAGGGAGTTAATGTGGATGAGGAGTTCGTCAGGTCCATCAACCGCTTCCCCTCCCCTGAATTTCTCATATTCGTTGATGCTCCCGTTGATGTGTGCATGAAAAGGATCGACTCCCGTGGGGAAGAAAAAGAGCTCTTCGAGAAGAAGAGCTATCTTGAAGCCGTCCGAGGCAATTTCTCCCGCATATTCACATCCCTTCCGGAAGGAGTACGCTATCTGAGGGTGGACGGTACACTGAAAATGGAAGAAATAACAAAGGAAATAGTTTCCTTCATCACTTCCTTCGAATGAACATCGCATCGCCATAGCTGAAGAAGCGGTAGCGCTCCTTTATGGCATGTTCATATGCACTCATGATGTGGTCCTTGCCCGCAAGGGCGGAAACCAGCATGAGAAGCGTTGATTCCGGTGTGTGGAAGTTCGTAAGCAGGCTGTCGACCACCTTCCATTCATATCCCGGACGGATGAATATGTTGGTCCGCCCGGTACCGGCCTTTATTACCCCAGTGTCATCGGATGCGCTTTCCAGCGTCCTGACGCTGGTGGTCCCGACGGCAACTATCTGCTTACCATTTCTTTTCGCTTCATTGAGGGCTGCCGCCGTCTCCTCACTTACGGTATAGCGCTCGTAGTGCATGTGATGGTCCTCAACGTTCTCTGATCTGACGGGAAGGAACGTGCCAGGGCCCACATGGAGGGTGACCTCATGTATTTCAATTCCCCTCTTCCTGATCTCTTCGAGGATTTCGGGAGTGAAGTGAAGCCCTGCAGTCGGGGATGCAACTGATCCCAGATTCTTCGAGTAAACCGTCTGATACCTGTTTTCGTCGGCAAAGGTATCCTCCCTCTTGATGTAGGGAGGAAGGGGCACATGGCCACATGCAGTGAAGAAATCCTCACTGAGGAAGTGGTCAAAGGAGAGGATGACGCTTCCGTCATCGTTCTTATGGGTAAGAACGGCCTTTTCCACGACATTTCCATCGCTGTCCATAAAGGTGTATACCCTGCCTTCCTTCTGCTTTTTGTTCCTGTTGCACATGCAGACCCAGGTGTGGTCCTCATTTTCCTCAAGAAACAGGAACTCGACCGATCCGCCGTTTTCAGTAACGGCATAGGTTCTTGCCTTTCTTACCCTTGAGTTGTTGACGACGAGAACGGAGTTGTCGGGAATGAGTGAGGGAAAGTCCCTCATCATCGTGTCTTCAAACACACCCGTGTCCCTGTCAAGGAGAAGGAGGCGGTCATCACCCCTCCTGTCCGACGGAACCTGTGCTATAAGCTCTTCGGGAAGATCAAAATAGAATTCCCTGGTCAGCATCTGTTTTCCTTCCTTTGTCCCCGATACCGAGCAGGTCGTAGGCCTTCTGTGTCACGCATCTGCCCCTCGGGGTCCTTTTGAGATAACCCTGTTGTATGAGATAGGGTTCGTAGAAATCCTCAAGAGTCTCAACTGCCTCCCCCACGCTGATGCTGAGGGTGTCGGCTCCGACGGGACCGCCGTCATAGTACTCTATGATGGTCCTGAGGATGCTCCTGTCCTGACGCTCAAGGCCGTTCTGGTCAATGCCCAGTTTTGTAAGACCGTGGGTGACGATGCGTGTGTTGATGACACCGTCTGATAGAATGTCTGCAAAGTCCCTGAGTCTCTTCAGCAGCCTGTTCGCGATTCTGGGTGTGCCCCTTGAACAGTGGGCGAGCATCGACGCCGCATCATCCTCGATATTGCAGTTCAGGATCTTCGCGGAGCGCATGATGATCTTCTTAAGCTCCTCATCGTCATAGTACTCCAGGTGACAGTTTATTCCGAAACGCTCCGAGAGCGGTGTTGAGACGGCACCTGCCTTGGTAGTCGCACCCACAAGGGTGAATTTCGGAAGCGGAACCCTCATGGTCCTGGCGCTGGGGCCCTGCCCTATCACCCAGTCGATCTCGAAGTCCTCCATTGCGATGTAGAGCATCTCCTCAAGCGCCGGCTTGAGGCGGTGGATCTCATCGATGAAGAAAATGGAGTTTTCGGTGACGTTGGTAAGAATGCCTGCCAGATCCTTGGGTTTATCCAGTGCAGGTGCGCTGGTCATCCTGATCTCAGAGTGCATTTCCTTTGCAATGATTGCGGCAAGCGTTGTCTTTCCGAGTCCGGGAGGCCCGACGAGGAACGTATGATCGAGAGCCTCATTCCTGTCCCTTGCTGCCTGAATAAACACTGAAAGGTTCTCCTTGAGCTGCCTCTGCCCCTGGAACTCACTGAGATACTGGGGCCTCAGTATGTTCTCATTGGTCTCATCGGAACTCTGCAGGGTGACGCTTACGGGTGAATCGGCTTCGGTGTATTTATCAACATCGCTCATGAGAGTCTCCTTAACAGGATCGGGAAGATATACGCTTCGGCTGAGGCGTGATCCATGGTCCTTATCTTATCGTCCTCTTCCTTCAGGACTTTATCAAGAGTCCTGTAGACGATCTTGCGGTCAAAGCCCATGCCTGCAAGGGAGTCGGCCACATCGGCCCACTGTTTGTTTGCCTTGTCGACGTTCTCAACGCCGCTGGCACTGTCATCGGTGAAGACAAGGGTGTCGCGGAGCATGAGAATGAGCTTCTGGGCCGTTTTGGCACCGATTCCGGGGATGCGTGAGAGCGTAGTGATGTCCCTTTGGTCAAGTGCCTTGGCAAAGTCGTTCACGTTGATTGCGGAAAGGATCTTGAGTGCCTGCTTTGCCCCTATGCCGGGCACGTTCTGAAGCTGACAGAAGCATTCCCTCTCCCATCTGTCCCTGAAACCGTAAAGGAGTGCTGCATCCTCACGGACAATGTACTTGGTGAGAACCCTCTGGTCCTCATTTTTCGATAGTGTTGAGAAATAGGAGGCAGCCTGTCCGGAGATCTCAACGTAGAACTCCACTCCCCCCACATTGATGATCAGGCTGTTCTGATCGACACTCACTATCCTGCCGTTAAGGGCATTGATCATATCTTACCTTCCCAGTCTTGAATTTGTCGAATTGAAGACCGCATATGTGATGCAGTCAGCCAGAGCGTCAGCGGCATGATCCGGCTTCGGGACAGCCGAAAGCCCGAGCAGGATCTTCACCATCTGCTGAACCTGGTTTTTGTCAGCCGTTCCGATTCCCGTCACCGCAGTCTTTATCTGAGGCGGACTGAACATGGTGACCGGAAATGATAGCGCTCTCATTTCATGACAGATCGCCCCGATTACCTTGGCGACACTGAGGGCCGAGGAGATGTTCTTGGTAAAGAACACTTCCTCCATTGAGACGGCGTGAATCTTATACTCAGAGGCAATACGGCCGCACTCAGTGGCGATGGAATGTATCCTGTCAGGAAGGGCCATATCGGTCTTTGTGGTGATCACGCCAAAAGAAACAGGCCGGTAGCGCTGATTAATCACTTCAACAACACCCCAGCCTGTATTAGCCAATCCTGGGTCAATGCCTAGGATTATCATGTATCATCATGCCTCTGCTTCGAAATCATCCGGAAGATCAAGGTTTGTGGAGACCATCTGTACATCCTCGAGATCCTCGAGACGCTCAACGATCTTAAGGACCTTGTTGGCTCTCTCGTTGTCGAGGGTGACTGTCTGATCAGCGATCTTCTGGATATCGGCACTCTCCTGCTCGAAGCCTGCAGCCTGCATTGCCTCGAGAACGGTTGCGAAGTCGGCGGGAGCTGTGGTTACCTCGATCACGCCGTCTGAACTGCTGACGTCCTCGGCACCGTTTTCAAGGGCTGCCTCGAAGATCTGGTCCTCGCTGTACTTCTCCTCACTGTATGTGATCACGCCCTTGGTCTGGAACATGTAGGAGACACAGCCTGTGGCACCGAGTGATCCGCCGAGCTTGGTGAGGGTGGATCTTACATCGGCTGCAGTCCTGTTCTTGTTGTCGGTGAGTGTGTCGATGATGATTGCAACTCCGCCGGGTGCATATCCTTCGTATGTAAGTTCGAAATAGTTGGTTGCAGCACCTTCGCCTGTAGCTTTCTTGATCGCCCTTTCAATGTTATCTTTCGGCATGTTCTCAGCCTTGGCCTTAAGGATTGCCGTTCTGAGGGTAGCATTGGAGTCAGGATCAGGACCGCCCTGCTTAGCAGCTACTGTGATCTCCTTGATAAGCTTGGTGAACTTTTGTCCACGTTTAGCGTCCGCGATACCTTTTGCATGTTTGATAGTTGCCCATTTACTGTGGCCAGACATATTAAACCCCTTATGATGAATTAGATTTTTACAACTATATTAACTTAGCACAATTGAAATTATCAGGTCAACAATGTGAGATGGTCCTGAAAATGTTTTTTCAGATTGCCATGGCAAGTTTCAGTATTATCGAGTCCAGGACCAGAAATCCCTCCTCAGTAAGGGAAAATCCTTCTGCTGTATCGATATACCATGATGGATCCAGATCGGATATGAATGAGCCGAAACGATCGTCGAAGCTTTCGGCGAACCTCATTTCATATTCCTTCCTGTTTATTCCGTCCTTCGTCCTGAGGTTAGTGAGAAGGTACTCCTCTCCCAGTTCCTCCTGAGAGAGCGCATATGCGTCGAACGAGGGATTCTCAATATACTCCTCCACGCTTTCCTTCTGCCTTAACGAAATGCACTTATCCCATCCGAGACTGCTTTCCGCAGTGGGACCGAGGCCGATATACTGACCGAGATGCCAGTAAACACTGTTGTGAAGGGACCTGCATGAAGGAAGGGCGAAGTTGCTGACTTCGTAGTGCTCATAGCCGAGCTTTTTCAACAGTTCCCAGCTTCTTACAAGGCACTCCCTGTCCGATTCCTCATCCATCGGACGCGTTCGTCCTGCCAAAGGAGTGCCCTCCTCAAGGGAAAGGGAATAGAGCGATATGTGATCAGCACCGAAGCCGTGAAGCTTTTCGATGTCGGCAAGGGTTTCGTCCGCCGTGTGTCCCGGAACTGATGTGATGAGGTCCCCGTTTACCCTTATCCCCTTTCTCTTCTTCAGGTCTGAGAGGATTCCCAGCGCCCTGATGGATGAAGAGGATCCGGCATTCCGGCCAAGGGTTTTGAGAACACCGTCACTGAAGGACTGGACTCCTATGCTTATCCTGTCGACGAAGGAAGTGAGTCTTTCAGTGTCAGCGGAAACCGATTCAGGATTAAGCTCACAGGTGAATTCCAGAGGTCTTCCCTTCACCGTGGCGGCAGTGGCGATTTCCAGAAGTCTGTCAGTACCCAGAATTCCGGGATTGCCGCCGCCTATGAATATGGTATGAAAGGGTTTGCCCACATCCTCTGTCACCGCATGAATCTGGCGGAGCAGCACATCCATGTAGGCATCCATAGTCCTGTGGTCCTCGGATGAGTAAAAGGCACAGTAGTCACACTTTCTGAAACAGTAGGGAACGTGGATGTAGAGGGAAACATCCCTTGATCTCAAAAGGCCTTCCATCACTTCACGCTTCCGACTGCACCCAGCGGCCAGAACCTTCCGATGACCCGTCCGTTAATCTTCTCCTCACTGACAGGACCGAAGTACCTGCCGTCAGAGGAGTTGTCGCGGTTGTCACCCAGCGGGAGTACCTGTCCGGAGGGAACGTAGATCCCGGCCCTGTAGACGGCACGCTCTGATGCCGCTTCCCTGTCCGTGGGGTCAAGAAGCGTCATCATCTTGCTTCTTTCGCTCTCGAATTCATACCTGTCGAACATATATGAGTCCTTAACGCTCTCATAGGAATTCTTAAGATGCTGGGGAACTGTGGAAATACCCTTTTCCTGGTATGCATAGAGCCTGCCCCAGGCATGAAGTCCGTCATAGAGTGTCTCATCCACACTTCTGTGAGGTCCTGCGGCAAGACCGTTATCGCTTCTGTACTGCTCCTCAGTGATGAATTCACCGTAACCGGCCGGTCTTATGAGCACGTTGCCGTCTTCAAAGTGCACCGTATCGCCGCCTAAGCCCACTGCCCTTTTGACATACAGCCTCTCGGCCATGGATCCATCCGGATTCCGGTCTATGTTAACAAGTGAGAGGGTTCCGTAATATATAATCTGTGAAAGTATATCGAAAAGCGGACCCTTGGATTCATATTCAGGGTTATAGAAGGTGATGATGTCATCTCTCTGGACACGCCGGGATTCGCTGAAGACCTTTGGGCCTGCCGGATAGAGCTCAACTCCGTATGCGACCTTGCTGACTATTACCCTGTCACCGATGTTAAGCGTGGATACCATGGAAGGCGAAGGTATCAGGAAGAGCTGAAACAGGAACTGGTTGAGGAGAATGACGACGACAACGGCGAACACCAGGGCATCAACCCAAGACCAGAGCTCGGAAAGGACTGTCTTCTTCTTTGACTTTTCATAGGCCCTTATGGCCTTTTTCCGAGTCAGGAACCTGACGGTCCTGTCTTCAAGGAAGGTATATATCTTGTCCATGGCCATAAAAATAACAGAGCTTCACTTTGTTGACAATAGGAAGTATAAGGATTACTTTTACAGAACCATGAAAAAAGAGAAGCTTCCGGAAGTGGAACCGGTCAGACTGCCGGTCCTTTTTGGCATGAGACCCGGCAAATACATACTCATCCTGCTGATTGCGGCAGTAATCCTGATTTTCTTCCTCCTCGGTATACTTCCCGGTATCGTGAGGGGCGGTCG
>JALEVV010000053.1 GCA_022788185.1 Spirochaetales bacterium | reverse complement strand
CGATTCATCATCTTCCTCTCCGGCCCTCTCATTAACATCATCTTTTCCATATTCGTATTCACTGCCATTTCCTTCATACCCGTTGAAACCATATCAGACACAGCAGCAGTTGTGAACGCATCTGAATATCCTGCTCTTTTTTCCACTTCGGTTACCCAGGATGGCGTGATGAAGGGTGACATCATTATTTCCCTTGACAGTGAAATCATTTCCTCCTTTGAAGAGGCCGAAGCGTACCTTGCCGCGAATAATGGGAGAAGTGTCCATGCAGTCCTTTCAAGAAACGGAGAACTCATCGAAACGGACCTTGTACCCTCAGACGGTCTATTCGGTCTCACCCTTTTCCAGAAACCGGTCATAGGCCGTGTCACCAATGATTCCCCCTTCCGGCCTGAAGACATCGTCCTCAGTGTGAATGGCGAAGAAACCGAATGTACACTGGACGTTTATTCAATTCCCAAAGGGGAACAGACCTTTATTGTTGAAAGGGATGGCAGGACGGTTGAAATAACGATCACGCCAGATGCGGTCTATCCCTTTGCCTGGAAGAGTGATACGGTGATGAGCAAGGCCCCTTCACTTAAGGGTGCCGTTCTGGGAGGAGTTACCAGAACCTTCACTTCCCTCATGAACGTGGTATCCACGATCAAGGGAATAATAACGGGAGCGATAAAGGACACGAGAAACGAGGTGACAGGTCCAACAAGGGCCGCATCCCAGATCGGGTCAATTACCGCACTCAGTTTTCAGACCAGCAGCAATACCGGCTGGAGGGCTTTTCTCTACCTTATGAGCACCGTATCGGTATCAATTGCGGCTGTAAATCTGCTGCCTGTTCCTTCCTTTGACGGAGGTCAGTTGCTGATTAACCTCTATCAGATGATTTTCAGGCGTGAGCTGCGACCAAAGACCTACATTTACTTTCATATTGCGGGAACGGTGCTATCAGTACTTCTGCTCATCATGCTCTACTATGTGGATATAAAGTACCTTTTATCCAACTGAGACGTTCTGGTCAATGTTCTCGAAGGAAGCCGTAACGGGACGGAATCCGATCTTGAACTCACCCGTTTCACCGTTTCTCTGCTTCGCTATGATGAGCTTGGTCGGCAGCAGCGTCTGATTACCGTCCCGGTCCTTGACGAGCTTGTCTGAATCGAACTTTCTTACCCTGTGGAGGAACATTACCACATCCGCATCCTGCTCGATGGCACCGGAATCCCTGAGGTTGTTAAGCTGAGGCTCGTTCTTGTCGCCTTCGGCATCACGGGAAACCTGACAGAGTACGACCACTGGTATCTCAAGCTCACGGGCCAGGGATTTAAGCGAACGGGATACAGAGGCAACCTGCTCGAAACGGGGTACGGTGGCATCCATCTCGGCATCGATAAGACCGATATAGTCAATGAACATGGCCTGAAGCCCCTTCTCCCTCTTGAGTCTTCTTGCACTTGCCCTGATCTCGGAAAGCTTCATGTTGGGGGTATCGAAGATGAAGAGATTCCTGTCATAGAGTCTGTTGGTGGCATCGAGCATCGCATTGAAGTTCCTGTCCTTGCCGCCTGCAAACGTGGCATTCCTTATGATCTTCAGAGGGACACGGGAAATACCAGCCATGAGACGCTGACACACCTGCACGCCGCTCATTTCCAGGGAGTAGAAGGCAACTGAATAGCTGTCCTCAGCGGAGTTTCCCTTGGTTACCATGTTCTGGATGATGCTGGTTGCAAAGGCGGTCTTACCTATTGAGGGACGAGCCGCTATGATTATGAAGTCCGTTGGCCTGAATCCTCCGTCAGTTGCGTTGTCAAGCACATCAAATCCCGTCTCAACGGCACCGGAAGATGCTCCCTGCATCCTTTCCTGGATATTCTCTATTGCCTGTGTTATGAAATCGTTTACCTGATGGTCCTTGTTGCCATCACCTGTTCCATAGCTCAGATTGGATAGCTCGGCCTCACCTTCGTCGATAACCTTCTGGATCGACATGCTCATGTCGTAGGCATTTGCCATGTATGCGGAGCAGAACCTTATAAGGGATCTTCTCATTGAAAGCTGTCTCAGAGTTGAGGCATGAACTCCGACTGATGCGGTATTGGTGACGTTTTCAGTGAGGGAGGCAATGTATGCCGCCCCGCCGCACTCGCCAAGGATGCCCTTTGAGTCAAGGAAGTTGGTGATGGACAGGAAATCGAGGGTTTTGAGCTGCTTCTGCTCGGCATAATCCAGGAGGGCCTGGAAGAGCTTCTGATGACCGGTGTGATAGAAATCACCGGGGCGCAGGTTTTCACTCGCTATCTCAAGTGTGTTGGCATTCAGCAGGATCGATCCGAGTACCGCCTTCTCCACATCCTCATTATAGGGAAGGGTCTGTCCCTTCTGTTCATATCCTGCCATATCGAACCTCCATGCGTACGGATAACCATTATAGCAGGAGTGAAGGAAAAAAACAAAACCCTGACAGAATTGCCAGGGTCTGATTATAAACCAAACGAGATCAGTTCTCTTCGGCGGGAGCTGCTTCCTCGGCAGGAGCGGCTTCTTCGGCCGCTGCAGCGGCTGCTTCCTCAGCTGCCTTTGCCTCAGCTTCAGCCTTAGCCTTAGCCTCTGCTGCTGCCTTTGCTTCAGCTGCCTTTCTCTCCTTGACCTGGAGTTCGGACTCAACAACGAGCTTGACGTGTGAGACCTCGCTCTCATAGAGGTGGATTACGACAGAGTATGTACCGACCATCTTGATTGCATGGGTTGCAACCTCGATTTTCTTTCTCTCGACCTCGATGCCCATTTTGGAAAGAGCTTCCTGGACCATCTGGGCAGTGACTGAACCGAAGAGCTTGCCGGACTCACCTGCGGTGACGACAAGATTGATGACGGTGCTGTCGAGCTTCTCCTTGAGAGATGCACTCTGAGCCCTCTTCTCTGCCTTTCTCTTTTCGATCTGGGCAGCGCGGG
>JALEVV010000022.1 GCA_022788185.1 Spirochaetales bacterium | reverse complement strand
CTTCAGGCAGGACGGTATCAAATCTTACATATCGTACCGCATAGCCTTCTCCGGACAGTCTCCAGCCAGGCAGAACAGGTGGATTGCCGGAAATTACAAACACATATTATTGAATGTGTATTCCGCTTCGGGTATTATGATCATAGTCGGGTGGCAACGATATCATGGAGGCGAACCATGTTGGATATTGTTGCTGCTCCTTTTTTTGTAGTCTTGCCTTACATGTTAAATTGATTGATTCCAACCCTCAAGACAAAACTGGTTGGCTATTATCTTTTTATAACGACATTATTATTAGCAACTGTCAGACAAATAAAGGTATCATTAACATTTCATCGTGAAAATTACATGGTAATAGACTTTCTCATTACGGAAGGGAAGAAGATTTTCCTTTTGGAAGTGATACCGTCTCGTTCTTCCCTGGAGAAGTTTCATGGGCAATTCTCAAGCGTGATATGGAACTTCTATACTCTTTATTCCTGGAGATAGTAAATGACGGAATCATTCATCTTCCGCTTTACATGGATGAGCTGTTGTGAAATGGATCCGGACTTTGCGGTTATTGGATTTGATTGGAAACCTCTGCTGATGTCATGGCAGAAAATGATTCACAACCTATGATATCTCATCGGTAACTCCTGCTGTTTATTCAGACAAACTATTCTTCCCTGATGTCTGAATTGTCCAAACATTTCGACTCCGGTTTCAATATTTTCCTCAGGAATAGTTCTTTTCAAAAATGTTTTACAACTCGGATAAAACGTGGTTAAATAATTTAAAAGGGGTTGCGCAAACGTTTGTGCAAATACAAAGGGAGGATATATGGAGTCTATCACATTATCGGATGTGGCAGATGCTCTTGGACTTTCAGTCACTACAGTGTCCCGTGCCCTCTCAGGCAAGGGAAGGGTGGCGGAAAGCACGCAGGAGCTTGTCAGATCCTACATAAGTGAACACAGCTATCGTCCCAACAGAAATGCCCAGGCACTTTCACTTAAGCGTTCCTTCTGCATAGGTGTCCTTGTGCCCATGGACGCCCTTGTCAACGAGGTATGGTTCTTCCACAGGGCACTCATGAGCGCCGTAAGGACTGCTTCTTCCTTCGGATATGACACCGTAGTCAGTGTCCATGATGAAGGTGATTCCCTGAAGAGCCTGATTTCCACGAGAAAAGCCGATGGATACATCCTGCTGAGGGCAATAGAGAATGATGTCAATGTCCATCTTCTTTCATCTGCCGACATCCCTTTTGCAGTTATCGGAACATCTGCAAATGAAAAGGCCATAGCAGTGGCGTGCGGCGATGAGGATAATGCCTCCCGCCTGACCGATAAGCTCATCTCAATGGGTGCTTCATCCTTCCTTCTCATTCTCGGTGACATGAGACACACGGTCAATCTGGAGAGGCAGCGCGGTGTGCTTCGCTCTGCATCTGACGTGGATGTTATCTCGGGAGTAATCGGAAAGGAAGACATTGAAAGGGCGCTTCAGAATGCGGAGTGCTATGATGCCGTCATCGCAGGCGATGACCTGATCTGTTCAGGCATTCTGGAGTCCGTGCCTGCAGGCAGGATAAAACTCCTTGCATCGCTTTACCCGTCACCCCTTCTCAGACACACGGATGTGATAATGGCCGAAGGAAATGATCCGACAAGCCTGGGTGAGACGGCGGCAACACTTCTCATTGACAGAATAAACAACCGGAAAGAGATTTCTGGAAATGATATGAAAAACACAGAAATGGAGGAATAAATGAAAAAGCTTTCTGTTTTACTCATCGTTATGTGTCTCGCGGCATCTGTCTTCGCAGGCGGTTCCAGCGAGCAGGCAGCTGCACCTGCTGCAGCCAAGGCACCAATCGATCTCAAGGTTTGGGTCGGTGAGCTCTATGTCGACGCAACTGCAAAGATGGTAGAGTCCTTCAAGGCTCAGTATCCTGAAGAGACCTTCAACATCACCATCGGTATTGAATCAGAGTCAACATGTAAGGATACCATCCTTACCGATCCTGAGGCAGCTGCAGATGTCTTCACTTTTGCTGACGACCAGCTCCTTGACCTCGTGAACGCAGGTGCAATCCAGGAAGTCCTGGTCAATCCGGAAGGCGTTAAGGCTGCAAACGGTGAAGGTTCCGTTGCTGCAGCAACCGTGAACGGAAAGCTCTACGCTTATCCGATGTCCGCATCAAACGGTTACTTCCTCTACTACGATTCACGCTTCTTCTCTTCTGATGACGTCAAGTCCTTCAACACAATGGTTGAGAAGGCTGCAAAGGCAGGCAAGAAGGTCGGTATGCAGTTCGGACCCGATGGCGGCTGGTACCTCTATGGCTTCTTCAAGGGCGCAGGCCTTGAGATGGTCATCAACGAAGACGGCAAGACAAACAGCTGTAACTGGAACACCGCAAAGGGTGTTGAAGTCGCTCAGGGTATCCTCGATCTCGTTGCAAGCGGTGCCTTCGTCGCAGACTCCACTTCCAACCTCGTATCCGGTGCAACAGACGGCAGCGTCGTAGCCCTCGTTGACGGAACCTGGGATGCAAATCCGATCATGGATGCATACAAGGACGGATATGCATGTGCAAAGCTCCCGACCTTCCGCGTTGCAGGTCAGGACATCCAGACCGCTTCCTTCGCTGGTTACAAGCTCATCGGTGTCAACCCCCACTCCAAGAACGTAGGCTGGGCAATGAGACTTGCTGACTGGCTCACAAACGAAGCCAATCAGGTTCTCCGCTTCCAGACCAACGGTGACGGACCTGCCAACATTAAGGCAGCTGCTGATGATGCAGTCAGGACAAACCCTGCAATCGCAGCTCTTGCAACTCAGGGTCAGTATGCAACAGTACAGCGTGTTGCCGGTAACTACTGGACACCTGCTGCCACACTCGGAACCATCCTCTCTCAGGGTAACCCCCAGAAGACGGATCTTCTGACACTTCTCGATACCGCAGTTGCAGGTATCACCGCACCGGCTCTCTGATGCGCAATCTGCCGGGGAGGGGAAGCCTTCCCCGGCAACTTATTATTGAAAAAGGAGATCATCAATGGCAGCAACAGCAGTGTCCAGAGTCAGGGAAGGACTAGCTCCGGTGGGGGCCTTCTTCTCATCGTTTGCTCTGGCAGTCAAGAAGGGGGACATCTATGTAAAGCTGTCTCTCGTGATAATGGGCCTTGGCCACATAGTCCGAAAGAGGGTCGCTTCCGGCATAGCTCTCTTCCTGACTGAAATCGGGTTCTTCGTTTTCCTGTCGAAGTTTGCCCTGAAATACATCGGAAAACTTCCCACCCTCGGAACCGTACAGGCAGAAATGTATTTCGATCCCATACTGTTCACGAATGTGTGGAATGATTACGACCACAGTTTCAAGATCCTGCTGTACGGAATCGTTTCCGTGCTGATGATTCTTGCTTTCATCTATATCTGGATGACAAGCGTAAAGCTTGCCTACAGGCTTCAGTGCGACAAGGCTGAGGGCGTGAGGATACCCACCCTGAGAAACAGTATCAGCGATGCCCTTGATACCAAGTATTACAGGACGCTGCTCTTCCTGCCGATTCTCGGTATCGTCATTTTCACTGTCATCCCACTCATCGTCATGATCGCGGTGGCGTTCACCAACTACGACCAGCAGCACATGCCGCCCACGGCCCTCTTCACCTGGGTGGGAATTGAGAACTTCAGACAGATCTTCTCAACCAGCCTCACAAGTACCTTCGGATATACTTTTGCGAAGATTCTTACCTGGACCCTCACCTGGGCCGTGCTTGCGACCTTCACAAACTATATCGGCGGTATCCTGCTTGCCCTGCTCATCAACAATAAGTACACCAGGGCCAAGAAGTTCTGGAGAACGTGCTTCGTCGTTGCGATGGCAGTTCCCCAGTTCGTTACCCTGCTTCTGGTCAGGAACTTCTTTGCCGACCAGGGAATCGTGAACACGATCTGCAGCAACCTCGGTATCACGGCGTTCCTCAAGAACATAGGCCTTGTTCCCGAATACCTCAACTACATACCCTTCCTGACCCATAAGGTCTGGGCAAAGGTCATGATCATCGTGATCAACATCTGGGTAGGCGTGCCCTATCTCCTGCTTATCGCGACAGGCGTTCTCATGAACATCCCTCAGGATCTTTACGAGGCCGCAACGATAGACGGAGCCAACAACGTGCAGAAGTTCCGTGCGATCACAATGCCGTACATGCTCTTCGTCACCGGTCCCTACCTGATCAACTCGGTGGTTCAGAACATCAACAACTTCAACGTCATCTACCTTCTGACCCAGGATGTCTATGAGACAACCGATCAGCTGATGGCAATATCCCACGGAAGGGAGACCGACCTTCTGGTCACCTGGCTCTTCCGCCTCACGAATGAGTATTACAACTACAAGATGGCGTCCGTCATCGGTATCCTGGTTTTCGTTGTCTGTACGGTGATAACACTGGTGGCATTCAACGTGTTCCTTAAGAAAAACAAGGAAGGGGAGATGCAGTGATGAAAACATATATCAAGATAAAGGGTGAGAGATTCTATCCTCTCAGACACCTCTTCCTGCTGGCACTGGCCTTCTTCTGGCTGATACCCATATTCTGGCTGGTTCTCAATTCATTCTCTTCTGCAAACGCAATGAGCATCTCCAGGTTCTTCCCGAAGGAGTACTCACTCATTCAGTATAAGAACCTGCTGTTCAATACCGATGCCGCCAATCAGTTCCCGCGCTGGATGCTGAATACCACGGTCATTGCGGTCTTCAACTGCCTCATCTCATCGATGTTCGTCCTTATGACGGCCTATTCGATAAGCCGCATGCGCTTCTCAGGAAGGAAGTTCTTCATGAATCTCTCCATGATCCTGGGACTCTTCCCCGGCTTCCTTTCGATGATCGCAATCTACTTCATCCTGAAGACCTTCAACATGACCAACAGCCACATCGGCATGATCATGGTGTATTCAGGCTCCTCGGCACTCGGTTATCTCATCGCCAAGGGCTTCTTCGACACGGTTCCCACATCCATGTCTGAAGCAGCCATGATCGACGGAGCAAACCAGAATACGATCTTCTGGAGGATCATCCTTCCGATGAGCCGCCCGATCATCGTATACACCGTCATCAATGCATTCCTTGCACCCTGGATGGACTTCATCCTGGCAAAGATCATGCTCAACAGCGGCATTGCATCTGACTGGACCGTTGCCCTCGGTCTCTACGGCATGCTCGACAGATCGAGAAAGAGCCTTTACTTCGGTCAGTTCTGTGCAGGCGGCGTTCTGGTATCGATACCCATCTCGGTCCTGTTCGTCATCATGCAGAAATTCTACGTGGAAGGAATCACATCAGGTTCCACCAAGGGCTGATAAGGTCCTGTCCTTACTTCGTCCGGCTCCCTGAAGCGGGAGCGCGGGCGGATTATTTTATTCATGGAGGTTTTAAATGTTTCCTGAAACCGACGTCATACTCCACGGCGCCGATTACAACTATGAGCAGTGGCTGAAATACCCTGAGATCCTTGAAAACGACATCAGGCTCATGAAGGAAAGTCACATGAGCGTGATGACCCTCAATGTCTTCGGCTGGACACTGCTGGAGAGGGAGGAGGATGTTTTCGACTTCTCACCTCTGGATGAGAGGATGGACAGCCTCCATAAGGCCGGGATTAAAGTGATCCTCGCGACACCTTCCGGAGCCCGTCCCGCCTGGCTTGCAGCGAAGTACCCTGAGGTACTGAGAGTAAATGCCGCAAGGGAGAGGGAGCTCTTCGGAATGAGGCATAACCACTGCCTGACCTCTCCCGCATACAGAGAAAGGGTCAGGATTTTCGATGAGAAGCTGGCTGAGCACTTTAAGGATCATCCGGCCCTGCTCATGTGGCATATCTCAAATGAGCTTGGGGGTGAGTGTCACTGTCCGCTCTGTCAGGAAGCCTTCAGAAAGTGGCTGCAGGAGAAGTACGGCACACTTGATAATCTCAATGAGGCGTGGAATACTGCCTTCTGGTCTCATACCTACACCTCATGGCAGCAGATAGAGTCCCCGTCTCCCAAAGGTGAGTTCCTGGTTCACGGACAGAATCTGGACTGGAGGCGTTTCGTTTCCGATTCCCACATCTCATTCCTCAGAAATGAGATTGAGGCAGTGAGAAAACATACTCCCTCCATCCCCGTCACAACCAACCTCATGTATTACAATGAAGGTATCGATTACGTTAAGCTCGCAAAGGAGCTGGACATCGTCTCCTGGGACAACTATCCCAGGTGGAATGCCGAGAGGGATAGTTTCTCCGTTGCCCTCGACACCGCCTTCTTCCACGACAGGATAAGGAGCCTGAAGCATCAGCCCTTCATCCTGATGGAGTCCTCTCCGAGCTCCACAAACTGGCAGAACACTGCCTGTCTGAAGACTCCCGGAATGCATGAGGCTGCTTCCCTCCAGGCCGTGGCCCATGGATCGGACAGCGTCCAGTACTTCCAGTGGAGGAAGAGCAGGGGATGCAGTGAGAAGTTCCATGGTGCAGTCGTAAGCCATGACGGCCGCTCCGATACCAGGGTATTCAGGGAGGTATCGAAGCTGGGCCTTGATCTGGAAAAACTCTCAGGTGTCAGGGAAACCGGCACCAAAAGCGAAGTTGCGGTGATTTATGATACCGAGAATGCCTGGGCGATCAATGAGATACAGGGATATAAGATGTCCCGGAAAAACTATCATGAGACATTGGTCTCGTGGTATGCACCGCTGTATAAGAGAGGTATCAGCGTTGATGTCATTGACCAGAGTGCCGACCTGAGCACCTATAAGCTTGTCGTTGCCCCCATGCTTTACATGGTGAAGCCGGACTTTGCCGGAAAGATAAGGCAGTTTGTCGATGACGGAGGGGTTTTCGTCACCACATACATGACGGGAATAGCCGATGAGAACGATCTGACCTTTATGAACGGTGCCCCAGGCCCCCTTGAGGAGTTACTCGGACTCAGGGTGGAGGAAACGGACTGCCTGCCCGACTTCCGTACTAACACGGTTGAAATGAATGGCCTCTCTTACAGTAACATCGATATTTCCGATATCGTGATAAGTGAAGGTGCTGAAGTCCTCGCCAGGTACACGTCCTCCTTCTATGCAGGCTCTCCCGCAGTTCTCAGAAACGGTAATGCCTATTACGTTGCCTTCCGCTCGGACGGTATGCTTGAGGATGTGCTTATTTCAGATCTGGCTGATGAACTATCTCTTTCCAAAGCTCCCGTGAAGCTGGAAGAAGGTGTCACTGCAGTGAGAAGGGGAGATTATCTTTTCCTAATCAACTTCTCTGATAAGGAGAGCTCCTTCACCCCTGATCATGAGATGAGAGATCTTCTCACAGGAAAGACAATTTCCGGTGAGGAGACACTTCCCGTAAACGGAGTAATGGTTCTCACGGATGATGGCCGTTTCTGACACAATCCTTACATCGAGGACTGTGGTGAGAAACGGGCTCTTACTCCTAAGGGATTGCTTTTATCTCTGATTTCACTCATTTCAGGACTTTTCCCTGCCGAAAATAATGAAAAACCGCGTTTGGAACCCGTAAACGCGGTTTTCTCTCATTAATGGGCATTGGGAAATGTCCTCTTGTATAAGTCATATACTGCTTAACGTTCCTGAAGAATGCGGAGTGAACTACTCGGCAACAAGTTACCGAGCTTCTTGCTTCACTCACCACTGCCTGATTACACAACAGGGTGCAGGCAGGTCTTACATGGTGTCCACAAGCGTTTGGTTTGGCTGGTTCCCAGCCTACCATAAGTTCAGCTTACGCTGTTAAATTCATTATGCGCAGGCCTTCCTTTTTGATATTCATAGCTGCATTTCTGTCACGGTCCATTACATATCCGCACTCACCTCTCATTGTACGGATTCTCAGATCTTTCATTTCCGGGTGACGTTTACCACAGCAATGGCATATCTGACTTGATGGATACCACTTGTCTACCTTGACGAGATATTTGCCTCGATTGGCAAGTTTATACTCCAGCATATCCAGGAACATTCCGTATCCGT
>JALEVV010000010.1 GCA_022788185.1 Spirochaetales bacterium | reverse complement strand
GCCCATTTTTCCGAGCATGCTGGCCTGTAATTTTTTGTTTCCCATGATTTTCTTCATCAGAAGCTTGCTCTTTTCAAACTTCTTCAGAAGGCGGTTCACGTCAGCGACGCTGGTACCGCTTCCCTTGGCAATCCTCTTCCTTCTTGACGGTCCGACGATCCTGTAATTGGCCCTTTCGAACTTAGTCATCGATCTGATGATCGCCTTCTCCTTCTCGATCTCCTTAAGATCGATGTCATCCTCACTGATGTTGCCCTTTGCACCCGGGATCATGTCGATTATCTTATCCACCGAGCCCATCTTGTTCATGTTCTCCAGCTGATCGAGATAATCCTGAAGATCGAAGGTGTTCTTCTGCATCTTCTTCGTCAGTCGCTCTGCCTCATCCTTATCAAAGGCTTCCTGAGCCTTCTCAACGAGTGAGACGACATCACCCATGCCGAGGATTCTTGATGCAATTCTGTCAGGATGGAAGACCTCCAGGTCCTCGCTCTTCTCACCGGTACCGATGAACTTGATTGGCTTGCCGACGACACTCTTGAGTGAAAGTGCGGCACCGCCCCTGGTATCGGAGTCGAACTTGGAAAGGATGACACCGGATATGCCGACCTTTTCTTCGAATTCCTTAGCGATCGTAACGGCATTCTGACCGGTCATCGCATCGGCAACGAACAGGGTCTCATCGGGGCGCACTGCCCTGGCGATATCCTGGATTTCCTTCATGAGGGTTTCATCAAGGTGCATTCTTCCGCTGGTATCGATGATGACCGTGTCATACAGCTCATGCTTTGCGGTCCTGACGGCCTCGGTGGCAACCTTCACGGGATCCTTCTCACCCGGGATTGTGAATACCCTTACGTCGACCTTCGCACCGAGCACCTCGAGCTGAGTGACGGCGGCAGGCCTTACCAGGTCTGCGGCTACGAGAATGACCTTTCTGCCTTCCTTCTTCAGTCTGAGAGCCAGTTTATGTGCGGTTGTGGTCTTACCGGAACCCTGGAGACCCATCATCAGGATGATGGTGGTCGCATCGGTTCCCTTGAGCTTAAGCTTCTGATCCTCCCCGTCTCCGAGCAGGGCAACCATCTTGTCATAGACAATCTTGGTGAACTGCTGACCGGGATCGACGGACAGAAGGACCTTCTCTCCGAGTGCTTCCTCGAGAGTACTGTTGATAAAGCGTCTGACTACACGGAGATTGACGTCCGCATCGAGCAGGGACATCCTGATCTCTTCAACGGCATCCCTGATGTTCTTCTCCGTGATCTTGCCCTTCCCCGACAGATTCTTCATTATCGAGGAGAATTTTGTGCTTATATTATCGAACATGTACCTTTCCTAAGTTATATTGCAACTTTTTCTTTATACAGGGATAAAGCGGTTTTAGTCAATATTCAGAGTCCAATATTACCACCCATGGGAGTGCAAAATCCCGTTACGGTCGATAATGCCATCAATGGATAAACGTGTTCTGCACCTTTCCCTTTGCCGGAAACAGTATTGAAGTGAGAGTCACGAACACTGCAAGGCCTATGGCGAAGCCGGTTGCGGTATCTGATAGAAAGTGTGCTCCCATGATGATTCTCGAAAGTGCCACCGCAAGGGTCCAGATTACACCTGCCATGAAGAAAAGATTCCTTTTGCGTCCCGATGCGGGAAGGAGGGAAAACAGCATTATGAGTGAGGCATTGGCACTGTGTCCGGATGGGAAACTCCTGAATTCCTCGGCACTCACCCCAGCCTTCATCAGGGAATCCCTCAGGGCCCTGCCGCTTTCCCACCAGTTGAGAAAGCATACACTTTCATCTGTCATGATCAGTCTCATTCTGGGCCTTGCCTGCACATTCTTGATGATGTTTACGATGACGATGTCGAGAAGGATCACGAGGATAAAGAGCACCGCCATCCTGATAAGGAATCTTTTGTCTTTCCCTGACAAAGCACTTCGGAGTGATAATACAGTCAGAACTGTCACAGCTGAGCCGACAGCGGTTGCCGCGGCTGGATGCAGGCCCATGTATGCCATGGGGAGAATGACTGCCATTACGGCACCGGAAAGGATTAACCAGGCCCCCGTGATGACCTGGATAATCCCCAAGAGACCCCTGTTTTTCCCCATGATCAGCATCGTGCCGGCTGCGGCAAGCCCCATTGCGGCAGGATACTCCCCGAAGGATGTGAAAAACAGAGCCGGGCCGCTTTGCATGTCAACAAGCAGCTCCGAGAGCTCCCTGTCAAAAACAGACCCGCATGCAAACATCATAACAATCAGGACGGCCACGGAAAAAATGACGATCCGGGACGGGAGCCTGTTCTCACCTTCCATTTAAAGGACCTCCTTCATCATCCGTGCTATTTCCTCAATCAGGTCCTCTGCCTGCGGCATCACACCTATCTGGTCAGCAAAGCCGTGTCCGAGCCCCCTGTAAATTATGGTCCTGAGCCGTACGTCGGCCTTAACGGCGTGACGGGCATAGGCAAAGTCCTCAAAAGCCAGAAAATCATGTTCCCCAAAGGCCAGCAGCGTTGGCGGGAGGGCGTGAAAATCATCGAGAATCGGGGATGCATATATGTGCTCGGGGGAGATGTTCCCCTGAAGGTACACATCCTCCAGCAGGTTACCGTTTCCTCCGCTGACAAGCATGTTCATCATCCGGTACATGGCAAGCACTCCCTTCTTCGAGCGGGGTGTCGTACGGTACAGGGAGGGATCGGTTCCCCTGTAGAACTCGGTGTATGCCCCGGCAATGTTAACTGCGGGATAGATCAGGGCCTGAAGACCGATCATGCCGGTTTTCTCCTCCCTGTCCCGCAGGGTAACGGCCGCAGCCAGGTTTCCTCCCGCGCTGTCCCCGCTTACCGCTATCTTCCCGCCCGAGGCCCCAAGCTCCCGGGCATGAGCATATGCCCAGCACGTTGCCGCCCAGCAGTCATCCAGAGGCTGGGGATAGTGGGCCTCCGGACAGAGACGGTAGTCCACATTAACCACGACAGAGTCAATATTGCGGACGAGCAGCCTGCACATCTGATCAACGATGTCGGGGCTTCCTCCGGAAAAGCCTCCCCCATGATAGTACACAAGCATCGGAAGATCGGCTCCGGCATCGGTGCGGGTATAAATCCTCACGGGAACGTCATGACCGTCAGAGCTTTTCACGCTGACATGTTTCAAGTTGACGCCTTCAGACACGAGATTCAGTCCCTTGTACTCACTGAACATCTTTCTCGGCATCGCAATGCGCTCCTGGAGGGAGGCATTCTTCTTCGGTTTTGGGATGAAGTGAAGCATCAGAGGCATGAACCTCATGGCCTTTGCCAGGCGGGGATCAGAGTCTCCTTCCTTACCGCCCTCCGGGATCGGCTTGACCAGAACCTTAACGCCTTTGTAAAGGGTTTCACTCTCCCCTTCCCTTATCGCCCTGAGCAGAGCCCTGTCATATCCTGATGCCATAAAATACCTCCTGAAATGGAATTCCAATAATATTGTCGGCCGGTGCTATTGACAAAGGATTTCAGAAATGTTGGGTTAATTACAAAAAGGACCGGTCTTATGGACAATGAAACATGTATATGGTTCTGCCACTCCCTGGCAAAGGCCTACAGCACCGCAGTGCGTCTCTATGAGGGTAATGAATGTCTTTACTACTACTCGGTAAGCCATATTGATCCCGACCCGCTGAAGGCGGACCTCAGGACAATTCTTTCCTGCAGTGAGGAAGCTGGGATAATCACGACGGAGCTCTGCCAGTTTTACGGATTCCTGACTCTTTCAGGCGGGAGAAAGATAATCCTGGGGCCCACCAGGATTATCCAGGAGGACGGCAGGAACACTGCGCTCCTTCTGGCGGTTCTCGGCATAAGGGAGGAAGAAAAGGAAGATTACCTCAGACTTCTCAGGAGTGCCCCGATCATCAGTGCGGACCGTTTTGCCTGGCTCCTTGCCTCCCTTATGACATTGCTTGAGGGAAAAGTGTTTCCGGTGGAAAGGGTGTGGTTACAGATAAGGCCTGAGAGCAGCAGCAAAGCCGTCATCTCCGATTACACCAGACGGAATCTGGATGAGGCGGATGATGCCGATGAGAGGGAGACCGTAGCCCAGAGCTATGCCTGGGAACAGCTTGTCCTTTCCTATGTGGAGAACGGAGAGACCGAACGGCTCAGGGAGCTTTTCAGCGCACCGCCGAACATCAGGGCCGGACGCATGGCCCATGACGGACTCAGGCAGATGAAGAACATGGGAATATGCACCGCGACGGGAGTATCCAGGGCAGCCATAAAGGGCGGAGTTGCCCCGCAGCTGGCCTTCAGCATGTCAGACCTATACATCCAGAAGCTGGAACTGATGCACAGTGTATTCACTGCAGAGCGCCTCATCCAGGAGATGATCCTGGACTTCAGCGAACAGGTTGAAAAGCTCCACCACCCCAAAGGAGAGGCGGGAAGGTTCTACATGCTATGCACCCGCTATGTGGGAGATCATCTTTACGGGACGATTAGGGCTTCTGAGATGGCAGAGGCCTTGGGATATACCCGTTCATATCTATGCACCCGCTTCAGGGAGGAAGCGGGAATTACCTTAAAGGAGTTCATCCATAAGGAAAAAACCGCAGAAGCAAAGCGGCTTCTGCAGTTTACCGATCAGGATCTCGGAACAATTGCGGCCATGCTCGATTACTCCTCCCAGAGCCACTTCCAGACCGTCTTCAGGAAGGTAACCGGAGAAACTCCGATGGCATTCAGGCGAAGGACCAGGCCGGAACCGTAAATTTCTGAAATCAATGATTATAAACTGTAATCCTTTGCAACATACGTCTGCTAAAATGTGAAAAAAAAAGGAAGTAAAAAATGGCAGATGAAGTATTGAAAAAGGCGAGAAAACTGGTTGGCCTCATGACTCTTGAGGAGAAGGCATCCCTATGCTCAGGCAGGAATTTCTGGGAAACCAAGGCTGTAGAGCGCCTTGGAGTTGCGTCCTTCATGGTAACGGACGGCCCCCACGGGCTAAGGAAACAGGCGGGAGAAGCCGACCATCTGGGACTCAACGCATCGATAAGTGCTACGTGCTTTCCCACGGCGGCGGCAACGGCATGCAGTTTTGACCCGGCTCTCATGAGAACCATGGGAGAAGCCCTCGCAGAGGAGTGTCTTTCTGAAAAGGTTGCCATCATCCTCGGACCTGCGGCCAACATAAAGCGAAGTCCGCTGTGCGGCAGGAACTTCGAATACTTTTCCGAGGATCCTCTCCTTTCAGGAGAGATCGCGGCAGGCCTGATCGAAGGAATACAGAGCAGGAACGTGGGCACCAGCATGAAGCACTACCTTGCGAACAACCAGGAGAAGGCCAGGGTATGCTCCGACTCGATCGTCGATGAAAGGGCACTGAGGGAGATTTACCTCTCCGGCTTCGAGACTGCCGTGAAGAAGGCTCAGCCCTGGACGCTGATGTGCTCCTACAACAAGATAAACGGAACCTATGCATCTGACAATAAAAGACTCATGAGCGACATTCCCCGGGGTGAATGGGGCTTTGAGGGTGCCATCATGACTGACTGGGGTGCGATGAATGACAGGGTTGAAGCAATTAAGGCAGGTCTTGATCTGGAGATGCCGGGATCTTCGGACGGCAACGATGCGCTGATAGTGGCCGCCGTCAAGGACGGAAGACTTACTGAGGAGCAGGTGGATGAATGTGCCACGAGGATAACTGCAATTGCCCTAAGGACAATGGATAACAGGGCCATGCCCTTCAGCAGGGAAGAACATGATGCCATTGCCAGAGAAGTTGCTGGTGAAAGTGCAGTGCTTCTGAAGAAGGGCACCGCCCTTCCCCTTTCACGCAAGGCAAAGCCTGCCGTAATCGGAGAGTTTGCAAAGCATCCCCGCTATCAGGGTGCGGGCTCAAGTAAGATCAATCCGACAAAGATCACATGCTTATGTGACGCAATGGATGAAAGGAACATTCCATACACCTATGCCCAGGGCTTCATTGCGGAAGGTGAATATGATGAGAAGCTTGCGGACGAAGCACTTAAGGCTGCTTCGAGCTCCGATGTGATCATCTTCATGGCAGGTCTTCCCGACAGCTATGAAAGCGAGGGCTTTGACAGGACTCACATGAATCTTCCTGAGAATCAGAACCGTCTGATGGAAGCCCTGATAAAAACAGGAAAACCCATTGTCACAGTGCTCAGCACCGGCTCAGCCGTCACCCTTCCCTGGAGAAATGATGTGGACAGCATCCTTCTCATGTACCTGGGCGGTCAGAACAGCGGCAATGCCGCTCTGGACCTGCTGCTCGGAGAGGTCAATCCCTCAGGCAGGCTTGCAGAAACCTGGCCCATCAGGATTGAGGACACTCCATGCCACGGTTTTTTCGGTGGAAAAGGCAATGTGGAGTACAGGGAAAGCATCTATGTGGGCTACCGCTGGTACGAAAGCGCGGGAAAGGAAGTTCAATATCCATTCGGTCATGGTCTGAGCTACACCACTTTCGAATACTCTGACCTGCTCCTCTCCTCCACTGTCGCTGAAGATAAGCTTGATGTCACCGTCACAGTTATGAACACGGGCGCCATGGCAGGAAGTGAGGTAATCCAGCTCTATGTCGCACCTCCTAAAGAGGGAGTCTTCCGTCCCGTAAGGGAACTCAGGGCCTTTACAAAGGTTTTCCTAATGCCGGGTGAAAGCAGAACCGTCAACCTTCCCCTCACACGCCGTGCCTTTGCCTGGTACGACGTGAAGGATAAAGACTGGAGAGTAGACGGCGGAGAGTACGGGATTCAGATATGCAGATCGAGCCACGAGGTAATTCTTGAGCAGAAAGTAACCGTCCGGGGAAGAAAGCCTGATGAAGAGGATGAATCGCTTCCGTCCTACCGTAATCCCGCGGCAAACTGGCCTGCTTCAAAGGAGGAATTCGAGACAATCCTGGGGCACAGGGTACCGGAAGAAAGAAGCCTCCGCCCCTTCACTTCCAACTCCACCCTTGGTGAAGTGAGGGCAAGTTTTGCAGGCCGGATGTTCTATAAGATGATAAAGAAGAACATGGCAAAGCAGTTTTCTTCCGGCGGGGACGGGGCGGATGAGTTTACCAGAATCATCGATGCCATGCTTGAGGACATGCCCATCAGGCAGCTTGCCATGATGAGCGGAGGAGCGATGACACCGCAGGTTGTTTCAGGTCTTGTGGAGATGATGAACGGCCACTACCTTAAGGGGCTTAAAAAGATGAAGAACTGATGATATGGGGACTGTCTGAGGGCAGTCCCTTTTTCATCTCCGCCTGCCCTCGCTGTCAAAGTCCACTTCGGCATCATCCTCATTGAGTATCACGGGCTCTCCCGCGATCCTGGCAAGGCGGTAGCTGACGGTTGTCGAGACACCGGCCTCCATCTGGGTTACGCCGAGCAGGGACTGGGAGCCCATTACGGTGTGCTTGTTGTGGGTGATGATGATGAACTGACTGTCCTTCGCAAAGTCGTCCAGGACGGAAAGGAAGAAGCCGATGTTCTTGTCATCAAGGGCGGCATCGATCTCATCGAGAATACAGAACGGGGACGGCTTTACCATGTAGGTGGCAAAGAGCAGCGCGACTGCGGTCATGCTTCTTTCACCGCCGGAAAGCAGCGTGAGGCTGATGAGCTTCTTTCCTGGTGGCTGGGCGAAGATGTCTATTCCGCTGGAAAGCACGTTCTCGGGATCGGCAAGGGTAATCTCGGCCCTGCCGCCGCCGAAGAGCCGGCGGAACATCACCTGGAAGTTCTCACTGATCTGTTTGTAGGTAGTGAGGAACATCTCCCGGCTTCTGGTCTGAATCTCCTCCAGGACCTTTTCCAGATCACTGCGGCTTTTGTACATGTCATCCAGCTGCTTCTGCAGGAACTCGTAACGCTCCTTTGCCCCCTCGAACTCATCTACTGCCATGTGGTTGATGTTCGGTCCCAGGGACTGAAGCTGCTTCTTCACTTCCACAAGCTCATTCTCAAGCAGGACCTGTTCGGGAAGCTCCGCATCCATCCGGTCGGCAAACTCCCTGAGGTTACGGGAATATGTGTTGTAGAACGAGGAATAGAGGTTGGCGATGAGCTCATCGGTATTGCTGATCCAGAGCTCGTTCTTCTCCACCTCGTTGGAGAGGTGGTTGATGTTGTCGATGGTGTCGTTCTTTTCCTTTTCCTTTGCGGAAAGGGCGCTGTAACGGCGGGATATCTCATCCTGAAGGCCCTTAAGTTCATCCTTAAGCCTTACGATCTCACCCTGAAGCTCGGCCTTTTCCCGGTCAGCTGCCCTGAGCTGGTCGTTCACGGCGGCAATGCGGTTTTCAGTAATGGTAATTGTACTTCGCGTGTCGACGAGGTTCATTTCCTTTTCCTCAATCCCGCGCTCCATGTTCTCCTTGACGGTGCGGAAGGAATCCATGCCTGCCTTGATCGTCGCAAGCCTGATCTCCATCCCCTTTATAGTCTCACGGAGGGAATCGATTTCCGTCTCAAGGGCCGCTGTATCGGCCTGCCAGGTCCTGATGCGTTCGCGTGAGCGCTCAATTGAAGCTCTTAAGGAGGCTTCCCTGTCGGCAATCTCACGCTTCTTCGTAAGCAGTCCTCCCGGGGAGAGGAATGTATCCATCACGGGAGGTATGGTCTTCTTATATGCAAGGAAAGCCGCCCTGAGTTCCTCCAGGGCCGATGCAAGGCCATCGGGACCGTCGCTGAAGGCTGAGACCTTCTTCTGAAACTCCACCTTCTCCCTAATCTTCTCAAGAAGGGAGAGAAAAGCCTTTTCCGCTTCATCCCGGCGGGAGACGGAGTACTCCTCGCCAAGGGCCCTGTCCAGCTCACTGGCCAGCTGCTCGACCGTATTCTTGAGTTCAAGGGAAAGCTCCTCGATGGACCTTTCAGCCTCGCTGACGAGTTTTTCCTCCTCTTCCCTTTTAGTCCGGAGCTCCGCGATCCTCATCTGGTCATCGGAGAGCATCTCAGTGGCACGCTTCACCTGCTTCTCGCTCTCAGCGTAGATCTGATACTTCTCATCAAGCTCCGCTTCCATGCCTGCAAGTTCGTTCCTGTCACGCTCAAGGGAGGCCATTATGTTTTCAGCCCTGTTCTCCGCATCCTTCTTCGCATTGAGGTAATCGCGGTAGCTGTTTTCCAGATACGTTATCTTCTCATTGCGGCTGTTGATGCTCTCCTCTGCCCTGTTTATCGCATACTGGAGGTTATGGGACTTCTGGCTCTCGCCCTGCATCCTGGCCTGCTCTTCCTCGATGTTGACCTTGAAGTCCTCCAGGGATGCACGGAGGGCAGCTATCTGGTCGGCAAGACTTTTGTTCCTTTCCGCCCTCATGTCCTTCAGGGCCAGAAAGGTCTTCAGCTTCGAGTAGTGAATGTCCACATCCAGTGCCAGCTGGCGCTTCACAAGCTCATTGTAGCTCTTCGCCTTCTCCGCCTGGGTCCGGAGACTTTCATAGCTTCGCTTTTCGACCTTCATCAGGTTCTCGGCCTGACTGATGTTCTCATTTGTCCTTTCGATCTTCTTCGCGGCCTCATTGCACTCCACCTTGAAGCGGGAAATGCCGGCTGCCTCCTCGAAGATGTACCTTCTGTCCTCAGGACGCTGGGATAGAATCTGATCAATCTTACCCTGTTCCAGTATGGAATAGGCACTTTTGCCGACACCCGTGTCGAAGAAGAGTTCCCTGATGTTCTTCAGAAGACACCTGTTTTTGTTGATGTAATACTCG
>JALEVV010000068.1 GCA_022788185.1 Spirochaetales bacterium | reverse complement strand
CTCACCCTGTCGCTCTTCCCGGCACCCCTGTTCTGGGCAAGGAAGGTGGAAACGGCACTTCCGAAGTCCTGGGCAGGCATGTATGCAAAGGCATCTATCTTCACTGCCGCGGCAAAGGCAGCCATGATGACAGGGCCGAAGATGTTCACTACTCCCTGAACAAGGAGGATGCCCAGGTTCATTACGGACTGCTGAAGACATGTGAGAAGGGAAAAGGATGTAACGCCCTTCATCCGTTTTCCGTCAGGACGGCCCGTAAGGATTATTCGCTTAAGATCGTTTCGGGTAAACAGGCATATCCCGATTCCCGCTGCATACTGACTCATTACTGTTGCGGCGGCTGCCCCGCCGGCGCCAAGTCTGAATACGATGATGAAAATAAGGTCGAGAGCTATGTTGAGAAGTGCCGAAACTGCCAGAAAAACAAGCGGGGTACCTGAATCTCCGAGGGCCCTGAGATAGCATGAGACCCAGTTGTACAGAAATACTGCTGGAATGCCTGAAAAGATTACCAGGAGGTAAATCCTCATATGCGGCCATACGGAGGACGGAACGTTCAGGGCCCTTTCAAGGAAGGTCAGGGACAGGAATGATAAAGCAGTCAGGACAAGCGTGACGGCTGAAATCAGGAAGAATGAGGCATTTGCACTTTTTCTCAGCTCATCGTCATCCCCTTCCCCGAACCTCAGGGAAAAGAGCGTGCCGCTTCCCAGCGAGAGACCCAGGAGGACGGACGTCAGGAAGGTCATGAGCGTGAATGAGGATCCGACGGCGGCAAGCACGTCAGGCCCCAGCGCACGTCCCACGATGAGGGTATCGGCCACATTGTAGCACTGCTGCAGGAGGTTTCCTGCGGCAAGCGGAAGGGCAAAGCGTATTATCGAACCCGTGATGTTTCCACGGGTAAGGTCACCTGCAGACATATTCTTACTCCAATAAGTTTTTTCACTCTTAATACGATTTTCACCAGATTGGTGAAATAGTTAATAAAAGTGAAAACCCGTGTCACTCATACCGGAATCCGATCACACCTTCATCTGCATTAACCTCCGCCATCACACCGAACGGGATAATGCACCTGGGAGTGGAGTGTCCGACGCTGAGACCTGCCACTATGGGAAGAGAAGGATCATCGATCACTTCAGTTATGATCCGCCTGTACTCGTTTTCATATTCACCGTCAAAGCTCCGTCCCATGAGAACTCCGCTGAGGACGGGGAATATCCCTGTCTTCTTGAGGGCTCTCACCATTCTTTCAAACTTTTCCGGTGTTGCCTTTTCCTCGCTGGTTTCAAGAAGCAGTATCCGCCCCTTCCACTCATCAACGGAAGGAAAGAGGTTATAACGGGCACAGAGTGAGGGGGAATCACCATAACGCGTCCCATCGAAGATGTCGTAGAGCGTATCGATGCATCCGCCAAGTATCTTACCGCTGAAAACGCTTTTCCCCTGAAGCAGCACCAAGCCCTCGGCAGGGTGGGAAGGCATCGTGCTGCCAAGTGCGGAAATAGAAAAATCCGTCCTCGGGTCATACCATACATCGGCTGGCCTCACTTCCTTTATCCTTCCCGTTTTCAGAAGCTCCCTGAAGTACTTTTCAGTGTATGGAAGCATTGATGGGGAGAGCTCACATACATCGGACAGGAAGGCCTGTCCATAGAACGTTTTCACTCCTGCCTTATGGAGCATGAGGTGGTTCATTGTCGTATCGGAGTAGCCCAGGAAGATTTTATCCTTTACGGCTTTTTCCAGCTGATGATCAGAGAAAAGATACGGCAGCAGCCTGTATGTGTCATCGCCACCGATAGCGCACAGTATCATGTCCACGGAATCATCCTGAAAGGCTGAAATAAGATCATCAGCCCTTGCCTCGGGATGGGCGCTGATGTAATCGAGGCCCATGAGTGCATTGGGTGAGAAAACAACTTCCACACCCATTTCCTCAAGACGCTTAAGGCCCAGTTCTAGCTCATGACGCACAAATGCCTCGCCCAGTATTCCGCGGGAGAGACTTACAATTTCAATCTTCCTTACCATGGAATGATTCTATCACTTCAGAAAAAAGAGGTCCACTTTCCGGATCATGTCCATGGAGATGGGCAGATAATCCTGCCAATATTGTCACCGCAGAGTACATAAGCTTTACTTCTTAAGTGCACTATGCCTTGCATGGCTGATCAGAGCTCCTTCACCATAATATACTCATCACCCTTATCCTCTGCGACCGAAAAGCCCGATCTGATATAAAGCCGGAGGGCCCGGTTTGCCTTCTGACAGGAAAGCGATAACCTGGCATATCCCTTTTCCTTAAGGCGGGAAATGAGTTCCGACAACAGGGCAGTACCCGTGCCTTTTCCCCTGTAAGGCGCCTTGACGGAAATGATGATGGACGGAGTCTCATCATCCACATGGCCGTAGTCATCCATGATGCGTGCCCAACATGCACCTATGATCTTACCGTCTTCCTCGGCAATAAGGATGTGGTCATCCTTCATGTGCCCCAGGTCGGTGACATAAACCTGAAGCTCAGGCCTGTATATTATCTCATAGGGCGGAGGCGTCTCACCTTCAGGCACGAAGATCGCATCGTAGAGAAAATCATCAAGATAAGGCCTGTCCTTCTCAGCCATCTCCCTTACTGTCATTTCGTCCTCGCCTTCGCACTAATATCCGTGGCTGTGAATTTAAGCACCGCAACGCCCTCACACATCCTTTCGCTTATCTCATAGTGCCTTCCGCTCTGGTGCTCCATCAGAAGCGAGAGCCCTCTCATCTTCTCCCCGGCATCTTCTGCGATCTCAATGCGCCCCCTGGCGATTACGGAGGAAAAGAGTGCCCCGCACTCACAGGCTTCATCGAAGAGAAGAAGCTTCTCATCCGTATCGGTCTCGATACAGGCAGAGGAGTTTTCCCTTATCAGGTCAAGCTTGTGTCCCTCCTTTGCCGAATGCATCCAGAAGGTGTATGAGTCACCGTCATGTTCATAGCCGAAGTGAAGGGGTATGATGTACACCCCCTCACCCTCACGGAGTGCCAGTCTCAGCACACGGGTGCGCTTCAGCACTGAATCGATATCCTTTATTTCCCTGTCTTTTCTTCTCATGGGATGATAATATTATCAAAAGCGGTGTGTATGCTATACTCATACCCATGAAAAAGCTCACTGCCCTTTTAATCATCGCCCTTGCCATGGCCTCGTGCACTGCTTCAGGATATAAGCAGGTATCATCCGATGAGGCGGCCCGCCTTATGGCTGAAAGCAAGGGGTATGTCATTCTTGATGTCAGGACCGCTGAAGAGTACAGGTCCGGACACATAGATGGGGCCATATGTATCCCGAACGAAACTATCGGAAAGGATATGCCGGAGGAGCTTCCCGATAAAAATCAGAGGATCTTCGTCTACTGCAGGAGCGGGAACAGGAGCCGACAGGCTGCCTCAAAGCTTGCCGCTCTCGGATACACGGACATTATCGAGTTCGGCGGCATAAACTCATGGAAAGGAAAGACGGTTAAGTGAAAAACAGGACGGCGCTCATATTCAACACATCCCTTGTCGTGATGCCCGTGCTTTCCCTGCTCTCTCTGAAAGCAAACTCACCTGCCCTCACGGTGACACTCTTCACCATCAGCTACCATTTGCTGGCGAACATGCTTGCAGGATGTCTTTCGAAGGTCATTGCGTTCAGCGGAAATGAACGGTATTTCACGGTCAGTGCCCGGGAGATGGAGTGGTACCGCCTGGCAGGAGTCAGGAAGTGGAAGGACCATGCTCCGACCTATGAGCCTGCGGTATATGACAGCAGGGACCTGAAAGCGCTCAGACGGGCCACGGTGGGTGCTGAGGTCTGCCACCTCATAGGCATCGCATTCAGCGTGGTTCCCGTGATCGCCGCACTCTCATCCGACTATCTCCGGTCCGGCATTCCGGCCTTTGTCATCACAACACTCCTGCTGGTTGTTTTCAATCTGGCACTCATCTCGATACAGCGCTTCAACAGATACAGGATAGACCGGATAATTAAAAGGCCGGGTGTCTGAAGCCCGGCCAGATACGGAGTTTTCAGAAAAAGGAGAACTGAAAATCCGTTTGGAAAGAGGTGGTATGCAATCTTTCTGCTATGATGATACAATCATAAGGTAAGGCATAAATATGATTATTCCACCTTATTCATATGCTAAAACCGTCTTTCGGGAGGCTATATGATAAAAAGAGGATGTCCAGTGGTCACCGACGGATCCGGGCACGAGAAAAAGCTTCACGGCACCGATGCATTTCCCCTTGCATGCTACGAGGAGGATGCGGGCACACACCCTGTCAGACCGCACTGGCATGATGAGTTTGAGTTTCTATACGTCCATGGAGGTGAATCGGCCGTCCATGTGGGAACACGGGAAGCCAGACTGAGGGAGGGAGAATGCATCTTCATCAACTCAGGCCAGCTCCACTCAGTCAGGGGCGGGATACTTAGATCCGTCGTTTTCCATGAAAGGGCAGTCGCACCCGAGGGAAGCTGCTTCAGGAGTGATATCACAGAGAGGGTATCGGCTTCGGGAATGGCCTTCATAACATCAGCGGAAATTCCGCACATGGATGATCTGATCAGGCAGGCCTGGGAGGCCGAGAACACACTGGATCCCGACAGGCAGAATCTGGAAAGGTATCTCGTGACCAGGGCGATGGGACTTGTGAAGGACTCCTTAAGCAATGGGGATAAAACCCAGGATGCATGCATCACTGCGAAGATGAAGAAGCTGCTGAGGTACATTGACCTTAACCTGGGAGGGCAGCTTGACAATGCGCTTCTATGCTCAGTCGCCTCAGTAAGTGAAAGCGTGCTTTTGAGAATGTTCCGCTCAACCGTGGGAACATCCCCAATGCAGTACGTGCTTTCCCTGAGGCTTGATAAGGCAGAGCGCATTATCATAACCACTGAAAGGACCATCAGCGAGATAGCAGGAATGTGCGGCTTTTCCTACATGAGCC
>JALEVV010000076.1 GCA_022788185.1 Spirochaetales bacterium | reverse complement strand
AAGTGGTCAAAAGCTGAAAAACTGGATAGCCTACCAAGATGGACTTAGCTTCTTAGATATGTGTATTAATACAAGGAAATATATAAGAGATGAAAATTCTTTAAATTACCACTTGAATACGGTCACATCATATGAATCAATCAGGGTTCGGCTGTTCGCCACCCCCCGGGGTTCTGCCCCGTGGGTGATTGATAGCTGGAAGAGACCGCCGTTTCTGAGGAAAGTGCATAAAACCGCCGTTCTCTCAGCCCTCTTCATGCCGCTTATCCTGTAATACTCTTCCTCACGCCTCAGAATCTCGAGGACCATCTCCTCAAGAGTCGCCATCGAAAGAATCATCACCCTGTCTGACTCAGTGATGTGCTTCCTGTTGGGCTCAAGGTAATCCGCGATGTAAAGACATGCTCCGAGCACCCCCATCTCGGTGGACCCCAGGGTATGGTGCCTGATCGCGGTTAGCCAGGAGGTGGGCACGTCACCTACTATGTCCCTCATCATCAGCGCTGCGGCAGCGCCATGGAGGAGCATGGGCTTTTCCTCTTCCTCCCTTGCCATGTCCGTAATCCTTCCACGGCAGAAGCTGAGCAGCTCCTCATCACTCATATACCTGCACCAGTCATGGAAGATGCCGGTATAGAGGCCGGGAACCTTATCTGAGAGGAAGCGGACCGTAAGATCGGAGCAAACAGCTGCAACACCCTTGGAATGGATGAATCTCGAGGGTTTCAGTCTCTTTTCAACCAGGGCTTCAAGTTCTGTATAATCCATGAGCCTCGACATATTCCCTGACTCCATCTGTGAGCTGTGAGAGGTCTCCGGACCTGACACTGGTGCTTGATGCCTGATAAACGGGTGCGTTTATCATCCTGATGCGGTAGCCTTCCCGGTTTGGAACCTCAACACCGTCACGGGAGAAGCAGACGAAGTCAACCAGCTCCTTAAGCTCCTCGGCCCTGTACCACCGGTCCAGCCCCTCAAGCAGGTCATCCCCCATGAGAATCCCGAGTCTTCCGGTAATCGGCCACTTCTCCATCACGTCGATGACAGTATCATAGGTGTAGCTCACTCCGCCCCGCTTGATCTCGATGTCACTTACGGCAAGTTCCAGACGTGTGGGATATTTGGTTTCGTACTCCTTAAGCGCGATCTTAACCATGTTGTAGCGGTCGATTGCGGAAGTCGGATGGGTATCCTGCTTGAAGTTGGAGATCCTTGCCGGGATTATTATGACGCGCTCATAGGGGGTATTCTCCTCCAGCTGGTGCAGGAGGTGAAGATGTCCCTTATGAATCGGGTCAAAGGTCCCGCCAAAGATACAGGTAAGCTTACTCTTCATCTCTGTAGTAGGCATCAGTATCCACCTTTGCGGTAAAGCCGCCGTTGTCATCGCTTTTCTTCATCCCGCTTTCGCTAACTACCCGGATGAAGGCCCTTTTCACATCCTCCACAGTCTCATCCATGTAAATGGAAAGCTTATGGACCGGAGTGTCCCCGAACTCCTCCTGCAGCTTCTCATAGCGCTCCTCCGCTTCAGGCTCATCGTACTTGCTGGCGATTATCACCTGAGGCTTGGAAAGCAGCTCGGGAGCAAAGGTGTGAAGCTCGTTTGTCAGGATGCGGTAGGAATCGAGGTAATTCTCATCCGAAAGATCGATGAGGAAGGCAAGTGCCTTTGTCCTGGAGATGTGACGGAGGAACTTGAAGCCCATGCCCGCACCCTCACTGGCCCCCTCGATGATACCCGGAATGTCGGCAAGGATCATATCCTGATCATCATATCTCATCGCTCCGAGCTGTGGGATCTTGGTTGTGAAGGGATATCCTGCGACCTTGCTTCTTGCATTGGTCAGCAGATTGAGAAGCGAGCTCTTTCCCGCATTGGGAAAGCCGACGAAACCGATGTCAGCTATGACCAGCAGCTCTACGCCCACCCTGCACTCCACGCCTTTCTCTCCGGGCTGGGCATAGCGGGGTGTCTGCCTCGTTGCGGTCCTGAAGTGCCAGTTTCCGAGTCCGCCCTTACCGCCCTTTAAAAAGACGTAGCGGTCAAGGCCGGTAAGGTCCTTGATCACCTCTCCGGTATCGGGGTCCTTGAGGACCGTTCCGGGAGGAACCGGGATTTCCACATCAGCTCCGTCACGGCCGAAGCAGCGGTCCCCCTGACCGTTCCTGCCGTTTTCAGCCCTGTAGGAGCGTACCATTCTCAGATGTCCGAGCGTCCTCAGATTATCCTTCACGACAAAGACGACATCACCGCCCCTGCCACCGTCTCCTCCGTCAGGGCCTCCCTTGGGAACGAACTTCTCCCTGTGGAACGACACACATCCCGCACCACCGCTGCCGCTGGCGACATCAATATAGGTCTCATCTGAAAAACCGAACATAAACTGACCTCACGAATCACATCTGATTACCCGCCGTCGGACGGGTCCTTTTAATATAATGGAAAAAGAAATGTTTTCCAATTGCCATTTACACTAAACGCCGGGAGCGACCCGGCGTCTGGTGTTTAATGAAAGCTTTCTCAGTTCTTTGCTGAGAGATACTCATCAATGGCCTTTGCGGCAACCTTACCGGCACCCATGGCGGAAATAACCGTTGCGGCACCTGTTACTGCATCACCGCCGGCATATACGCCGGTTCTGCTTGTAAGGCCATCCTCATTGACGATGATACCCCCGTGAGCGTTGACCTCAAGACCCTTTGTGGTGTTCTTGATGAGCGGGTTCGGGCTTGTACCGATAGCCATGATGACGGTATCGACATCGAGAACGAACTCACTGCCCTCAATGGGAACGGGTCTCCTTCTGCCCTTGGCATCGGGTTCACCGAGTTCCATCTTGATGCACTTCATGCCTGTGACGAAGCCGTTCTTCGGATCGCGGGGATCGTCAGGATTGCTGTAGCCGAGGATCTCGACGGGGTTGTTGAGAAGACGGAAGTCGATACCTTCCTCCATTGCATGCTCAACCTCTTCCTTCCTTGCGGGAAGCTCCTTGAGGGATCTTCTGTAAACGATGTAGACGTGCTCCGCACCGAGTCTGAGAGCTGTTCTTGCAGCATCCATGGCAACGTTACCGCCACCGACGACTGCCACGTTACCGCCCTTCATGATCGGGGTATCGGGATCTGATTCATAAGCCTTCATCAGGTTTGATCTGGTGAGGAACTCGTTGGCTGAGTAAACGCCCTTGAGAGCTTCACCGGGGATGCCCATGAAGTTGGGGAGACCTGCACCGGAGCCTACGAAGACAGCCTCGTAGCCCATGCCGAAGAGCTCGTCGATGGTAAGGGTCTTACCGATGACGACGTTGGTCTCGATGTCAACACCGAGCTTCTTCAGGCCCTCGACTTCCTTTGCAACGATGGACTTGGGAAGACGGAACTCAGGGATACCGTAAACAAGAACACCGCCTGCTGTGTGGAGTGCCTCGAAGACTGAGACCTTGTAGCCCTTCTTTGCCAGGTCACCTGCACAGGTGAGGCCTGAAGGACCGGAACCTACGACTGCAACCTTATGGCCGTTGGGCTCGGGAACTGTTACTGCAACATCTTCCTGAGCGTTGTGCCAGTCGGCAACGAACCTCTCGAGACGACCGATTCCGACCGGCTCGAACTTGACGCCGAGAGTACACTTGCTCTCACACTGAGTCTCCTGGGGACATACGCGTCCGCATACTGCGGGAAGGGATGAGGACTTCGTGATGACGTCATAGGCGCCCTGGAAATCTTCCTTCTTGATGCAGCCGATGAACTCGGGGATGCTGATGTTTACGGGACAGCCCTGTACGCAGGGCTTATTCTTACAGTTGAGACAGCGGGCTGCTTCATCAACTGCGGTCTTCATCTCATATCCGAGGGCTACTTCCTTGAAGTTGTGTGCCCTTACTTCAGCTGCCTGTGTAGGCATTTCATGTTTTTTGGGATTGATAGGCATATTCTTCCTTCCTCACACGTTCCTGAAAAGGTTGCATGCTTCGGTGAAAGCATGTCTTTCGTACTCACCGTACATTCTGCCCCTGCTCATGGCCTCGTCGAAATCGACCTCATAGCCATTGAAGTCAGGTCCGTCGACACATGCGAACTTGGTGACCTTCTTACCGTCCTGGTTGAGTGTGAGACGGCAGCCGCCGCACATACCTGTTCCGTCAATCATGATCGGGTTCATGGAAACGGTCACGGGAACGCCGAAGGGCTTTGCGGTTGCAACGACGAACTTCATCATGATGACGGGTCCGATTGCGATGATCATGTCGAATGTCTCTCCGCTCTCAAGGATCTCCTTGAGGGGAACGGTGACGTTACCGTGTCTTCCGTAGGAGCCGTCATCGGACATTACGACAAGGCGGTTGGAAGCAGCCCTGAACTCATCCTCACAGATAAGCAGGTCCTTGTTCCTGAAGCCGATGATTGAAGTGACATCAGCACCGAGTCTGTGGAATTCCTGGGCAACGGGCATTGCGATTGCACATCCGACACCGCCGCCGATGATGCATACCTTCTTGATGCCTTCGGTGTGTGTTGCGACTCCGAGGGGACCGACAAAATCCTGAATGGACTCGCCTTCCTCTTTATGGTTGAGCTTCTCGGTTGTGGCGCCTACCACCTGGAAAATGATTTTGACAGCACCTGTCTCAGTGTTGCAGCCTGCAACAGTGAGGGGGATCCTTTCACCGGCTTCATCAACACGGAGAATGATGAACTGACCGGGACGTGCCTTCCTGGCCACGAGGGGAGCTTCGATCTCCATCTCAGTGACGGTAGGGTTGAGAACTTTCTTTTTCAATATCCTGTACATTCTATACTCACCTATAATTGGATTTCTTTAAAAGGTTTATCAGAAAACCATCAAATAGTAAACTGATTAGGACATTAAATGGGCACCATATAGGCGCCCATTGCATGATTCCGTATTAAATCAGAAATCAACCTCTGTATCGTAGTAGCAGCACTTGAGGAGCTTGACCATCTCTTCCTGGCTGGGCTGGCGGGGGTTGGATCCCGTGCAGGCATCGAGGATTGCATTTGCAGCGATTGACTCGACTCTCTCAAGGAAGACGTTCTCGGGAACGAAGCCCTGCTCGCAGGGATAGCTGTCCGCACCGTAGTTCTTGATGCAGTGAGGAATGTTGAGGTCATCATTCATCTTTCTGAGATAAGCGATGAGGAGCTTAACCTTCTCGTCATCGTCCTTACCGCCGAGCTTCATGTAGTCAGCGATGACACCATATCTCTGCTTAGCGACAGGATCCTTGGCGTTGAATGCGATGACCTTGGGCAGATACATTGCGTTGGCTGCGCCATGGATGATGTGTGCGCCGTAGTCAGCGAAGATGGCACCTGTCTTGTGAGCCATGGAGTGAACGATACCGAGGAGGGCATTGGAGAATGCCTGACCTGCGAGACACTGTGCATAGTGCATTCTGTCGCGGGCACCCATGTCACCGTTGTAGGAAGCGACAAGGTCCTTCTCGATCATCTCGATTGCATGGATTGCAAGAGGATCGGTGAATTCACAGTTTGCAGTGGAAACATATGCCTCAATGGCGTGTGTCATTGCATCCATACCTGTGTGGGCAACGAGCTTCTTGGGCATTGTCTCAGCGAGATCGGGATCGACGATTGCCACATCCGGTGTGATCTCGAAGTCAGCGATAGGATACTTGATACCCTTCTCGTAGTCGGTGATGATTGAGAATGCGGTTACCTCGGTTGCAGTACCTGAAGTTGAGGAAATTGCACAGAAATGTGCCTTCTGGCGGAGTGCGGGGATACCGAAGACCTTACACATCTCCTCGAATGTGATTTCAGGATACTCATACTTGATCCACATTGCCTTAGCGGCATCGATCGGGGAACCGCCGCCCATGGCGATGATCCAGTCAGGCTGGAACTCAAGCATCTTTGCGGCACCCTTCATTACAGTGTCAACGGAGGGATCGGGTTCAATACCTTCGATGAGTTCAACTTCCATTCCTGCTTCCTTGAGATACTCAACAGCTCTGTCAAGGAAACCGAATCTCTTCATGGAGCCACCGCCGACGCAGATGACTGCCTTGCTGCCTTTGAATGTCTTAAGAGCCTCAAGAGAGCCCTTACCGTGATATAAGTCTCTGGGTAATGTGAAACGTGCCATACCTGACCTCCGTTAACTGATATATTTCTCCGTCAGCACCTGCTGACAGCCTGTGTTATACCACCTTTGGATTTAATATGCTACTATTTTATCGATATTTTTTTATCTTTTTTCACGTTATGATTCATGCTGAAATTGACGGCGGAGGGAAAAATGGAACTGCCCTGTTCTGACAGTCTCAATACCGCGGGCCTTGCCGCAGTCTTCGATTCAACAGCTGAAAGCTATAAGTTCTTCTGGTTCGGGGCCATCCTGGAAAGGATCATCAAAGGGGAGGAAACCGTGAGGTTTTCCAGTCTTGCCGACGACATGATCGCTGCTGCCTGGTACATGGTGAGCGAGTACCACCTCTCCCTCGGTCCCGCTGACACGATGGAAAAGCTCATCCATGAGCTTCAGGGCATTTCGCCCCTGAAGAGCAGTGATCCCGTAAACGTAATCACCGACTACCTGGAAAACTGTGGCTCGGCGCTGCTGAAGAAGCGAAAACTCACCCTTATAAACGAAGTTCCCTACCGGCTTCAGAGCACGATGGTGAGTCTCACTGCAAAAGAGTGGCAGAAGGGAAGCAGGGAGAGGATCAGGCTCATCAACGCCCACGAAGGGCTGATCTACACCTTCTCCGAGTTCAGGAGACTCGATACCGAGGTAAGATTTGACGCAAAGTGGGCCTCATACATCAGGAAAAACGCGCCCTTTCTCAAGGGATGGTATCGTTACCGCCTCATAGACTATCTTCAGAGAAGGAATCCGGACGTGCCGGGAATTCCCATGAAGCTTTCACCGCCGCAGCAGAGGAAGCTTTCCGACGTGGCATCCTTCTGGCGCACAGTCATGGAAATACATCCAGTCAGGGACATCTATTCAGGTGAAGTGCTCTCAGGTGATGACATTTCCATCGACCACTTCATTCCCTGGTCCTATACGGCCAGTGATGAGTTCTGGAATCTCGATCCCACCTCGAAGAGCATAAACAGCAGCAAGGGCAACTTTCTTCCCGAGTGGGACACATACTTTCCTGCCCTATGCTCTCTGGAGTACGGCGTTTACTCACTTATACACTCAAAGTCTCAGGTAAGGGATTGCTTTGAGAAGGCTGCCGGGAATCACTTCTCCTCACTTTCCCTGAAGGCAAAACTCTTCGGAAACAGGAATCTATCCCGTGAGACCTTTTCCCGCATCCTTTCCGAGGAGGCGGCAATGCCTCTTTACAATGCGGCTGAACGATGCGGTTTTTTACGCTGGAAGTACGAAAAAAAACATCCCCCGAATAATGGAGGATGCCGTCTGAAGCTGATTCAGGCTTACTCAGTTACAACGATTGTGGCGTACTTTCTGTTGTTTCTGTTGATGTACTCAACAGTGCCTGCAACCTTTGCATAGAGTGTGTAGTCAGAACCGAGACCTACGTTCTGGCCCGGATGGATGACTGTGCCGTGCTGTCTGACCAGGATCTCACCGCCCTTTACCACCTGACCGCCGAATCTCTTAACACCGAGACGCTGAGCATTGGAATCGCGTCCGTTACGTGATGAACCACCACCTTTCTTATGTGCCATATCCGCTCCTCCTTAGCCTTCGATCTTGTTGATCGTGATGAGAGTATACTGTTCCCTGTGACCCTGAGTCCTTCTGTAACCCTTTCTTCTGTGGAACTTGTAAACCTTGACCTTATCGCCCTTGACTTCGCTGCCAACTGTAGCCGTGACCTTTGCACCTGCGACATACGGTGTGCCGAAGACTGCCTTGTCACCATCGACGACAGCGAGAACCTTCTCTGTTTCGTAAGCAGAACCCTCTTCGAGAGAGAGCAGGTCGACCTGCAGTGTTTCGCCTTCAACGGCCTTGTACTGCTTGCCGAGAATTTCTACGAGTGCGTACATATCTGAAGTATCCTCTGTTATCTTTGAATTTCCTCATCGATTATGTCGATATCAGGTTCATGTTTCAACGGGACATGAAGGGAAAAATCAGGCAGGAAAGGAAAAAAACAGGTTGACAATCTAACGAACGTTAGGTAGATTTTTCCCATGACCAAAGATGATATTCTCTCTGCAGGCATAAAGATAATCGAGACGGAAGGCTTCGACAGGCTGACTCTTTCATCCCTTGCCTCGGAGCTGGGAGTGAAAAAGCCCAGCATCTACCACTACTTTGACTCTAAGGATGAGATCATAAGGGAGCTCTACGTCAGGGCACGGGAGCTTCTGAGAAAACATACCTTCCGTGTCGACTTCACTCTCAGTGCGGAGGAAGTCCTCACTGCCGTCTACCTTCACTGGGAAGCGCTCTGGAGGGATGAGGAAATAGGGCCCTATCTCTCCCTCTTAAGCCAGAGGGAGAGCATTGATGAGGAAGCATATGAGATCCTCGCCTCCCTCAATCTCATGACTGAGGCGCAGAGCGATGCGGTCATCGATAATCTCGTGATGAGAAAAAAGCTTGTGTGCGAGGATAAAAAATTCCTCTCCTTCCTCTTCAGCTCCGCAGCGATGGCGGCGCTTAAAAAGGAGGAGAGGGATCTGACCTTCATCAAATCATTCGTGAGTGTATTCTCACATTGACTCGAGGAAGGGAACTCCTACCAGTGCAAAGGCATTCTTAAGGACCTGAAGCACCATCTTCACCAGTGCTATGCGGGCCACTACCAGCTCCCTGGTCTCAGCCTTCAGGATCTGGTTGTCGTGGTAGAAGTGGCTGAACGTCTTGGAAATGTCGTAAAGCAGCGCACATACCACACTGGGATCATATCCTTCACCGGCCTTCCTCACCGCTTCGGGATAGGAAGCTATGAGCTTTATGAGGCTCTTCTCATCATCCCCTGAAAGCAGGGTGGGGTCGAAGGCCACACCGGCATAGGACTCTTCGCTTTCACCGAACTTTGAAAGCATGGAGGAAATACGTGCACCCATGTACTGAAGATAGGGTCCGGTATTTCCTGAGAATGCAATCGACTCATCGGGGTTGAAGATCATGTCCTTGGAGGGGCTTACCTGCAGGAGGTAGTAGTTCAGTGCACCGAGGGCAATCTTTCTGGAGGTCTCATCGATGTCACCGACCATCGCTTCCCTTTCCTTTTCTATGATCTCGGCCTTTGCCAGATCGGAGAGGTTCTTAAGCAGGTCATCTGCATCGACTACCGTGCCTTCCCTGGACTTCATCCTGCCGTTGGGCAGGTTGACCATGCCGTAGGAGAGGTGATGAAGCTCATCTGCCCAGGAGTATCCAAGGAGCTTGAGGCAGCGGAAGAGTACCTTGAAGTGGTACTGCTGCTCGGAAGCAACGACGTAGATGAGGGAATCAAATGGATAGTCCTCATGTCTGCTGACTGCCGTTCCCAGGTCCTGCGTGATGTAGATCGAGGTACCGTCCTTTCTTAAAAGCACCTTCTTATCAAGTCCGATGTCGGTAAGGTCGACCTGTACGGAGCCGTCACTTTCCCTGTAGAAGACACCGGACTCCAGGCCCTTCATGACCTCACTCTTTCCGAGGCGGTATGTGTTGGATTCATAGTAGTACCTGTCGAAGGAGATGCCCATGTTCCTGTAGCTCTCCGCAAGTCCGTCCAGGGTCCACTTGTTCATCTTCTCCCAGAGGGCGACGGTTTCAGGATCCCCGTCCTCCCACTTTCTGAGCATTGCCTGTGGCTCTCTTCCCGCTTCCTCGGTGGCTCTCGCCTTTACTTCCTCACGGACCTTCTCATCGGTACTGCCGCACGCTTCCAGCGCAGCTGCCACGTATTCCTTCTCGTACTGGGCGTATCTAACATAGTAGCGTCCCACGAAGTGGTCACCCTTCTCTCCCGTGGATTCGGGAGTCTCATCCCCGCCGAAGGTTTTGTATGCCCACATGCTCTTGCAGATGTGAACACCGCGGTTATTGATGAGGTTGACCTTCTCAACCTCAG
>JALEVV010000034.1 GCA_022788185.1 Spirochaetales bacterium | reverse complement strand
GTGGTCGTAGGACTGCTTGATAATGAAAGTCCTGATTCAAATAGGCTTACACTTGTAACTCCAAAGTCTGAAAATGATGTACGATTACAAGCTACTCTTGGTAATCAGAACCCCATGGGCTTGCCCGTGGGAGCAGTCAGTACCATCGCATGCCTTTCGCTTGCGACACTGCTTACGAGGTTTCTTCCCTTCATACTGTTTCCATCGGGAAGGAAGATACCCCGGACGGTCACATACCTTGGTAAAATGCTTCCCGCCGCAGTACTTGCAATGCTCGTGGTCTACTGCTTCAGGGGATATGCCTCTTATTCATCTGCCACCGTCATCGCTTCACTGGTCGGATCGGCAGTGACAGTCATCCTGTATTTCATGCGCCGTACGATGCTCCTCCCGATCGCGGGAGGAACAGCCGTGTACATGGTGCTCATACACCTGCTCTGAGGTTACCAGAGGAGGGTGACGGGAGCTTTCCCGTCTTCCTTCACGATGAGCCTGCCGTATCCTTCAAGCTCACCTGCAGTCATGACATCCACCTGATTCACGATCTCCGCCGGACGTGTAAGTACCGTGAACTTACCTGTCCTGAAGGCAACTGCCTCCGAGTCGGTGAGCACCCTTCCTGAGTCCTGAAGGACCACGGGAAGAATTTCAGTCTCAACTGGCACCGTGGAAAGAATCGTGACCATGGTGCCGTTATGGGGGAGGGATCCCGATATCCTCAGAAGCTTTGACGGAGACTCTTCGTTGTAGTGCAGGGATATCATGCACTCTTCGGTACTGAGGGCTCCTGTCGAAGAGATATACATCGTTTCCCCATGGTTTTCTATCGCATTGTCATGAATGGTACAGTCAGGGTGGAGGTGGAAGAGGGCTTCGGCTTTTACTGTGTCTTCCGAGATGAATTCATCGATTATTACAAAATGGGAAGGGTCGAGCTTAAGTACCGTACGTCTTACCGTCAGTCCCGCATAAGCGTGGTTTTCCGCCCTTATGAGTTCATATCCCATTCTTTCAGACATGAACCCACGCGAGGATTCTCCGATTGATGAAAAACTCCACGAGCCTGAGGGTTTATGAGGGTATTCCCCCTGAAGCTTCGGGATGTTATGGGCCTCGGCACTCCTGTAATACGTTCTTTTTGCCGAATCAAGATAGGTGAAGCGCCCTGAGTCTGTCATGAACGCCCTGTCCTTCAGGAATACGTCGATGTGAAGCGGTGCGACGTGACCGTGTCCGGAGCCCATGCAGCCGGAAAATAGATGAACTGAAATTCCCTCTGACCTGATGATATGGTTCCCGCTGGCCATGAGTGAAGCGCTCTTCCTCTCTGCTCTTTCCTTGCAAGGTGGAAGCCCGTCCAAGGCATTTTCCATACTGTATCCCGATAGGAGGGATGCATCGTCAAAGAGGTATGCGGCGAGGGTGAGAAGATCATCCGCAGCTATCTCATCACTGTCACCCTGCAGGAAGATGTTCCCGTCGGGCCCGGTGAGTGAGGAAAGTCCCTTTGCCAGAAGGTGAGTGTTTTCCTTCAGTTCATCAGGGACATTAATCCGGTTCCTCTCTGCCTGAAGCAGTGTGTCGAGGAGTGAATGGAGCACCTCCGCCTGATAAAGCGGGCTCTGCTCCCAGTGCACGCCGTCGGAAAGACACTGGAGGCGTGCTTCCTCACATAATCTGTTAAGGGCTGTATCCATCAGGTGAAAATCGTCACGGTAAAGGCCTAGGATGAAGAGTCCGTGGTCCTGTATTATTCCCCAGTTTGAGAGCCGGTGAAAGCCCCTGTGCGATGAAAGCAGAAGTGAGATGTGTTCATCAAAGGATGATTCCATCATGTCCCTGATGTCCTTCACATCGGTAACAAGTGAGAGCAGCTCAAGGCTCCTTGTCCAGTTTTCCGCCCTGATGCCTGCCTCGAGGCTCCTCCACGACTCACCATTCCTGTCGGAGTGGCGGAGGAAGGATGTGAGTATGAGTCTGTACGACTGAAGGAACTTTTCATCCCGGGTCAGCACATAGGCCTCTGCCAGGCTGAGAAGACAGCTGTGACGGGCAAAGGCATAGATCCACTCAGGATCGCTTATCCCCGGTGGCAGTTCGTTCCAGAGCTTATCGGAGAAGGGGACTTTTACGGTGCAGCGCTCCATCTCGTAGTGGGCCCTGTGCGTGATTATTCCAGCCGCCGTCTCATCGGCCCAGCTTATGATGTCTGCCCTGTCCGGAAGCACCGGAACGGATGACAGGTGGTAGGGTCTCATCTTTTCTCCTTGATTATCTTCTCGGCAAAGAGCTTCGGGGTGATGCCCACGTATTTGGAAAACACCCTTATGAAGGTGTTGGCGCTGGAAAAGCCAAGACTGAGCCCCAGTGCGGTTATCTTCACTTCCGGATCCTTCTCGATCTCACGGCACGCCTCATTGATCCTGAGTCTGTTGAGATAGTTCTTGAAGTTGTCGTTTGAAAGCTCCCCGAATAGCTGGGAACAGTACTTCGGGGTGAGGTTGAATTCCGCTGCCAGGTCGACTAGCATGATGTTCTCCCTGAAATGGGAATTGATGTAATCCTTCATCTTACCCACCAGATCGGAGCTTTCCAGTTCGTCCTTTTCCCTCCTGACGCTGATGGCGGAGGCCAGTATCTGCCGGACCTCCATGATGGCGGCGGCAGGATCACTGCATGCATACAGGGCTGTCCAGTCGACAGGACGTGAGAGCAGCTCCTCCGGAGTCGTCTTCAGGTCCTGGAAGTATCTGATAGCCGTGTTGATCATGGTGTAGGAGAATGTCTTATGTTCGGTGAACGAAAGCTTCCGGTTCCTCTCCACGGCACTGTCATAGATCGTGAGAGCATCAGGGGAGGAGGCGAGCAGGGCGGTTATGAGCCTGTTGAACTCCGATAGGGGGAAGCTGGCTCTTTCCGATTCTCCCTTCACGTCTTCTTCTGTCAGTACCGTCTTGTTGCTGAACTTATAACGGTAACTGAGTATCTCAGCGGCCCTGCCGTAGAGACGTGCGATCTCATCGTAGCCTTCGGCGGTATCGGAGATGCCGCACTTCATCTCGACCTTCTCGTTGAGGTCGGCATTGAACTGTCTTACCGACTCAAGGAGATTTGCCCTTGAGAGTCTGGCAGTGTCGGCCTTGGAGACCAGGGCCGCCTCCTGGAAGTTCATCCTGACAAAGTGGAGATGGGGCATGTCCTTCGTGTGGGTGTCCAGCTTTGCGAAGAGGAGGTTCAGCTCCTCATCGTCACTCATGAACTGGACTGCGGCCACGGTGAAGAAGGAGGTGGCATCATTGTCTCCCGGCTGGTAGGGAACACCCCTGAGGAAGGCCCTGTACTTCTGCTGCTCCGACAGGAGCTTCTGTTCCATGAGAGCCTCCTCCAGATCCCGGGAGAGCTGCTCGATGTCCCGGCAGCGGCTTACTATGACTTCAAACTCATCCCTGACCTCATCACCGTCCTGAGTTACCTCCTGAAGGGTCCTTCCGACGGGCCGGTAAAGGAATTTGGCAGCTGAGTACATTAAAAAAATGACACATACGATGAGAAGGACTGCGGCCGTGACGGTGAGTATCACGATGGAATATGAGCGGGGAGGCTGGAAGCTGTATATGACGGAAATACCCAGATCGGCATAGGTGTCTGTGAAGCAGGTCATTCCGTCAATTGCGGTCGTGCTCCCGTCCTCTGCCCATTTGATCTTTTCGGCGGTGGCTGCGAAATCCCTGCTGCGGGCTATCATCACATCCCTCTTCTGATCATAGACGGAATAGGTAAAGCTCTGTCCCGAAACCAGCTCTTCGGGAAGACGGAAGGTCGTGAGGAATGTCAGTATACTGTCATCCACCTTCCTGTTCGTCACGAGCAGGAGTGAGTTGTCCCTGTATGTCCGGTACACGCCGGGTATGAAGACGCCGTCCTGCATCAGGGTTTCATCCGGGGTGAATGCCAGGGCATTCTTCTCAAGCGTGCCCTGGGATGTGATGACGAAGGCCCTCGGATCCTGACCTGTTACCGATACGGTGTAATCCAGATAGTCCTGGAAGGTGGTCTCCTCCCTCGTTGCCTGATAGATCTTGAGTGCGCTGTAGTAGTAGTCGGTGTCTCCCCACTCGCTGTTTGCCCACGTCCTCACGTGCTCATTGGCAACCAGACGGTTGATGGAGTCCCTGATGTATGAAAGGGTTCCCCTCATGGTCTCTCTCTGTGTCATGAGGGATGAGGTAAGGACGTTTCTCTCCCTGTCACTGTGGCTGCTTATGAACATTGCCGCCGCGATGATGAGTATCAGCGCCAGTGATGCCGCAATGGCAGAGAATATCCTGACTATCTTTAGATAATACGCCCCTTTTTTCATATGAATATCAATTGTCCAACGGATTTCCCGCTTTGTCGAGAAAATCATGTCCCCATTTTTCCGCCCGATGTGCAATTTTCCCGAAACGGGAAAACCGATGACGCTTTGAGAAAAAGAACGATATACAGCGTAAGGAAATGGCCTTTAGACTGGCCTCAAAAGGAGATTTATGCGAAATGAAAAAGGGAAATGGTGATACTCTTATTGCCAGGGACAGATCGCTTGCCAGAAAGCTCGGAAGATGCTGGCCGCTTTACCTGTTCCTGCTCCCCGGGCTCATCTGGTATGTGATGTTCTGCTACAAGCCGATGCTGGGACTCCGGATGGCCTTCTATGATTACAACATATTCCGCGGCTTTGAGGGCAGCCGCTTTGTCGGACTTGAGAACTTTAAGATATACATGACAGGTCCGGACTTTGCCAGAACCGTGAAGAACACGATCATGATCGCCCTATGGCAGATGCTTATCTGCTTCCCCGTGCCCGTGATCCTTGCAATCATGATTACGGAGATGAAGAGTAAAATCATTGCAAAAGCAGTTCAGACGATATCGTTCCTTCCGCACTTCATCTCAACGGTCGTCGTCTGCGGTATGGTCGTCAACTTCCTCTCTCCCAGTACCGGTATCATCAACATGATCCTGGTAAAGCTGGGTTTTGAAGCAAAGTACTTCATGGTCTATCCCCAGTACTTCCGCCCAGTATACACGACCATGACCCTGTGGCAGACCGCCGGCTTCAACGCCATCGTCTACATCGCGGCACTCATGGGCATCGATCCCCAGCTCTATGAGGCAGCCATAGTTGACGGTGCGGGACGATGGAGAAGGATCATAAACATCACGGTTCCCGGCATCCTGCCCACGGTCGTCACCATGTTCATCATGAATATCGGAAAGATGGTCAAAGTCGGATATGAATCGATCCTGCTTCTATATGAACCGTCAACCTATGCCACCGCAGATGTCATTTCAACGTACTCATTCCGAATGGGTATTCAGAACGGTGACTACGGGGTAGCTACCGCGGCAGGTCTCTTTGAGGCCGTAATCGCACTCGTTCTTGTAGTTGCCGCCAATAAGGTCAGCAAGCGCCTCACTGAGAACGCACTGTGGTAAGGAGAACTGAAAGATGAAAAAAACACAATCAATCAGACAGAGCGGCAAACATGCCGGTATTAAGATACAGAGCAGAGGAGAGAAGGTGTTCGATGCATGTCTCAATGCCTTCGGAGTCATTCTTGTTGCAATAATTCTTTACCCGATCTACTACGTCCTAATCGCATCGGTTTCCCAGCCGCTGCCGGTTGAGAACGGATCCGTAATCCTTACCCCCGTGGGCTTCAACCTCGATTCCTACAGGCAGGCCTTCAGAACCCCGTTTCTCTGGACGTCACTGATGAACAGCCTCTACTACACCTTCGGCGGAGTGCTCGTGAACATGGCTTTCTCCACGACAATGGCATATGCACTTTCCAAGAAGCGTCTGGTGGGAAGGAAGATTTTTACGCTCTTTACCGTTTTCACCATGTGGTTCAGTGCCGGAATCATTCCGCTTTACATGACATTCAGGGATTTCCATATGCTCAACAGCAGGAATGCGATCCTCTTCGGCTTTGCGATGAACACATATAACATGATCATCCTGAAGAGCTTCTTCGAACAGGTTCCCGAATCCCTTGAGGAGGCAGCGTTCATCGACGGTGCAGGGGATTTCAGGATCTTCTCGAAAATCTACCTGCCGCTTTCGAAGCCTGCCCTGGCAACGGTCGGTCTCTTCTATGCGGTCAACAGGTGGAACGGTTACTTCTGGCCAATGAACCTTCTGACCGACGACTCAAAGGTTCCTCTCCAGGTACTGCTGAAGAAACTGCTTGTCGATAAGGTCAAGAATGAGATGGAAAGCGCGATCGTCACCGCATCATCGCTGTCGAACCAGACGACAATCATATACGCACTCATAATACTCGCCATAATTCCGATGGCCATTGTCTACCCCTTTGTGCAGAAGTATTTCAGGAGTGGACTGACCCTCGGTGCAAATAAAGGTTAACATTACATGAACAGGAGGAAATTTTTCATGAAAAAGACCCTGACCGTACTGACCGTCATCCTTCTTCTCGCCGCTCCGCTCTTTGCAGGCGGCCAGAGCGAAACGACCGCAGGCACCACTGCCGCAGTACGTCCCACACTCAATGAGGATGGAACCTTCCACCTCCCGATAGCGGATACTCCGACGGAGTTCTCCATCTTCCTTAACTTCAACAACATGCCCTTCGACAGTTCCTGGAAGGTCTGGCAGCGTCTTGCCGCTGATACCAACATCAGCTTTAAAAGCGTTATCAGCCAGTCCAACTCCAATGAGACTGAGGCATATAACCTCATGCTCTCATCGGGTAACCTTGCGGACGTCATCGGCTATGTCTCCACCGCCGATCTCGAGAGCCTGGGCCGTGACGGAGGACTCATTCCCCTCAATGACCTCATCGATGAGTATGCACCCAACATTAAGAAGATGATGGATGAGGATCCGAAGTTCAGACAGTATGCCACATCAACCGATGGCAACATCTACTTCATCCCCAAGAACCAGGGACTGAAGGCTGCTGAGTACTGGTGGATAAGAAATGACTGGCTTGAGAAGCTCGGTCTTGATGCCCCGACAGATATTGATGAGTTCGAGAAGGTTATGTATGCCTTCAGGAATGAGGATCCCAACGGCAACGGCCTTAAAGATGAGGTACCTCTCTTCGACAGGGCAGGATGGAAGATGCCTGAAGAGTATCTCTACCTCTTCGACAGCTCAACGGGTTTCTATACCAGAAACGGCGTCGTTGAGTTCGAACCTCTTGAGGAGAACTTCAGATATGGTGTGAGAAAGCTGATCCAGTGGTATAAGGACGGCATCATCGATCCTGAGATCTTCACCCGCGGCAACAAGAGCCGTGACGTGCTCTTCTCCGCAAACCTCGGAGGATGCACCCATGACTGGGTATCCACATCAGAGTACAACGTGAAGCTTGCCTCTGATGTTCCGGGAATCGAGCTTATCGCCATAGCACCTCCCGCAGACCAGAACGGCGTCGTCAAGGAAAGAACCGAACGCTTCCCTGGTGTCGGCTGGGGTATTTCATCAGCATGCAAGGATCCCGTGACAGTCATCAAGTTCTTCGATTACCTCTTCACAGAGGATGGATCGGCACTCATGAACTGGGGTATTGAGGGTGAGGAGTGGTACACCGATGAGAACGGCAATAAGAAGTTCTATGACTCAGTTCTCAAGGGTAACCAGTCAGTCGTCGGATATCTCAGAAGCATCGGTTCCCTCTACCGTGTCGGTTTCAACCAGGACGGCGGTTACGAGCTTGCAAGCATGAACAAGTGGGGCTTTGCCGCAAGTGATCTCTATGAAAGTCATCCCGAATGGTTCCTCGAGGACCAGCCGCCATATTCCGACGGTGAACTGGACATGAAGTATCAGCCGGAGGATGAGTCCAGATACAAGAGGATCATGAACAACATCAAGCCGTATGTTGAGGAGAAGTTCCAGTCCTGGATCATCGGTACTGCCGATTTCGAGGCTGATTACGATAAGTTCATCAGCGAGCTCCATGCAAGGGGCATCGATGAGGCAATCGCGATCAACCAGAAGGCTTATGACTACTACATGAGCGCAGGAAAATAAAAGTCAATGATGCGGGGATTCCTCCCCGCATCCCTGAAAGGAGAGGAAGTGATGAAAAACCTTATTTATGTTTTCGCCGATCAGTGGCGCTATCATGCATATGGCTTTGCGGGAGAGGACCCTGTAAGCACCCCCGCCATGGATGACTTTGCCGCAGCATCACTCTTCTGCTCTCAGGCCGTGAGCACATATCCGCTGTGCTCACCCCACAGGGCTGCCCTGATGACGGGAAAGCATCCTCTGAATACGGGCTTTTGGACCAACTGTAAGATCGGACTCAGGGATCACATTCACATCGAGGACGGTGAGACCCTGATCAGCGACGTCCTCCATGAAGCGGGTTATTACAACGGCTACATCGGAAAGTGGCACCTCGATTCCTCTGAAATGAACTACTCGGACAGCCCCTCATCGGGAGCCGCCTGCTGGGATGCATATACACCTCCCGGAGACAGAAGACACCATTTCGACTACTGGTACTCCTATGGTGCATATGACAACCATACAGCACCTCACTACTGGGAAAACACCGATGAGATGATAACTGTTGACGAGTGGTCTCCCAGGCATGAAACCGATAAGGCGATCGAATTTCTGGAAGCAAGACCTTCTGACATGCCGTTCTCCCTCTTCATCTCCTGGAATCCGCCTCATCCGCCCTATGACAGGGTGCCTGAGGAGCTGCTGGCCCTCTATCCTGAAGAGGACATCTCCTTCAGGAAGAACGTTCCCGGGCACATGAGGACGAATGAAGACTACCGTCTGAAGCTGCGGGAGTACAAAGCTGCCGTCACCGGACTGGACATGGAGTTCTCCCGTCTCGTCTCATATCTCAGGGAGAACGGACTCTGGGATGATACCATCGTTGTCCTCTCAGCGGACCACGGTGACTGCATGGGCTCACATGGACTGTATGGTAAGAACATTTACTATGAAGAATCCCTGAGGATTCCGCTTGTGATACACGATTCATCCCTCCCATGTGGCCGTTATGACGGCATGGTCGCAAGCGAGGACCATATGCCCACGTTGCTTGAGCTTATGGGTATTCCCATTCCTCCCTCGGTGGAGGGAAAAAGCCATACGGGTGCCATGAAGGGCGATGGTGACAAGGTCCGCTCCTTCACGGAGCACCTCATGATCCCGGGCATGCCTGAACTGGTGAATCCATACCTGGAAAGGGGACTGGATAACAGGGCCTTCGGCTGGAGGGCGATAAGGGATGAGGGTCACACCTATGTGGTCGATAACGGCACAAGGCCGGGAGAAGCGCAGAAAAGGATTCTCTTTGACAATGTGAATGATCCATATCAGCTGAATGCTGAAGAGCTGGATGGAAATGATGAAAGGGCAGTGTACTACGACGCACTGCTTAAAGGCGAGCTGGAGAAGAGCCATGATGACTTTCTCCTGAGGAGGTAGCATGCCGGGTTATGAAAACGTGAGGCCCCTTGAGGGTGAGGAGCTGAAGGGCGCCTGTGAGTGCGCGGTAAGACAGACAGAAAGCTGTCTTGAAAGGTTTACGGATAAATTCAAGTATTCCCATTCGGAAAACGGTTTTTATCCCCAGAGTGAGAACGTGGAGTGGACGACGGGCTTCTGGACCGGAGAGATCTGGCTGGCCTATGAGCTATCCGGAAAGGAGTGCTTCAGAAAGGCGGCTCTCCGTCAGGTTGATTCATTTCTGGACCGGATTGAGCGTCACATCGACGTTGACCACCATGACATGGGATTCCTCTATTCCCCCTCATGTGTCGCGGCCTATAAGCTGACAGGTTCCGAAACGGGCAGGAAGGCCGCACTGCTTGCCGCGGACAACCTCATTTCCCGCTTCCAGGAGAAGGGTGGCTTTATCCAGGCGTGGGGAGAGCTGGGCGCAAAGGACAACTATCGTCTCATCATCGACTGCCTTCTGAACCTTCCGCTGCTCTACTGGGCAAGTGAGACCACGGGAGATGAAAAATACAGGAAAATAGCCGATATCCATCTGGAGACCGCAATGAAGTGCGTGGTCCGCCCTGATAACTCCACTTATCACACCTACTTCTTCGATCCTGAAACGGGACTGCCCCTGAAGGGTGTCACCTTCCAGGGGTACCGTGACGGTTCTGCCTGGGCCCGTGGTCAGGCCTGGGGAGTTTACGGCTCGGCCCTTGCTTACAGGTATCTCAGGAAGCCTGAATATCTCGATGTCTTCCGCCGTGTCTCATCCTTCTTCCTCGACCATCTGCCCGAGGATGTGATCCCTTACTGGGATTTTGACTTTAAATATCCTTCCACTGAGCCCAAGGACACCTCAGCGCTTTCCGCTGCGGTATGCGGCATGCTGGAAGCGGCAAAGTATACTGAAAAGGAAGAGAGTGAGCGGCTTGTTTTGACAGCCCGGAAACTCATGGGAGCCCTTTACCGGGATTATGCCGTAAAGGATCCTTCCGTCTCGGACGGACAGCTTCTCCACGGTACATATGCCAGAAAGAGTCCGTACAATCCATGCAACAACAGGGGTGTGGATGAGTGCAACGTCTGGGGCGATTACTTCTACATGGAAGCCCTGACAAGACTTATGAAAAAATGGGAGCCCTATTGGTAAGATATGAGGAACTTCGTCATTTTCCAGCTTGATCAGCTCTCCTGGAGGGCGCTTGGAGCCTGCGGTTCCACTCCCAATATTGACCGTCTGGCAGAGAACGGTATATCGGCAGAGGCAGCCTACTGCCCCTGTCCCCTCTGCCAGCCCTCCCGTGCGGCACTCTGGTCAGGGCAGCACAGCCACAGGAACAGGGTGTGGTCAAATGGCCGCTCATGGCCGGTAACACCCCTTGATGAATCCTTTCCGGCCCTGGGGGAGGAGTTCAGAAGGGCGGGCTATGAGACCCGTCACTTCGGCAAAAAGCATGACGGCGGTGCCCTTAGGGGATTCACCTGTTCCGATGAAGGTGAGCTGGTGATCCCCGATGAAAGGCCTGAGTTTCCGTTCAACATGGATACCTATGCCGATGCGTACACTCTTTCCGAAACGAAGAAATTCTTATCGGAGTGGAGCTATGACAGGCCGCTTCTGATGGTCGTTGATTTCATCAACCCGCACAATATCTGCGGGTGGGTCGGACGCAATAAGGGTCCCCATCCGGTAAGGGTGGAAGGAAAGCTTCCCCCGCTTCCGGAAAACTACGTCTTTGATGATATTGAAAACCGTCCCCTTCCCGTGCAGTACCTCTGCTGCTCCCATGTGAGACAGAGTCAGACGGTAGGGTGGAGTGATGACAACTTCAGGGAGTACATTGCCGCTTACCACTACTATCTTTCCGTTGCGGACAGGTATATAGGCGAGATTATGAAGGCGCTCGAAGCTTCGCCGATAGGGGATGACATTACGTACGTCTTTTTATCCGACCATGGGGATAACCTGGCTTCCAGGGGATCGGTCACAAAGCAGGTGACTCTCTATGAGGAGGTTACCAGGGTACCCTTCATCATCTCAGGAAAGGGTGTGAATGCCAGGGGAAGTGCCAGGGGCATATGCTCCACACTTGACCTCTTTCCGACCCTGCTGTCCCTGGCGGGACTGCCGGTTCCCCCGGGCCTTGACGGCATGGACATTTCGTCGATGGCTGAAAACGGGACCCTTCCCGACCGGCCATACGTCACTTCCGAGTGGTTCACTGAGTGGGGATACACCATTTCACCCGGCCGTATGATAAGAAGGGGAGATGTGAAGTACATAAGATATCTGGAGGGAAACGGTGAGGAGCTGTATTTCCTGGATGAGGATCCTCATGAAAAGGTCAACAGGGCTTCAGATGCCTCCGTCAGGAATACCCTCCATGAGATGAGAGCCCTTCTTGATAAGTATGTGACTGAAACCGATGATCCGTTCTTCACCCTGGAGGTGAAGGCCGACAGAAGGTGGAGGAGCCATAAGTGCGGTTATCAGAACCATGAAGGGAAAACGGCACCTGAAATGTGAAAAGTGCGGAGTCAGTTGTTAAAAACAAGGATTTCCCTTAACTGAAAACAAAGTTGTAAAATGGAGACATGATGACAATAAGCATAATGAGAAACGGTGAAGCGCTTGCTTCAAAAAGCGGTGAAGAGGAAGCATACCTCGTCTGGAACGGTACCTTTGAACCGGGTGACACGATAAATATTTCAGGCCTTGAGAAGTCCCACTATCTTCTGGACCTCGGACTCGGCCGCACGATCGTATATGCGTCAGGAAAGGATTTTTCCTTCCCTGTTCCCTTTGATGAGAAGAAGCTCTGCTATGATCCCAGGGTTTTCACGGGGGATCTTCACTACATGTATGTAAGACGTGCATATGAGTTTGAGTGGCAGTACAGGAACCTGGCATACAATCCCTATGACGGACACACCAACGATGCGGTCTTCCCTCACTCAAAGGCAAACATCGAGACCCGGGGAGAGAGCGTCTTTGCTTCCCGCAACGCCTTCGACGGTGTTGTCGCATCCTCCGGTCACGGTCCATGGCCCTTTGAGAGCTGGGGCATAAACAGGGACCCCAAGGCAGAGCTCTATTTGGAGTTCGGCTGCCGCGTCCTCATCGACAGGATAATCATCTACACCCGTGCGGACTTCCCCCACGATGCCTGGTGGGATGAGTGCATGGTGAAGTTCTCCGACGGATCGGCCGAAAAGCTTCCCTTGGTAAAGAAGGATGGCAGGCAGATCTTCAGGATTTCCCCGAGAATCGTCAATTCCCTCACCATCTGCGATCTTATCAAGAGTGATGATCCTTCCCCGTTCCCGGCCCTCATTCAGGCAGAGGTTTACGGAAAGGAAATGCTCTGGTCATAAACCGGAACTTACGGTGAAGTGGAGTTCTGCTCCACTTCACTGATCATCATGTATTTTGTGGCATGATAAAAAGGTTGGCAAAACAATATAAGTTATAACATTATAACAGATATGAGGAAGTATATCATGTTTGATGTGGGCGGAACGGGAGTTAAATATGCCGCACTCGGTGAAAAGGGTTAAATACTCTTTGATGCTGAAAAGTACGTGAACAGGATTCCTGTGAAAAAGCATGACCACATACTCATCCCTGCAGGCACGGTTCACTGCTCGGAAAGAATGCCATGGTGCTGGAGATCAGCGCAACTCCGTATATCTTCACCTTCAAGCTCTGGGACTGGGGCAGGGTAGGCCTGGACGGCCTTCCGAGGCCCATCCACATTGATCATGGGATGAAGAACATTCAGTGGGACAGGACCACAGGATGGGTAATGGATAATCTTGTGGACAGAATCCGGACGGTTGAGGAGAGTGGGGATTACAGGAAGGAAATCACAGGCCTTCATGAGCTTGAGTTCATCGAGACGGTAAGATACACAACGTCATCTGTATTTGAAGTGGAGATGAATGACAGCGTTCAGCAGCTAAATCTCGTTGAAGGTGAAAAGGCTGTTGTGGAAAGCATCGATGGCTCCTTTGCTCCCTTCGAGGTTCACTATGCCGAGTCTTTCATCATCCCGTCTTCAGTGAAAAAATACAGGATAAGATCCTGCGGCGGTCAGATAAAGGTTGTGGCGGCATACGTGCGCCAGTAAGGTAAGAATTCAGTTATCAGTGAAGTAGAGTGTAGTATTACTTCACTCCACTTCACTCAATAGTTCACACTATGTGAACTTTGTCGGGGGACGACCTGTAAAGGGCAGGGGATGATGATCTGTCCTCGATCAGGTATCCTTCATTAACCAGCCTTGCGATAATGCTCTTTCGGAAATATGTAGACGGCCTGATTCCGATAAATGCTGCAATCTCAGAAGCACTTCGGGATGCTGAATAGCAGAACGATAGAATCTTCCTGTCGTTCTGTCCTCCGGTATCCCTGTCTGTATAAATCTCCGGGACCGACGTCTCATCAATGACACCGCCTGCATGGCTCAGGTCAGGAAGAACAAGTGTGAATGATGCGGAATCGGATGAGACATAGGGACTCCATTTCTCACCCCTGCCCCGGTAGTCTGCTTCGATTTTGTCAAAGCCGGATCCCTTGCTTTCCATGTATCTGCACCAGACCAGAACTGCTGAAATCAGTTCATTTCTTCGGCGCGGTATGATTCGTGCAATATTTCTTTCTTTCCTGATTTCGGGGTATCCTATCAGACTTCCGGGAGATGTAATCTCGAGTCTGTCAGTGAAGATGTTTACCTCAATCTGAGTACCTGTCATGTAGTAGTTTCTGTGTGCAACCGCATTCACAAGGCCTTCAAACACCGATCTTGAAGGATATGATATGTAATCCGATCTTCCTCTTTCCTCCTTCCTGAATCCCTTTACCGAATGTGATTCCACAAATTTCAGTGCCTTATCTATCGTCTCAAAGACATTGCCCTGGTAATCCTCCTGTGCCAGTATGATATTCCCACCCTTATCCGCTTCGGGCCATTTCGTGCATGTTATTCTTGTTCTTTCTCCTGAGTAATGGTCTGAAAACAGAATTGCTCCTCTTCTGAGATTGTTTTTCTCATCAAAGAAACCGATCGACATAAGTGCCTTATCCGTCAGTTCCTCACCTGTTTTTTCCTTATAAACCGCAGACAGGCAGGAGAACTCCGATCTGTCATAGGGGAAATCGGTGGTATCACGGTCGAAAGGAACACTGTCGCTCATCAGTATCAGATCACGGACCGCTTCGGGTGAGGCCTGCACAGTGGAACCATAAGAGCGGATGAAGATGCCCATAAGCCCGCCTGAATGGAGAAATACGGGAAGGGCCCTGTTTTTTTCCACAGTGATTGATATCACATAACGGGTTTCAGCTTCTTCCCGTACAGGGATATGACTTATATCATATTTTATCTGCGGTTCGAGCTTATCCTTAATCTGACGCCTGACCATGAGGATCATTCTGTCTGCAGTATCATGGGAAAGCGATATTACTTTGTGGGTTGAATTATCCACACCCACATAGAGTGTGCCTCCTTCCGTATTGGCAAAAGCGGCTATGGTCTTAAGCCATCCTGTTTCCTTTGCTTTTCCGCTGTCATCGCTTTTCCCTTCTTCAAGCAGTCTTTTGAATTCCGTTTTTCTGTCTTCAATGTTAATTCCGGGGACCAATTCTTCAAAATACATGTACTGCCTCCGGATAAAATATAATATGATTCAGTTGATTAGTGAAGTATAGTGTAGTATTACTTCACTCAACTTCACTCATTACTTCACTGCTTCACCGGTATTCCGTGGAATGCTATTTCCCGTTATGTGAAAAGACCGGAGAAGGGCTTTTCCCCGTTTTCACACCGGATTTACGGCAGTCTTAAGTGGCGGGGGAAGAAAAAGTATGAAAACTTTAATAAATGTTGCTGAAAATGGTGAAAAAAAAACTGTAAATCTGGGGGGAGTGGGATTATAATCCTGAATAACCAACACTAACCATGGAGGAATAACACATGAAGAAGTTCATCGCAGTTCTGATGATCACCGCACTCATTGCCACTTCACTCTTTGCTCAGGGCGCAAGTGAAAAGAATGATAAGGTCACCCTTACATTCGTGGAAGTCATGACTTCACCGGAGAGAACCCTCGTTCTTGAAGAAGCCATTGCAGCCTTCGAGGCTGAAAACCCCAATATCGATATTGAACTTGTTTCACCTCCCTACGAGCAGGCAGAGACAAAGCTCGCTTCCATGCTCCAGGCCGGACAGGATGTCGATATCTGTGAAATCCGTGATAACTCCGTCGCAACCCTCATCAATGCAGGTCTTCTGAAGGACATCGGTTCTGAAGTTGATGCATGGGGCGCAAAGGACCAGCTCGTTGAAGCAGCTCTCCTCGCAGGTGCATCCATGGGTGACACAACCTACTTCATTCCTCAGTACCTTTACATCAAGGGCCTCATGGTCAGAACGGATATCCTCGCAGAGAAGGGTATCGCTCTCCCCAAGACACTCGATGAGTTCTATGCAGCATGTGCTCAGGTTGCTGATCCCGCAAAGGGCCAGTACTCACTCGCAATCAGAGGTAAGGGAACTCCCTGTAAGACCACTGATATCATGATGCTTCCTGAGGTTGCCGACATCAATGAGGAAAACCTCTACTTCACCAAGGACGGCGAGTTCTACCTCAACACCGAAGGCGGTAAGAAGGCTATGTACGACTACCTCGAGCTCTTCCAGAAGAGTTCTCCTTCCGATGCAGTCAACTGGGGTTATGCAGAGCAGATCAACGGCTTCATCAGCGGCACAACACCGTTCCTTTTCCAGGATCCCGATGCAGTCGGCAGCGTAAAGGACGCTCTTGACGAGTCTCAGTATACAGTCATCCCCGTTCCTGTCGGAGCTTCCGGTAAGAGATATCTCGACTACGGTTTCGCAGGTCTTGCAGTTGCAGCCAACTCCAAGCACCCCGAAGAAGCCTTCAAGTTCATCCAGTACATGGTTTCCGCTGAAATCAATGCAAGAATCTGTGAGTTCTACGGTGCACTTCCCGTCAACAAGGGCGCTTATGATATCTCCGAGATGTTCAGCATGGGCATCTACAAGGCATGGTCTGATGCAATCGGAGGAGAGGACACAGTCTACGTCAAGTTCCCGCTTGCTGATCCCCGCTTCACAGAGTATGGCACTGTTCACATGAACGCTATGCAGAACATGCTCCTCGGAAAGACATCCGTTGAAGACACAATCAAGATCCTCAGCGATTTCTGGACAAAATAACCGGTTTCCGGCATAGGAAATACGGTATCAGGGCTGCTAATGCGGCCCTGAAATTTTAAGTAGGGATAAACAGATGAAAGACAACAAATGGTATGCATTAATGATACTTCCCGCACTCCTTTTCATCGGGCTGCTGATTTACTTCCCGCTGGCAAAGGGCGTGCAGATGGCCTTCCAGAACTACAACCTGTTCAACCTGAAGGACATTCACTACATAGGCTTTGATAACTTCGTTTCGGTAATAAAGAGTACCAGCATCAGTTTCACGCAGGTGCTGTGGAACACGCTTCTCTGGGTAGTGTTCTCACTCATATTCCAGTTCCTCCTGGGTTTTCTGCTGGCAATGATGCTCCGTAAGCCGTTTACGGGCAGAAGCATCTACTGCGGTTTCGTATTCTATACCTGGGCTCTCTGCGGCTTTGCCATCGGTCTCATCTGGTCATGGCTCTTCAACGGACAGTTCGGTATTATCAACGACCTGCTGATGAAGGCCGGTATCATCAAGTCGAACATCGGCTGGCTTTCAGAGCCCAGATGGGCAATGGTCAGTGTCGTCATCACCAACGTCTGGTATGGCGTTCCCTACTTCGGAATCATGCTGCTTGCGGCCCTCCAGTCAGTTCCCAAGGAGCTCTATGAGGCCGCCACGATCGATGGCTGCGGCAGCGTCCAGCAGCTATTCTCGGTCACGATTCCCTACATCAAACCGACAATCGTCTCCACAGTCCTCTTAAGGACGATGTGGATCATGAACTTCCCCGACATCATCTACGCAATGACTCAGGGAGGTCCCATCAACTCAACGAACATCCTGGCAACCAGCATGGTAACCAAGGTATTCACCGAATATGACTACGGTCAGGGATCAGCCATCGGTGTCATCATCATGGTCATCCTTTTCACATATTCCATCATCTATCTCAAGGTGATGAAGAAATCGGAGGACGATGTATGATTAAAGCAAAACAGGCAAAGAAAATTGCAGGCGTTACCGTCAGGGTCATCATCCTTGCGCTCTTCCTGCTCGTTGCGGTTCTTCCACTCTTCTGGATCTTTGTCACAAGCCTCAAGGGTGCAAAGGAACTCTATGCGATTCCGCTCATCTACTGGCCTGAGAATCCCACGTTCGATGCTTATAAGAGACTCTTCTCCTACAGCAACTTCGGACGCTACTTCCTCAACTCATTCAAGGTCACTGTCATCGCATCAGTCGGGGCAATGGTGATATCGATCCTTTCCGGTTTCGCGCTTTCCCGCCTGAAGGCAGTTAAGGCCAAGGGCTTCCTCGAAGTGCTCATGTACTTCACGCAGACAATTCCGTCCTTCATGCTCATGGTCCCTCTCTTCACGATGTTCTCCAAGATGAAGCTCGTCGACAACCATGGAACGCTCATCTTCGTCTACATCGGAACGGTCGTGGCCTTCTGCACGATCATGAGCCGGAGCTTCTTCGACCGCATCCCGGCAAGCCTTGAGGAGGCAGCCAGGATTGACGGATGCAACATGCTTCAGTCGATCATCCACGTTGTCCTGCCGACAACGCTGCCCGGTATTGCGGCTATCTTCTGCTTCGCCTTCATCAACATCTGGAACGAGCTCTTCCTTTCAGTCATGCTCATCAACAAGTCATCGAAGTACACGGTTCCCGTTGCCCTCAATTCCTTCATCTCGAAGGCAGGTGTCAGCTGGGATCTGATGAGTGCGGGTATCGTGGTCGCACTCCTGCCCACCATGATCGTGTTCGGCATCGGCCAGAAATACATTGTCGCAGGTCTTACCGACGGCGGCGTAAAGGGGTAATCATATGGCAAAAGAAATATCCGACATCCTTCTGCATCTGGGAGAGCATGACCTGCCCCTCGGGGCAGTGAGCCCTCCCATATTCCAGACTTCAATCTTCAGTTTTCCCACCTTTGATGCATTCCAGGAGGCGCTCTCCGATGAGCCCTCCCACTACATCTACACAAGGGGAAACAACCCGACCGTCAATCTCTGCGAGCTGAAGCTTGCTGAGCTGGAGCACGGTGCCAGGGCAAAGCTCGTGACCTCCGGTGTTGCGGCCATAAGCCTTGCCATCTTCAGCTGTCTGAAGGGCGGTGACCACATCGTCATGGTACAGGATACCTATGACTGGACCCAGTACATCGGAACGAAGTATCTGGCAAGATACGGTATAGAGTGCACTATAGTTGACGGCCGCTCGACAGAGAACATCGAGCGTGCGATCAGGCCGAACACCCGGGTTATCTATCTGGAGAGCCCCACATCGTTTACCTTCCGCCTTCAGAACCTGGAGGAGGTTGCCACGCTGGCAAGAAGCAAGGGCATAAAGACGATAATCGACAACACCTGGGCAACTCCCATATTCCAGAACCCGATCGATTACGGAATAGACTTCGTCGTCCACTCGGCCTCAAAGTACATCGGCGGTAACTCCGACGTGCTCGGCGGCGTCATAGTCGGCCGCGATGAAGCCGACATGGTCCATCTATTCCAGACCGAGTTCCAGGCCCTGGGACCCGTTCCCGATCCCATGATGGCCTGGCTTATCCTCAGGAACCTGAGGACCCTGGCCGTCAGGATGCCAGTCCACTATCAGAATGCACTGGCGGTGGCCTCCTGGCTTGAGAAGAGGAGTGAGGTTGAATCGGTGCTTTACCCGATGCTGCCATCCTATGAGCAGAGCGGTCTTGCCGCAAAGCAGCTCAGGGGAGGAAGCGGACTCTTCTCCTTCCGTCTGAAGACAAGGGATGTGGAAGCGGTGAAACGTTTCACGGACAGTCTCTACTACTTCAAGAAGGCAGTGAGCTGGGGCGGATACGAAAGCCTCGTGTTCCCGGCTGCCACCCACTTCAGGAAGGGAGAGCCTGTTCCCGATGACAGGGTAAGCCTGGTCCGTGTCCACATCGGACTTGAATCCTCGGATGTCCTTATCAAGGATCTTGAAAAGGCGCTCGGCGCCATGTGAATCATACGGCTCTGCATTGCAGGGCCGTCTTTGAATGGAGATGTTATGCTTTACACCAAAGCCCTGAAAAGAATAGACAGATGCATCGATACGCTGGAAAAGAGAAGACTGGCTGAAATTGAGTTCGCTTCCGTCTGGCATACATGCGACAGTGAGAATCCGCTGGATGAGAAAGGCCTTCCCTCAGATGCGGCGCTTTCTGTCATCGATTCCTTCCCCCACTTCTGGGGAAAGCCCTGGATCAACACGGTCTTCACGTGTGACGTGAACTATGATAAGCGGAATGGGGAAGAGTATTACCTTGAACTCAGGACCGAGACAGATACGCTGGTTTATATCAATTCAAAGCCCGAGGGGGCCGTCAATCCCTTCCATCCGCTCTTCAGGATCACTCAGTTCGACGGAAGATTTTCCCTCCTGCTGGAGGCGTGGGGAGGACACGCCTTTCCCGGATACCACCCGGGTGAGGGCGGACGCGTCCTCACCGCAGTGGCCGAGAGAAAGAAGAGTTATCCGCTGATATTCTCAAAGCCGAGGCTGCTGAGAAAGAATGAAAATCTCTGGAACCTTTACTTTGACGCAAGGGTGCTGAGGGGGCTTATCGCCACCCTTGAGGAATCATCACTGCTCTGTCAGACCGTGACCGACACGCTGCACAGGGCACTCATTACCCTTGACTATGCCTCCGGGGATGAGGTTCTTGAAGCGCAGGCCGGAAAAGCACGTGAAATGCTTCGCCCCGTCCTTGATGCCCATAACGGCACGATTGCACCTCAGATACTCTCCATAGGCAACGCCCATCTCGATCATGCCTGGCTCTGGCCGATTTCGGAGACCGAGAGAAAGGCCGCGAGAACCACCTGTCAGATGATGAAGTACATGGATGAGTTCCCGGAGTTCCCGTTCACCTTCACCCAGCCTGTACAGATGAAGGCGGTCCGGGACCGCTATCCGTCGGTCTTCGGGAAGATGAAGCGTTATGAAGCCGAAGGCCGCTTTGAGGTTCAGGGCATAAGCTGGGTTGAGCCGGACTGCATGCTGCCCTCCGGGGAGTCCTTTGTCAGACAGTTCATATATGGGCGCAGGCTGGTAAGGGAGCTCTTCGGAAGCGTAAAGGGTACTGTCTTCTGGGTTCCCGACTCCTTTGGCTACAATGCACAGCTGCCCCAGATCCTGAAGGGCTCCGGCATTGATTACTTCGTGACGAGCAAGATCGGGTGGAATGACACAAATGCCTTCCCCTATGACCTTTTCATCTGGGAAGGTTTGGACGGCACGCGCATTCCTTCCCACATGATAATAGATGCCTATGAGGGAAAGAACGAGCCGGAGCAGATAATGCATGTCTGGAACAAGATCCGTCACAAGGACCTTCAGAGCGTACTCATGAGAAGCATAGGTGAGGGTGACGGTGGCGGCGGCACGATGCTCGAGGACATCGAGATGATTAAGAGGATGGAGGATCTTCAGGGACTGCCCAAAAACAGGTGGACCACACTGCAGGGCGCAATGGAGGAGATTTTCTCCCGTGCCGCTGAGCTTCCCGTATATAAGGGTGAGCTGTACCTGGAGCTTCACAGGGGAACCTACACCGTTCAGGCTGAAGTGAAGAAGGGCAACAGAAAGCTGGAAAAGGCCCTTTCCGATGCCGAGTTCTTCGTATCCTCCCGCTTTGCCTCTGAGGGCATGAGCGAAAGGGTAAAAAGTGCCCTTGCCCTGCTGGATACGGCCTGGGAGACACTGCTTACCAACCAGTTCCATGACATCCTGCCCGGTTCCTGCATAGGGCGTGCGATGAAGGAAGCGGTCCAGGCTTATGAAAAGGCCCTTGAAGATACTCAAAAGGCCGTGGAGCTTGTGGACGGAGGCGTGCTTTCCCCGGATGTCAGGTTCTCATCCCCTGTAAGTAAGCATGAAGGCGGTATCAGGTATGAAAACGGAGTGATATACACCCCGTGGGGTGACTTGACTCCCGATGGAAAGGGTGGCTTTATCTCTGTGCATGCCTTTGACAGGGAGCTGGTGAAAAAGGACGGACTCTTCAACAAAGTAACGTTCTCACCCGACGAGACGGTCAACTGGGATGCCTGGGACATGGAAGCAGACATGATACCCTTGAGAAAGAGGGTGAATGATCCTGAAAGCTGTGAAGTGAAGGTATTTTCCGGCAGGGCCGAGATCGTTACGGAAACACGTATTTCAAAGACCTCCTTCATGACTCAGAGGGCCGTCATAAGGGCCGATGTTCCCGTGATCGAGTTCCACACGTCAGTGGACTGGAACGAGGAGCACAAGATACTCCGCTCCGAGTTCGATACTTCAATAGTGTCGCCCTATGCGGAGTACTCAGTTCCGTTCGGCCACATCTCCAGAAGCACCGGGGACAGTACGTCCGCCGAGCGTGCCCAGTTTGAGGTTCCCTCGGGACTCTTCACACACTTCGGAGACACGCAGAACTCAGTCATCCTGACAAGTGACAGCAAGTACGGCTACAGGGTAAAGGGAAGCACCATGAGCATTTCCCTCCTGAGATCCCCGAAGGCCCCTGATCCCGATGCCGATATCGGTCACCATGAATTCGTATACGCCGTCCATTTCGCTCCCGGCGGAAGGGAAGGTCTGCAGAGTGCCGTAAGGGCAGGCTATGGTTATGAGGAGGGATGCGTTCCGTCCCTGCCGTTTACCTGGAGGTGCACCAAAGGTACCGTCGTTCTCGATACGGTTAAGGTTTCTGAAAAGCGGGATGGCCTTGTCATCCGGTTCCATGAGGCGGAAGGCAGTGAGGGCAGGGTGTGCCTTGATTTCTCCGATAGGGTTACTGGCGTATATGAGAGTGATCTCATTGAGGAGACCCTTATAAAGCATGAAGGGCATGAACTTGAGTTCACACCCTTCAGGATAAGAAGTATCTTTCTTGCCCTCAGCCTCTGAGCGGGGCAATGAGCTGGGGCTTTCCGTCTTCCAGACGGGAGGTCTCAGCTGCCAGTGCCACCAGGTGGCTCTCCACACTGACTGCCAGGGTAGTGACCGTGTTGTTCACTTCAGCGCCCTCAAGCAGTGAAACAAACTCATCTATGAGCATTGCATCGCCGCCGCCATGGCCTGCAAAGTCCTTTTCCTCACGACCGAGGTCGATGATTTCAGGTTCCTTTCCGAATTCAGTGATCTTAATGATGTTATCATGCATGTCGCCCGTGATGTCACCGAGGGTTCCCATCACCTTGATGGTGCGTCCGCCGATGCTGGTGAATGCGGACATCGTGAGAGTTACCGTTGCACCGCTTTCCATCTCCATGGCAACGATCTGGTTGTCGACTACATCGTTGTCACAGTGGAACACGCATCTGCCGTAGGGCCCTTCCTTGATCGCCTTAGTGACCGACTCCACGGTGGGTTCATCGGAAAGCACGTCGATAGGCCACTCGGTGTTTCCGCCGAGAATGCCCGTATCCTTATTCGTGAGATAGATCTTCTCAGCATCGTAGGGACAGTTTTCCTTGGCCTTACAGCCGTCCATACAGCGCATTGCAGCACCCTCGGGTGCGCACTCAGCCTTGAAGTAGCTCAGTGAGCCGTAGGATGAGACGCTCCTGCACTTTGAACCGCAGAGCCAGATGAGGTAGTCCAGATCATGGCAGCACTTTGCCAGGATCATGGGGCTTGTATCTTCCTTCCTTCTCCAGTTGCCTCTCACGAAGGAGTGGGCCTGATGCCAGTATCTGACGTTCTCGATGGCCTGCACGGTGACGACACGTCCGATCCGGCCGCTGTCGATTGCTTTCTTTATTGTCTGGAAGAACGGAGTGTATCTCAGTACATGACAGACCAGTACTCTGCGTCCGGTCTCCTCACTCTTCCTCACGATTGCCCTGAGCTCATTCAGGTCGGGACTCACCGGCTTCTCAAGCAGGATGTCATATCCCTTTTCAAGGGCCATGAGCGCATGGCGCACATGATCCTGATCCTGCGTGCAGATCAGGACGGCATCGGCAAGCTTATCCTTTGAAAGCATCTCCTCCACTGATGAAAACACCATGTCCGGTGCGACATTGTGTTCTGCCGCGGCAAGGCGCGTCCTGTTTTCATCAAAGTCTGCAACGGCAACGACCTCTGCCCTGTCCTTCATGTCGAGAAGGATTGCGCCGTAGGCAGTCCTTCCGCGCGAGCCCAGGCCCGCAATAGCGATACGGATCTTCTTCTTTTCCATATCAACCTCCATCGGAAAAAAATTATAACCCCCGTCCACGGTGAAAGCAATATGGCTAATTCACTGATAATGGTTTATGATTGAGATATGAACAAAGAAGCACTTTCCCACTTTCCCGCAGCCTTCCCGATAAAGGACTCAAAGGCCCTTACGAACGGTATCATCAACACTACCGATCTCATCACCGATTCAAACGGTGAGAGGTATATTTTTCAGCGTATCAACACCTCGATCTTCGCCGATGCGGAAGGCATGATGAGGAATATCGACACCGTCACGAATCATATCAGGCGGAAAGCCGAAGCGAGGGGGAAGGACCCTGAAAGGGCAACCCTTCACTTCCTCCCTTCCGATAACGGCACTCTCCTTTACAGGGATGAAAGCGGTGCATACCGCATGTCTAAATTCATCGCCAACACCGTTTCCTTTGAAGGAAAGGCCACGGCCGAATCCCTGGAGATGGCAGGACGTGCCTTCGGCACCTTTGCCCTTGATCTGGCAGATATCGATGCCTCTCTTCTTACTGAAACAATTCCCGATTTCCACAACACGCCAAAGCGCATCGCACACTTCCTGGAAACAGTGGAAAAGGATCCCGTGAAAAGGGTGGAAAGCGCAAAGGAGGATATCGAATACCTTATAAGCCTGAAGGATGAGGCATCGCGTCTTTCTGCGATGAATCTTCCTCTCCGTGTCACTCACAACGACACTAAGACCAGCAACGTCCTTGTGGATAAGGATACCCTTGAACCACTTGCGGTCATCGACCTGGATACCGTCATGCCGGGTCTTCTCTGCCACGACTTTGCCGACTCCATCAGATATTCGGCAAATAAGGTTGCCGAGGATGAGAAGGAGTACTGGAAGGCAGGCCTGGACCTTGATATGTACAGGGCATATGCAAAGGGCTTCATACCTGCTGTGAGTCCCATCATTACCGCAGAGGAAAGGAAAACCCTGGTACTGGGTGTCATCACGATCGTCTATGAACAGGCTGTCAGGTTCCTTGACGACTACCTCGCCGGAGACGTCTACTACCATACCGATTACCCGGAGCATAATCTTGTCCGTACGAGGACTCAGACAGGACTGTTAAGGGACATGCTGGAGCAGAGGGAAGAGATGGAAAGGATTGCAGCTGATCCTGAGCTATATCGCTGATAATACAGAATTACTGCTAATTGGTGCTGCTATAAAACTCAAGGGTTCTTTAGCAGCCCTTTATTTTTGCGGTAGTAATGTCTTTAACTTTTTGGTTTCAGTGTAAGGATATACCAAAAGCTATAAATTGAATCCAAAAAAAATCTTGCATAAGCCTGAATGTGATATATACTTGAAAAAAGAAGTTTCGGGAACGTTCTCAAAAATATTAGGAGATAGTGTGTCTGTTACAATTATTGATGTTGCAAACAAAGCCAACGTATCAAAAAGTACAGCAAGCAGGGTTCTTGCTGGTGATGTGTATGGTGTAAGTGAAAGGGCAAGGCAGAAGGTCCTGACTGCAGCAGAGGAACTTGGATATGTAAAGAACACTCTTGCCATGGCAATGAGGACAACCCGAACTAATACAATACTGCTCATCATTCCCGACATAACTAACTCATTCTGGTCGGATGTTGTACGTGGTGCTCAGGATTATCTAGATAAACTTGGATATTCCTTAATCCTGGCAAACAGTGACTGGCAGAGCTCAAGGGAGGAAAAGTATCTGGATATGGTCAAAAGCCACAGAGTAGATGCCGTTATGATTAATTCTCCTGCTGTAGATTATCAAAAATTATATGCCTTGAAATGTCCTGTTGTGATTATGGGTGATAAAAGAGAAGTATCAGGATTCCCCATTGTGGGTACTGATTCAGCAATGGCTGTTTCTGATGCAATGGATTATCTGTATGAAATGGGTCATCGAAGAATATCCATGGTACATCCAATTACCAATGACTGCGATGATTACAGCGACAGTGTCAGGCTGAAAGGATATCTTAATTTTCTTTCTTCAAAAGGGATACAATTCGATGAATCGCTTATTCATTATGCGCCCCTGACAGTTGAAAGTGGTATTCAGTATGCAGAAATCGTAGCTGAGATGGAGAACCGTCCTTCTGCCGTACTTTGCGGAAATGACCTTGTTGCAATAGGTTTCATCCAGGAGATTGCAAGACTGGGGTTGAAAGTGCCAAATGATATTTCCGTTATGGGCATGGATGACAATATGTCATGTGGTTTTATTTCACCAAAAATAACCACAGTACGGAAATATCCGAAAAGAATAGGAGAATTTGCCGCTCAGATTGCAACGGATCTTATTGAAGAACGGCCAGTACCAGAAAAGGTGCTGTTGCCCGTGACATTGGTTGAACGAGAAAGCGTTAGGAGGCTGTGATGGGGAAAAAGTCATTCAGAATACTGTCTCCGTGTGGAATTCTTGGATATGGATTCCCTGATTCATCTTTTGAAAATGGACTGAAAATGAAACCCGATGCCATAGTCGTGGATGCCGGTTCAACGGATGCGGGACCCCACAAACTGGGTGCCGGTGTTGCGATAGTATCTCGCCTAGCGGCCAAAAAGGATTTGAAAAGGATTATTACAGGAGGAAAAAAACTTGGTATTCCTGTCCTGATCGGATCTGCTGGAGGAAGCGGGGGAAAAGTTCATGTTGAATGGACTATGGACATTATTGATGAAATTCTCAGGGAAGAAGGTTTTGAGGGTACAAGAACAGCCATAATATGGGCAGACATACCTAAAGAAGAAATCAGAAAGAGCATGTCCAAAGGGGAAGTCATCCCACTTAGTCCGACTGTGAAGCCTTTGGAGGCTGAAGCATTGGAGGAAACTACATCCGTAGTAGCTCAGATGGGTATTGAACCAATCGTTCAGGCCCTTTCCATGGGTGCTGAACTCATTGTATGCGGAAGGGCATATGATCCTGCTCCGTTTGCCGCAGTAGGTATATTCAACGGCTTTGACAAAGCACTCAGTTATCATTTGGGTAAGGTACTTGAGTGTGGAGCATTATGTTGCAATCCGGGTACAACAAAAGACTGCATGATGGGAGAACTTTATGAAGATCATTTTGATGTATATCCGTGTGATGAAAAGAGAAAATGTTCCACTTTAAGCGTTGCCGCACATACTTTCTATGAGAAAGATCATCCTTATATTCTGCATGGACCCGGAATTATACAGGACCTGTCTCAGTGTAGGTTTGAACAGGTAGCAAAAAATAGAGTCAGTGTTTATGGAAGTCATCTTATACCCTCTGATGGCTATTGGATCAAACTGGAAGGCGCAAGGCTTACTAGCTACAGAACGTGTGTGATTGCAGGTGTCAGGGATCCAATTCTCATCTCAAAAATTGAGGAAGTTGAGGACCTTGTCAGGAAAAGTGTTGCCGAACAGTATTCCGAAATTAATCCGGCTTTATATGATATTTCCTTTTACAACTATGGACTAAACGGGGTAATGGGAGAACTTGAACCGCTCAAGGATCTTCCGCACGAGATAGGAGTTCTTTTCCAGGTAGTTGCAAAGACACAGGATATTGCATCCGCAATTTGTGCGTCATTAAGGAGTACATTCATGCACTATGGTTATGAAGGCAGAAAAGCAACAGCTGGTAATCTTGCTTTTCCGTTTGCGCCAAGCGACATAGAGTTCGGAAAGGTATTTGAGTTCTCTGTTTATCATCTGATGAAAGTATCTGATCCAACTGCACTGTTCCCGATAGAGATGCGATAGGAGATAAATCATGACAAAGCTTGTTGAACTTGCAAAGGTACTCAGAAGTAAGAACAGTGGTCCTTTTCAGATTACTCTTGATGTTCTTTTTGATAGCAGGGAGAACTATGAACGTGTTGTCAGGAGCGGTGTAATAAACAGGGAAAATATCTGCCGTGCATATAACCTGCAAGATAAAGATATTACTGAAGTGGTTTTCTTTGACTCCGCAATGGGAATTAAAGTGACATTCAACAGAAAGATTTCATCGGGTTCGGCTTTTGACAGAGATGTTTATGGTGCTCAGCAACATGCACCGCTGATGGAATTCATAATTCCGTAGGAGATGGTATGGCAAACGACAGAAGAGCAGTTTTTTTTGATCTGCAGGGTACTCTTGGTGGAAGTGCTTATGGTGATATCACATCATTTGCTTTTTTTGATAATGCAAAAGAAGCACTAAGGATTATTCAGGACTGCGGATATCTTCTGTTCATCATTACCAATCAGAGCCGGATAGCAAAGGGAATCATCAGTCATGATGATTTTGACCATAGTGCGGATCGGCTGATCTCTGAGCTAAGGGAGTCCGGTATCAGTGTTGAAAAAGTATTCTGTTGCCCGCACCGTAAGGAAGACGGATGCAGTTGCCGGAAGCCAAAGCCGTATTTCCCTAAGATTGCTGCAGAAGAATACGGGCTGAATCTCAGTGAATGCATTTTCATAGGTGATATCTATCACAGTGATGTTGAGATGGCACGAAATGTAGGATCAAAAGCATATCTGGTAATGACCGGTGCCGGGCATGCTAGCCTGGAGGAAATGAAGCTTTCTCCATATGAGAGAGTCGTTTTGACTGAGAATATTTTGTCTGCTGCACATGAAATAGAAAAGGAGATAAGACATGAAAAAAAATATTAAAAGAATTAAAGGTGACATTGTTCTTTATATCATGCTCCTTCCGACGCTTGTTTATTTTCTAGTATTTCACCTGAAGCCGATTTATGAGATGAAACTTGCTTTCTTTGACTTTCGTATTTTTGAAAGCGATGTATTTGTCGGGTTGAAATGGTTCGGCAAGCTCTTTTCTACTCCAATGTTCTGGAGAATTCTTAAGAATACTCTGATCATAAGTTTCATGAAAATATTCATGTTCTTCCCACTCCCGATTATATTCGCTATCTGTCTTAACGAGTTTTCCATAGGACCATTCAGAAAGAGTATTCAGGTAGTATCATACCTTCCTCATTTCCTGTCATGGGTTGTTATTGCAGGGGTATGGTTCAGTTTCATGGGTAAGAGCGGAGCAGTTAATACCGTCCTGGGAATTTTTGGAATCGGACCGATTGATTTCCTTACCAGTAAGGATACTATCAGGTGGACGTTGTTCATGTCTGAAGCATGGAGGAGTGTCGGCTGGGACTCCATAGTTTTTTCTGCCGCTATCCTGACTATTGACAGCACGCTATATGAGGCGGCGGAGATTGATGGAGCTTCCAGATGGATGGTAATGAAGAAAATTATACTCCCTGCTTTATTCCCTACAATGGTCACGGTATTAATACTGAATGTAGGATTCATTCTCAATGCAGGGCTTGATCAGGTGATGAACTTCTCCAATGATGCTGTACTGAGCAAAATAGACATTCTTGATACATATGTTTACAGAATAGGACTGAAAAACGGTCAGTATTCTCTTGCAACTGCAGCAAATCTCTTTAAGGGAATTATCGGAGCAGTTCTTGTGATATCAACCCATATTACTTCAAAGAAGCTTACGGGAAAGGGGGCATGGTGATGGCTGTAGTTAAAAAGAGATTTACGATTGGCAAAATCTTGATTGCTTTTATTCTTGTATTCATTGCCCTTACAATCATCGTTCCTCTAGTGAACCTCCTTGCAAGATCATTATCTGATCCTGCTGAGGCTTACCTTGTTACTGGTACTGATATGCTTCCAAGAGGTTTTTCGCTGTTTCACTATCAGGTAGTTTTCAATAATCCACTGATTGGAATAAGCTTCAGGAACAGCCTTTTCATAACAATTACGGGAACAGTATTAAGCCTCCTTCTGACTTCAACCGCTGCATATGTTCTTACAAGAAAAAATCTTGCAGGAAAGAAGCCATTAATGTATTTCCTGATTTTTATGATGATTATGGTGCCAGGAATGGTTCAGGAGTATTTCCTCATGAAGGATTTACATTTACTGGATAATCTTATGTCAATGGTCTTTTACAAGGCAGTAAGTGTATATTATCTCGTAATTTTCATGAGATTTTTTGAGGATGTTCCTGTTTCCATAGTTGAATCATCAATGCTTGATGGTGCAGGACACTGGACTATATTCTGCAGAATTTACATGCCTCTTATGAAGGTTCCCACAGTTACTATTGGGATGTTCTACTTTGTTACTAAGTGGAATGAATTCTTCTATTCAAGCATCTTCTTAAGCAGTGAAAAGAATACTGTATTGCAGGTCCTCCTGCGGAAATTCGTTGTTGAGAATGATCAGGTCAATATGTATGGACTCGCAAATATCAATGCAAATAACATCATTGCCCAGTTAGATATGGAAGCAATGAAGGCAACTACAATATGGGTTGCCCTGATACCGATTCTTATCATTTACCCGATAGTCTTAAAATATCATACAAGTGGTGTTCTGTCGGGTGGTGTTAAAGAATAAAAAGGAGATAAAAATGAAAAGACTTATTGTTGTTTCATTGGTGCTTCTACTTGCTTTTTCTGTATTTGCACAGGGAGCAAAAGAAGAAACAAAGGCTGTAAGTTCAGCTGCGACTAAAGACAATCCTACTGTGATTACTTGTGTGATTAAGGATGTCAGTGATTATCTTGAGATGCTGGACAAAATGGAGGTCCTGCTGGCTGAAGATGGTATTTATGTTGATTTTCAGCCTGTTGAGATTCAGGAGGGAAGTTATGCGGATGCAGTCAGCCTGATGCTTCAGAGCGGAAATATTCCAGACCTGATTTACTTCCAGGGTGGAGACTATCAGTTTGGCGTTACACAGGGTATCCTTGAAGACCTGAGACCTTATATTCAGTCTTCAAAAAACCTTAAGAATACGCTTGGGGCACATTCTCTTGCACGCCTTGAGAACTACCCCTACCTGCTTTGGAACTCCACACCCGGTAACAAAGTTCCTCTGGTAAGACAGGATTGGTTTGATCAGATGGATACTGCCGATTCTCTTGTTGCTGATCCCACACCGGAAAACTACCTTGCATTCATGAGAGAACTTAAAGCAAAATTTACTTCCAAGACAGTTTTTACCTGTCAGGGAGCAACTGATGGCCTTTATGAGCTTGATATGGTTTTCGGTCAGGCATTTGGTGATTCTCAGTCATGGGTCAAGGATAAAGATGGTAAATATATTTATAAGAATGTAAGTGATAATGAACTAAAAAAACTTGAATTCTATGCTCAGCTTTATAAAGAAGGTCTTTTTGATAACGAATATCTCACAAAGAAATATTCTGCTAAGGAGCAGGCTTTCTATACGGGAGAGGCGGGAATTGTTGTAGGTACACAGAATACTGTCGTTCCAAAATATGAGAACAAGATGATTGCGGCAAATAATGAGAATGCAACTCTACATGTTCTTCCTCCTGCAAAAGGACCTGATGGGGTTCAGGCTCTCAAACCGGTTGCAATTGATAAAGAGACTAGAGGTTGGGCTATAAGCAAGTACAGTAAAAACAAACAGCTTGTATTTGATATCCTTGACTGGCTAGCCGGCGGAAAAGGTGCTCTGCTTGATCAGTATGGTTTCGAAGGAGTTCACTATGAAATTACAGCTGATGGTAAACTGAATGTTCTTGATAACTCATGGTGGCCTCGTTTCCACGAATCACTCAGCGGTTATGATGTTGGAATGGAAATCATCGGACAGGTTCCTCTTGGAGCAAAACCGATAATGGCTAAGGCAACGGAAATGGCAAATGCTTCTCTTATCCTTGATAACAGTTTTGCCATTCCTGATGAGCTTTCCACTGAATGGGATGCTGCAACGCTTGTTTATAAGGAATTTGCAGCTGACTTCGTCGCCGGAAAGAAGACCAGTGCTGACTGGAAAGCCTTTGTTGCTGAATGGAATGCAATGGGCGGAAAGGCCGTAACAGATTACGCCAACAAGATTTTAAAATAAAATAAAAATAGGGGCTGTCTTCGGGCAGTCCCATTTGGGGACAAAATGCTTATTCCTGAAAACTACTTCGAAAAAGTCTATGCCGGTTTCCTTGGAAAGTGCATAGGCATCAGATTGGGTGCTCCTGTAGAGCCTGCACTTTGGAATATGGATCGTATTGAGAAGGTATATGGATTCATTGACAGATATGTTAAACCATACAAAACTTTTGCGGCTGATGATGATTCCAATGGACCTGCATATTTTATCCGAGCATTGATTGATGATGCGCGGGATGGTGAACTTTCTCCTGAAGATGTTGCAAAAGCCTGGCTCAATTATGCCCGTGAAGGTGTTGGAATGTTTTGGTGGGGAGGGTATGGAATCAGTACTGAACATACTGCATATCTAAATCTCAGAAACGGTATCAAAGCACCGGATTCCGGATCCATAAGGACAAACGGAGAGATTATAGCACAGCAGATTGGCGGTCAGATTTTTATTGACACATTTGGTCTTGTAAATCCGTCGGATCCTGAAAAGGCAGCCCGTTACGGTGAAATTGCTGCAAGTGTATCCCATGACGGTGAAGGCCTGAATGGTGCGCGATTCTTCTGTGCCGCAATTTCTAAAGCTTTTGATACATCTGACCTGAATGAAATAATTGAGACTGGTCTCAGCCTTATAGACAGCAATTCGGATTATTATCGTGTAGCAAGAGCTGTCAAGGCATATCATGATGAGCATCCGGATGACTGGAGAGGCTGCATGAGGATGCTATACAGAGACTGGAACAGTAGTAAATATCCTGGAAACTGTCACATTATACCCAATGCAGGTGTGTGTTTCCTTGCTCTGTATTATGGAGATGGAGATTACACCCAAACAATTGAGATAGCATGCAGTTGCGGAGAAGATACTGACTGCAATGCTGGTAATGTTGCAACCGTTCTGGCTGTTGCCAATGGAATCGAATGTATTCCTGAAAAGTACAGAACACCAGTGAATGATCAGATTGTCCTTTCCGGAATTTCAGGATATCTGAATATTTTGGACATTCCATCATTTTCAAAGGAACTCTGCCACCTTGGATATAAACTGAAGGGAATTGAGATACCTCCTGAGTTCAGGGATCTGAAACTGGGTAGCTTGTTTTTTGACTTTGAATTGCCTGGATCAACACATGGATTTAAGGCATCAGATGAGTGCCTCTGTCAGATAAGGCATGGAAATGATCCGGAGAACGCAGAAAACGGTACACTGGAAATCATTTACAGTCAGTTTTACAGAGGTCAGGTATGCAGAATCTTTAATAAGCCATTTTTTGTGAGGTCTGATTTCTCAGATGAGCGTTACATGCCCGCTTTCTCACCTAAGGTTGTCTCAGGTCAGACTGTTTCTTTCAGACTTTACAATGATCAGTGGACAGGACTTGATGATTTGGGAATCAATGGATATGTGCATACGATAAACGGAACGAAACTGATTGCTTCATATAATAAACCTAAGCGCGGTCAATGGACAGAGATTACATTCACTGTTCCTGATACATCAGGTGAGATAATCGATGAAGTGGGATTTGAAATGGAAGGCCTTACCAAAAAGGCAGATCGTTGCAGAGGACTGCTTTATATCGATGACTTTCATGTTTATGGAAAAGGAAAATACAAAATCGATTTCTCCAAAAGCCATACTGACTTCGGTTCTCTTATTCCTTTGGTGCATACGGATGTTTCCTGGAGAAAAATCGGAAAGGAAATAGAGAATCTTAGATGCCGGAGTGCTTTCAGTTTTACTGGCAACTACTATTCAGCGTATTCTTCAATAGCACTGAATGTACGGCCAGGATCAGGAGAACAGCATTTACTAGCACTTAGGGCTAAGGGAATCTGCAGGGGCTATTACCTTGGTTTTGACGGAAAAGATAACGTTTCAGTTCTGAAAAATGATTTTGGAATAACACAACTGGCAAAAGCGTATTTCAGATGGGAATATGGTAGGACATACAGAATGAAAGCTGTAGCTGAAAATGACAGTATTTCTCTTTTCATTGACGGACAGGAAATAATCAGTGTTAAGGATGATGCTTTTGATTATGGAATGGTTGGGTTTGGCTCGACAACACTTGGACGAACCTATTTTTCAGATGCTGAAATAGAGACTGATACAGGGGAGAGGAAGGATTATGAGAAACAGATCTGAGATACTCAGAGACAGAAATGATTTGCTTGACAGAGCAAAAGGTGCATTAATCGGTCTTGCGATCGGTGATTCCTTCGGTGATGCTTGCAGGGTTCAGGATAATCGTGTGAATTATGGGTTTACAACGGATTTCAGCAGCAAATCCACTTGGAGTACAGATGATACAGAATTTGCGATGCTGACAGCGACCACCCTCGTCAACTGCGGGGGAGAGCTGACTGACGAATGTATTATGGATTCGTGGCTTAAACATGTCGTAGTGCAGGACGAGTTCAAGCGCGGTGGTCAAAGTGAGATATCTGCCGCAAATAATATCAGAAAGGGACTTCGGGCTCCAGAAAGTGGAAAATTCAATGTGTTTCATATGTCTGATGGCACTGCCATGAGAATTCCTCCAGTTGGAATCATTTCGGCAGGGAATCCCGAAAAAGCAAGAAAACTTGCTGAAATAGATGCCCGTATCAGTCATTATCGTGATGGTATTTGGGGCGCTCAGGCCGTTGCCGCAGCAGTAGCAGTTGCCATGGCCGATGGGGAGTGGGAAGAAATATTTGATGCAGCTATGGATTCGCTTCCTGAGGAATGCTGGACATATCATGAAATGATTGAAACAAAGAGAATAATTGAGGAGAGTGGATTTGATGTGCTTTCTTCGTGGATGAAGATTCATGATGAGACAAGATGCTCGACCTGGGCTACTACAGCAGAAGCAATTCCCTCAGCCTTTGCCTGTCTCAGACTTTGTCATGATGACTTCAGAAAAGGAGTGGTCCTTGCAGGTAACTATGGCCGAGATGCCGATACGATAGGGGCTGTTGCAGGTGCTATCCTTGGTGCCAAATATGGATTAAAGGCAATTCCTGAGAGCTGGGTTGAAAAGACTAGGTATCCAAGTGGAACATGTCTTCAGTTTACAAAAGGAATAGATATTCTTGAACTTGCTGAGAAACTTGCTGATCTTGTCTGATTTATACGGGCTACCTGAGATATCCGGTAGCCCTTTCAAATACTAATCGCTGTAACAGAATAAAAGTATTGTGCTGTCATATTTGGCAGGATCATTTTTAGGATCTAAATCTTTTGGCGTGTAATTCTGAGGTCATACGGCCTCCTTATTACCTCCATCAGAAAGTCTGAAGACAGTCTGTTTCAGACGCTTCTGGTTGTAGGGATACTTCCTTGAATAATGTTTGCCTGAGCTTCCGTCTACGGCTTTCCATACAGGGAATCCTTGTGGGTCTGCTACCAGATCAGATAAGCGAAATAATCGAAGTCCTGGTAGCCGAAGGCACTTCTCCTCATTGCCGTTTTTGCAGTCAGCTCATTCGTAGCCCGCTTTATCGCACCTGATGTGATGCTTGACTTCAAGGCATGCGGAGGTCTCATAACACTGGCAACGGGCTTCAGGGTTGCGAAAATAAGGAATCTTCCTGTGGTAAACCTGATTCCCGCACTTGTCCTGGTATTTCCCGTATCATGGTTCTGGCATACGTATATCCCTTTCTGACATTGGCCTGTAGGTGATAGAATAAGAATATGAACAGAACGTTTCTCATCAAACCCGCATCGGCTGCATGCAACATGCGCTGTACCTACTGCTTCTACAAAGATGAAGCCGAGAACAGGGCTGTCAAAGTCCATGGCTTCATGAGTGAGGAGACTGCCAGGATCCTCATTGACCGGGCGCTGAGTGAAAGTGACCGGGTGAATTTCTCCTTCCAGGGAGGGGAACCCACTCTGGCCGGACTTGATTTCTTCAGGGAATTTACCGCATATGCCCGGGAAAAGGGCGGGGACAGGGTCTCGTTCTGCCTCCAGACCAACGGATATGATCTGGACAGGGAGTGGGCAGCCTTCTTCCGTGAAAACGGGTATCTCATCGGACTTTCGATGGACGGCAATAAGAAGATACATGATATATACAGGAAGGGGCCTGACGGAAAGGGCTCCTTTGTCAGGGTTTTCAGGGCCGCATCGTTCCTTTCCGCCGAACATGTGGAATTCAACATCCTCACGACGGTCAACAGGGATGTTGCCATGAACATCGGTGATATCTTCGACTTCTTCGCGAGAAATGGCTTTAAATATCTTCAGTTCATACCCTGCCTTGATGAGATAAGCGGCGAGAAGAATCCCTGGTCACTGACACCGGAACTTTACGGCAAGGCCCTTAAGATCCTTTTTGACAGATACTATGACAGATGGAGCAGGGGAGAGTACATCTCGGTAAGATACTTCGACAATCTGGTCACCATGCTGCTGGGATATCCTCCCGAAGCATGCGGCATGAGCGGAAGGTGCGGCAACTACTATGTGATCGAGGGAAATGGTTCGGTATATCCATGTGACTTCTACTCCCTGGATGGGTATCTTATGGGAAACATCATTGCCGACACTCTTGCCTCGCTTGATGAAAAGCGAAAGGCCCTGGGTTTCATTGAAAAGAGCATGAAAGTTGAGCCTGAGTGCATGAATTGCCGCTGGTACCGCCTCTGCCGCGGCGGCTGCAGAAGGGACAGGGAGGATTTCAGGACAGGAGAGCTCAGCCTCTCATATCTCTGTCCTGCCTATAAGGAATTCTTCCCCTATGCGATTGACCGTCTTTTGAGGATAGTGGAGGTGGAGAAGAGGGCAAGAGCTACTTTCTGAGTTTTTCCCTTGCCCTCAGGGCTGCGGTATTTATCACACGCGCATCGATTGCCTGAAGACTGTTCTGAAGCGCAATGGCCGCGGCACCTGAAAGTATGCTTTCAATTGCAGCGGCTGAAAGTCCGTCAAAGGCCTTCACAAGCATCTCCGGTGTGAGGGATGGATCGAGTTTCATGTTCTTCGTGTAAATGGCAATGAGCTCGCTCCTTGCCGCGGCATCGGGATTGGAGACTGTGTACTTGAGGTCGAATCTTCCGGGACGCACCAGTGCCGCATCGAGGGACTGATATGAGTTTGTCGCCGCGATCACAAGCACTCCCGTGGACGCCTCAAAGCCATCCATCTCATTCAGCAGTGTGGTGATGAGTCTGTTGTTCTCCTTATCGATTCCCGAGCCCGCATATGATCTCTTCTCGCCGATCGAGTCAAACTCATCGATGAAGACTATGCATGGCTTCCTGCGCCTTGCCTTGCTGAAAAGCATTTTCACCTTGAATGCGCCCAGTCCCATCAGGGCTCCCTGGAAATCCGCACCCTTGGTGGCGATGAAGCTGACACCGCACTCCTCGGCAAGGGCCCGGGCAAAGAGTGTCTTTCCGTTTCCGGGAGGGCCTTCCAGGATGATGCCCCTGCTGTCCCTGACGGTGCCCTTTCCTTCCTTCATGAGCTTCACCCGGAAGGATATTTCCTTCTTGATGTCATCAAGACCTGCCACATCGGAAAAGTGCACACCCGTGTGCCTGACCACTTTGAATGTGTTCGTGTACCACGATATGAGCTTATAGACTCCGAAGCCGATGAGGCAAATGAAGAAGATGTTGAATATCGCATCCCCTACTGCATTGATGTCCCCGTCTGATGTCCTTACCTCAGCTCCTGAGAGAAGGAGTTTTTCCTTGAGGGCGGGGGACTCGGGATCAGTGACGCTGTAGACAGTGTCTCCGACTCTGTATTTTATCTTTCCTCCGGTGAATTCCGCTTCACTGACCGCACCGTTTTCAAGAGCCGACATGAACTCACTGTAAGCGGCACTTTCGGAGGTGTCAAAGAGATCGAAGGAAGAGATAAGTAAAAGTCCGGCTGCCACGATGATGACAGCCAGGGTGATAAGCTTTCGTTTCATGTTCTTAAGATAACCGTTTTGGACCTTATCGTCACGGTCATACCGTCAGTTCATATGGCATTCCGTCACTGAAATAGCCGTCAAGCTCACCAGGTGCAAAGATGCCCTTGTTCGTGACGATTCCTGTGATGAGCTCTGGAGGTGTCATGTCAAATGCAGGGTAGTAGCCCTTAACGCCCTCTTCGGCGGTCCTGACTCCCATTGCCTGAAGCACGAAGTCCGGATCCCTCATTTCAATCGTGACGGTATCGTATGTGGGGTGTCCGATGTCGGGTGCGCCCGATACGTAAACCGGGATGCCGAAGTGCTTTGCACAGATCGCGATCTGGCTTGTACCGACCTTGTTGAAGACGTAGCCGTCACAGCTGATGGCATCAGCGGCACAGGTGAACACATCCACATGCTCCTTTGCCATGACGAAGGCAGGCATGTTATCGGTTATGAGGGTGGTGTCGAAACCCATCTCATGACAAACGGTCGAGGTGAAGCGGGCTCCCTGGAAGTAGGGGCGTGTCTCGGGGCAGAAGAGCCTGATGTGGTTTCCCCTTTCTCTGCACTCAAGCAGCATCATGCCGAGGATCGTCTCGGCGTAGCACTGGGTCATTACGGTTCCGCCTTCAGGGAACTTCTCAACAAGGTATCTGGCAGCCTGTCTGACGCGGTTATACCTGGCGTTGTTCATTTCAACCACATGATCCCTGACAGCCTCATCGGCCCTGCGGCCTTCCTCAGCAGCCTTAAGGGCAACGGGAATGCAGCTTTCAGTGAGCATCGCCATACGCTTTCTCGTGGTAGGCCGGGATGTTGAAATGATCATGGAAGCCTCTTCGAGATGGGCCTTCTGCTCTGCAGGGGACTTATCCCTGCACTCCCAGGCTGCCAGGGCCATGCCCATGGGAGCAAGGGTGTATGGACCTGTCGACTGGGTCACCATGTCCTTAATCGCAAGGGCGACCTCAGGTACGCTTCTGCATATGACGAATTTCTTTTCAGCGGGGTAGATCCTTCTGTCGAGTACTTTTACCGCGCCTTCCTCATACCATGCCACATTCTCATACTGCAGCATGAAGGCAAGGCCTTTATCAGCTCTTTCCATTTTCACTTCTCCTTATGCGAATCTGAAACAGTTGTAAACTGAGATGAAGATGATGACAATAAGAAGTCCCATGAAGAGCTTGTCAACGCCCTTGTTCGTGAGCTTCTTTGAAACCATCCTTCCCACGGTTGCCCCGATTACCGCACATGCCATCATTGAGAACAGGAGTACCAGGTCAACTTCCGGAATGGTCCTCGTCACGGCGGAGCTGATGAATGAAACTGCCTGTGAGAAGAAGATGATCCAGAGGGAGGACAGGGCGGCAGTCTTTGTATCCATGCTGAAGAAGTAGGAGAGGAACATCAGGTTGATGGGACCTCCGCCGATTCCGAGGAAGGATGAGGCAACTCCCAGGAAAAGACCTGTTGCCAGACTTACTGCAGGGGAGCGGAAGTTCTTTGTCTTTATGGAATCCTTCTTCATCGTGTAAACGAATACAAGTCCTGTGAGGATGACCATGATGATGTTCTGTATGAGGCCCACGGAGCCGAAGCTCTTCAGGACAGAATCAAAAACCATCTTGCCCGCATATCCGCCTGCCGCTCCTCCGACTGCCAGCCAGAGTCCTCTGGGATCGAGTTTTTCCTTCCTGCTCCTGATAAGTGAGACTATCGTCATGGTAAGTACCGTAGTGCCTGAATAGAAACTTATCTGGGAGCTGGTTGCATCGAAGATCGCATCCATGACGGGCTTGATGAGAACACCGCCGCCGATACCGGAAATTGAGCCCACGAATGTTGCGATGAGGGCTGTCAGGATGATTATGACTGTCATTGAATACCTCAGGTAAGAATTATATCCCAATACAATGTTTCCTTCCACCTCATATGAGAAACAACATGGATTACAGTCCGGCTGGCAATGCCGTGAGATATGTGGGAAAGAAAATCGCCACCGCTCCTGAGGAAGTGCGGCGGCGATATGTATCATGAATTAAATCCCGAAGCGTGGCATCACATTATCACTTCAACCTTAACGGTCGTTCCTTTCTTCTGAGGCGGTATCCTGTCGACCTTTTCGCCGTTGAGGTATATTTCCCTCACTCCCGATTCCTTGTGTTCGGGATTCTTCACCTCGATGAGATATGTGGCTCCGCGCCACTTCCTCTGCATCCTGAAGCCATCCCATTCATGCGGGATCGCAGGTGAGATCACGAGTTCATCGTAATCGGGACGCACTCCGAGCATGTAACGGGTGGCAGAGAAGTATGCCCAGCCTGCCGAGCCCGTAAGCCAGGGATGGCGTGCACGGCCGAAGGCACTGTGGTCACGGCCCATGATGAACTGACAGTAGGAGTAGGGCTCCGCCTGTCTGATCTCGATCATGTCATTCTGCCTTGCGGGGCAGAGTGCATTGTAGTACTTCATTGCCCTGTCGCCCTGACCGAGGAGCGCTGCCGCTGCCCAGGCCCAGGGATTGGGGTGGGAGAAGATGGCACCGTTTTCCTTTACTCCCTTGTAAACCCTGGTCACGAATCCGATTTCATCATCGGGTGTGCCGAAGGAAGGTGCATTGAGGTGTATGCCGTACTCCGAATACAGATACTTGTCGATGGCGTCCACTGCCTTAGCGGCATGCTCAGGCGAAGCGGCTCCGGAAAGTACGGCCCAGGAATTGGATTCCAGATGGACCTTTCCTTCCACGTCCTCGCTCGTTCCGATCTTCCTTCCGCTCTTTGTGATTCCTCTTATGTACCACTCCTTATCCCAGAGCACGCGCTCGCATGCTTCCCTGATCTTCTCCTTAAGGGCTGTGTACTTCAGTTCATCCTCACTTCTTCCGAGCTTTGCCGCGGCTTCGATGAAATACGAGGTTGCCCAGTAGTGGAGGAAGCTTGTGAGTGCCGATTCCCCGCCGCCCAGATTCAGACAGTCATTCCAGTCTGCCCTGAGGCCCTTGCATATGCCGCTTTCACCGACCTGCTCTGCAGAGAAGTCCAGGATTCTCTTCAGGTGTCCATATACCGTGTCGAAGGAGCCTTCTGCATAATTAATCTTCCTGTCAAAGAACTTCAGGTCTCCCGTTTCCTTTACATATTCGCATACTGATCCCACAAGCCAGAGGGCATCATCAGAGCATGTGTCCTTGAGACCGTGGATGAGACTGCCCTTCTCAGGCTCAGGCTTGACGGTGGGAGAGGGTCTCTTTTCCTTCTTCGGGATTTCAGGATTGAAGAGATCGGGTTCAAATAGGTGAAGACCGTATCCTGCCTCTGTAAGTCCCCTTAGGAGTTCCTCTATCCGCTCCCTGCAGCGCCTGGGAGCGGAGTGGGGGATGCACATCGCATCCTGTGCCGTGTCCCTGTATCCGAGTCCAGTTCTTCCGCCGACCTCGATGAACGATGAGAAGCGGGAGAAGTTGACGTTTGTCTCGCTCTGATAGAGATCCCAGATGTTGATCATGGTATTCATGTCTTTGTTGGGGGTGTCGATCTGCAGGCATGAACACTTGTCGGCCCAGTACCTCCTGATCCTTCTGAATGCCTTATCAACTTCATCGGAAGAGGAGTATTTCGCCTTAATCCTCCTGCCTTCTTCCAGGTTTCCCACTCCGAGCATCACGATAAAGCGCTTCTCCTCTCGGGGTGCAAGGGTGACCTTTGCCCTGAAGGCACCGCAGTGGTTGCCTCCGAGTTCGACGGAGTCATGCATGATTCCGGTCTTCACTCCTTCGGGATCTGTTTCGGTATTGTAAACCCCGATGAATGTATCCCTGACGGAGTCAAAGCCGTCGGGGGTGAAGGAGGAGGTGAAGTAGTGATACATGTCAGGATCATAGAAGTTGTCTATTTCGATTACTCCGTCCTCATACCTTGAGCCCTGTGAGTAAAGTGACATCTGCAGGTTCTGGTTATCTATTTCAATGAGGTTGAAGGAGAACTCGCAGTACGGAAAGAGTGAAATGTTCCTTTCCCTGGATGTGGTGTTCTTCACCGTTATGTCCCAGAGCTCCACCGCATCCCCGATGGGTATGAAGAGTTTCTGGCTTGCCTTAATGCCGTTGTATGAACACTTGAAGATGGAATATGACATGCCGTGACGCACCTCATATTTGGCCTTTGAAAGGCTCTTGGCCACGGGCTGCCACGATACTGACCAGTAGTCGGACGTATCATCATCACGGAGGTATACATAGTGTCCCGGACGGTCCAGCGGGACTCCGTTTGCCCTGAAGCGGGTTATGCGGTGGTTCTCCGCACTCTCATGGAACATGTAGCCGCCTGCATTATGGCTTATCACCGTTCCGGTCTTCTCGCAGCCCAGATAGTTTGTCCAGGATACGGGTATGTCGGGACGTGTTATCACATACTCCCTGTTTCTGTCATCAAAATAGCCATATTGCATGAACTTTTCCTCCCCTTTAATTGTTCACTGTTTGAACAAACTAATTTTATCATGGGTTTGAGGAATCTGGCAAGGAAATTATAGGGACACGATCCTATCCATCATGTACTTTCTGAGAAGGAATGTGCAACAGCATAGGAAAGTATGAAAACACACTTACTTTGTCTTCACATGGCTTTGTGCCGTAATGGATTAATATATATTTGACGGTATATATTATTGGATATATATTATGTTCAGGAGACCTTTTAAATGACGGTAATCAGCAACGACGGGCGATTCGAATGGGACAGTGGGAAGAACGAGCTGAATAAGAAGAAGCATCTACTGTCATTCGAAGAAATTCTGGAGGTTTTTGATGATCCAGCCTTTCTGGAAATTGCTGATACTGAGCATTCCGTGAATGAGGAGCGATTCAGGGGAATAGGGTGTATCAGAGGAATCGTCATCATTACCACCTGTTTTATGGAAAGAGGCAAACGTCTAAGGATAATTAACGCAAGAAAAGCTACATCAAAGGAGGAGAAGCTATACAATGAGAAATATAAAGAGTATTACAGATGAGCGACTTAAGGAAATTGCAGCCATTATTCCGGTTCCGGATGATGATTCACCTGAAATAACGGAGGCTGAGGCGGCAAGGGCTCTCTTTGCACATGAATCTCACCCCGAATGGTACAGGACTGTTCCCGTAAAGCAGCAGATATCCATAAAAATTGACAGGGATGTACTGGAGGCACTGAAGGCTGAAGGAAAAGGATATCAGACACGAATCAACAAGATTCTGAGAGACGCTGTTCTGGGTGCGTGAATCAAACGGCTGAAATATCGAATAACCTTCAATAAGAACTTCTGCCGCTACCTTTAATGCATGTTCCGATAACTGTCATAAGGATGCAATTCCGTCTGTTATATATTGTTTCGGAAGGAATGCGCGGAAGCAGGGATATTGTCTTTCCATGTGGATGGAAATCACATAATTCCAACAGTTTTCAGGAAGGTAATCACATTTTCCTTATCAGGCAAACGGTCAGTGTCAGCGGCGTGAAGAAATAATTCAGATATCCTGTTTGCTGAAGTGATGCAGCATTTTTATGACTTGAATCTACAATTCAAATGCAACAATGAGGGTAAATTGGAAAAGTGACCCATAACTTCTGATAGAATGGTGTTTGCTACAACATTATTCAGGAGGAAGCCATGGGTCACCATAGGCATCTTACACTAGAACAGCGTGAA
>JALEVV010000016.1 GCA_022788185.1 Spirochaetales bacterium | reverse complement strand
AACTCCATCAAGATCATCGGTGACAACACCAACCAGAACGCTCAGGCATACTTCGCATATGACTCAAAGAAGTCCGGCGGTATCACGATCTCCCACCTCAGATTCGGTGAGGGCAATCTCGACATGCCCTGGCTCATCGACCATGCTGACTTCGTCGCATGCCACAACCCCGCTTACATCGGCCGCTATGACATGCTCGACACCCTGAAGGAAGGCGGTGTATTCCTCCTCAACTCTCAGATCCCGTCAGATGAAGTCTTCGAGCACCTCCCCAGACACGATCAGGAGATCATCATCAACAGGAAGATCAGATTCTTCAACATCGACGCTCTCTCAATCGCCAAGGCTGCCGGTCTCGGAACAAGGATCAACACAGTCATGCAGGCTGCATTCTTCAAGATCTGCGGTGTCCTTCCTGAGGATGAGGCAATCGAGCTCATCAAGAAGTACATCAAGAAGACCTTCCTCAAGAAGGGTGAAGATGTCGTCAACAAGAACTGGGCTGCAGTAGACGGTGCTTCCGCCGCTCTCGTTGAAGTCAAGATTCCTGCTGAGATCACAAAGAGCCTCGAGCCCAAGAAGCTCATCCCGGATGATGCTTCCGACTTCGCTAAGAACAACATCGAGCCCATCATGCACCTCAAGGGTAATGACATCCCCGTATCCTGCATGAGCTATGACGGAACACTTCCCTCAGGCACAACCAAGCTCGAGAAGCGCGGTGTCGCAGCATTCGTTCCTCACTGGGACAGCACAAAGTGTATCCAGTGTAACCAGTGCGTACAGTCCTGTCCGCATGCTGCAATCAGAGCTAAGCAGATCACACCTGAAGATGCAGCAAAGGCTCCCGCATCATTCGTCACTCTCAAGTCCAACACAAAGAACGACCGCGATCTCAGATTCAAGATCCAGGTTTACACAGAGGACTGTCAGGGTTGTGGCGTCTGCGTAGAGACATGTCCTGCTAAGGAGAAGGCTCTCGAGATGAGACCCGTTGAAGGCGAGAGAGAAGCCGGTGAAGTCGCTAACTGCGAGTACTTCGAGTCACTCACATACGACAACCTCGACGGCCTCAACATGGCTACAGTAAAGGGCCTCCAGTTCAAGCAGCCTCTCTTCGAGTTCAGCGGCGCATGTGCCGGCTGTGGTGAGACACCTTACGTCAAGATGCTCTCCCAGATCTGCGGTGAAAGAGCTGTCATTGCTAACGCAACAGGCTGTTCATCAATCTACTCCGGTACATATCCGACAATCCCGTACACAAAGCGTGCTGACGGTCGCGGACCCGCTTGGGGTAACTCACTCTTCGAGGATAACGCTGAGTACGGTCTCGGTATGAGACTTGCAATCGATGCAAACAGAGGTCTCTTAAAGAGCAAGTGTGATGCACTCATGGCTAAGGGCTGCTCTGCAGAACTCAAGGCTGCAATCGAGAAGTGCTATGGTCTCTGGGATGACATGACTGAAGCTTCAATCCAGGCTCAGAAGGATCTCCAGGCAGTACTTGCCAACGAGAAGGCAGCTGATGCTGAGGCACAGGCTCTCCTCGACAAGATTGTTGAGCTCCAGGATTACTTCGCTGAGAAGAACGTCCTCATCATCGGTGGTGACGGATGGGCTTACGATATCGGTTACGGTGGTGTTGACCACGTTGTCGCTTCCGGCAAGAACGTCACCATCCTCGTTCTCGATACTGAGGTTTACTCCAACACCGGCGGACAGGCTTCCAAGTCCACACCTATCTCCGCTGTTGCCAAGTTCGCTAACTCCGGTAAGAAGCTCGGCAAGAAGAACATGGGCTTCATGTGCATGAGCTACGGCTATGTATATGTCGCATCCTGTGCTCTCGGATACAACAGACAGCAGGCTCAGAAGTGCCTCCAGGAAGCAGTTGCTTACAACGGTCCTTCAATCGTATTCTGCTACGCACCCTGTATCAACCACGGTATCAACATGCGCTTCAGCCAGGTTGAGGCTAAGAAGGCTGTTGAGGCTGGTTACTGGCCGCTCTACCGCTTCAACCCGAAAGGTGAAGAAGGCAAGAAGTTCACATGGGAGACAAAGCCTGCAACAAGCGACTACGTCGACTTCATCAAGGGCGAGGTCCGCTACTCCTCACTCTACAAGACCAATCCTGCTGAAGCAGATGAGCTCTTCACAAAGGCTGCTGCAGATGCTAAGGAAAGACTTGCATTCTACGAGAAGTGCGGTGCCGTCATGGGTGAAATCCTCTGATAAAGAGTCACATATGACAATGAAGGGAGTTCTTCGGAGCTCCCTTTTTTCGTGCAACGGTTCTGAAACGGTTTGTGCCGTATAATAAGGTTAAATACTTGATCAAAGAGGAATTTATAATGAAGAAAACATTCTTTGTATTACTTATGGTACTGGTTCTGGCTGGTTCTGTGTTTGCAGACAGCTTCGTCACCACTCTCGATGTCGGTCACTCCTTTGCAATGGGAAAGAAAGTTCAGGGATATGAGGGCGGTCTCTCCCTTGAATCCAAGACAATTGCCTATATGGATGGCGGCTTCGGTATTGGTTCCGTACTTTCCGCAGATGCACCCCTTTATCAGTTCAACGGCGGAAAGGTACAGGAGACCCGCAATCCGATTACAATGGGCTTCGGTCTCTTCGCTGCTTACAAGGTAGATCTCACATCAAACCTCAGCCTTTCAGCCAATGCCGGTGCTGAATTATCCTATGCAAGAAATAAGGTAAGCGTTATTGAACAGCAGATGTTTTATGTGAGCGGTATTGCGGATGTCAGCTGTATGTACAGCTTCGGTGAAGTATCAGGTTTCAGATTCGGCGTAAAGGGACAGCTTCCTTTATGGGGTATTGGATCGGTGAAGATATTTGGTAATGATCCATCATCCAATGACATTAAGCTTGGTCTCGGTGACTATTACACGATCACACCCTATGTCGGTTACAGCCTTATGTACTGATTCCGTTCATAATAATCGGAAGTTCAGGACTTTCGAAGCTTAAAAACGACAGAAAACCTCATTTCCATGCGTGAAATGAGGTTTTCATCATTTCTGTCGGATAGAAAAATGTCCTCTTTACTCAGCTATTGATGTATACACACTGATTCAGGCGGTGGACCTCCCTGTCGTCTTAGTGCATCAGATATTGCTGTTAGCGTCGGCGTAAATCAACTTGCCTGTGTGAGCAAGAGAATATTCTCTTTTCTCAGAAACTGTTGATTTCAACTGTTGGCAGTGTACTGTCATCTCTTTGAATAAACATCAGCATGTAAACAGGAAGGTAAACTATGTTATCCTTTTCCGATACATTGTAATTGTTCAGTACATATGCTTTCGGGAACTTATAGTTCCTGACGCTCATTGCAGAGTTAAGCGCTGAATGCTTTCGGTAATCTTTTCCGCTTTTGACTTCAATCGGGAGAATGGATCCATCTTTTTCGATTATGAAATCAAGCTCTCCCATTTTTTTTGATCTGAAGTAATAGGTATCGAACCCGTGTGCCCTGAGTTCCTGCGCAACCGCATTCTCATAGACTGCACCAAGGTTGAGGTCTTCATTACCGTTCAGAATTCTGAGTTTCGTATCCCTGCCGTACATAGTCGTAAGCATTCCGACATCTGAGAGAAAGAGCTTGAACAGGGTGCTTTCCCTGTTAAGAAGCAAGGGATATACAGGCTCCCTTGCATTGTATGTGGCAAGTGCCACTCCGGCATTCTCAAGCCACAGGAAGCTGTCTGTCACACTTCCTGACCTGATTCCTTTCTTCAGGCTCTGATAATTGAATCTGCGGGACTGGCTGCTCAGTTCAGCAGGAATTAGATCATAAATCCTTCCAAGCAGTAGCTTCTTATCATCCCGTTCGTATTTTGCAATATCTTTTCTGTACTGCAGTATTATGTTCTCATGTATACGGGCTACAGTTTCAAGATTTCCATTTTCTCTGAATGAATCAACAGCCTGCGGCATTCCTCCGACTAACAGATAGGTACGGAAAATGGACATCATCTTATCATGGATTGCTTCATTTACCGGAATCCTTTTCTGAAAAGCTTCCTGAAGTACAGCTTTGGTAGTATCGCTGAAATTATAAATCTGCAGGAATTCCTCAAAGTCCATCGGGTACATCGTCAGCGTATCAAGGTATCCAACAGGTGCTGAGCTGATCCCATGCAGTCTTACACCCAGAAGTGAACCGCTCATGATGTATCGGTATGCCCCCTCATCCACCAGGAATTTGATTTTGGTCATGAATTCAGGACACTCTTGAATCTCATCAATAAAAATTAAAGATCCCTTTTTGAGTTTATTTTTTGTAAACAGGGAAAGAAGGGCAATGAGATCATTGGTATTGGATATGGAAGCGAGGCCTGAGGCAAGACCTTCCATCTGAATCAGGTTGAACTCTGCATGGCTACTTGCTGACTCTTTTAGACATTTCCTTATAATATAAGTCTTTCCTACCTGTCTTGCGCCATCGACCAGTAGGGCATTTTCCCTGTTTGTAATCCATTCCTGTATCCGGTTCTGTATTTTCCGTTTCAGCATTATTCCATCTCTATATCTAGTTTAAACTAATATCATGCAATTTTCCAACAATAATAAAAGTAATTATTGCAATTTTCCATCAGAAAATGAGTAGATTAATGCAATTTTCCAACATTAAGTTCATAGGAACTGGGCCATATAAACAGGCAGACAGTCTATATCCCCGTCTCTTTTGTAATCCTTGGTGTAGAGCAATATCTTACAAATTATCCGCAGGGAAAGCCCACACGACGTTGGCCTCAATCAGAAGGGAGGTATTCCCATGGGATTCTTCTTTCCATGCAAGTATTTGCTTATAGATTTTCCTTCTGAACATGTATGTTTCCCTCAAAATCGTCAAATTTATTTAGCGGTTTTACCGCAAAATCGTTAATTATAAGGCACTTGAGCTGATTTATCCCATGAGGGATAATGATTCTCATGGACAAAGACTATTCTATCAGTTTAATTGAAAGACTTTCCCAGGCTCCGGGACCTTCTGGCTTTGAGGATGAGGTCAGATCTATCATAAGAAAGGAAATGGAAGGGCTTGGATGCACAATTGAGGAAGACAATATCGGTAATCTTGTGTGTACCTTCCGGGGAGAACCTGATGGCAAAACCATTCTCTTTGCCGCCCACATGGATGAAGTGGGCTTCATGGTATCGGACATCCTTGAAACGGGATACCTCCGGCTGATCAACCTCGGAGGGTGGTCGACGCTGACTCTTCCGTCCTCTCCCGTGGAAGTGATAAACAGCAGGGGTGAGAAGCACTACGGCGTCATCGGCCAGATCTCACCGCACTTCATAAAGAAGGGAACACCCGTAACCGTTCCCGAGCTTTCCGATCTCTTTGTTGACATCGGGGCAGCCTCTGCGGAGGAAGTGAAGGATGTGTTCGGAATAAGGATAGGGGATATCGCCGTTCCCGTCGCTCCCTTTAAGTACGTTCCCGAAACGGACAGGATCTTCTCAAAGGCCTTCGATGACAGGATCGGATGTGCGGTCCTGATTGAAACGGCCAAAAGGTTTTCAAAGGGAAAAAATACATGCATCTTTGCCTTCACCACCCAGGAGGAAGTGGGGGAGCGAGGTTCTTCCGTTCTTAAGAACTATGTTCATCCCGATTACTCCGTCATCGTTGAAGGTGCTCCTGCCGATGACATGCCATCAGGGCCTGCCCATCCCCTGACATGTCAGGGAAAGGGTGCCCACATAAGGCTCTTTGATCCCACGCACATTGCAGGCCGTGAGATCATAGATAAGCTCAGACGTATCGCATCAAGGGACGGCATCGTGATCCAGGAGGCGATAAGGACCGGTGGGGGAACGGATGCAGTGACCATGTCCCGTGCAGGACGTGGTTCAAAGGCTATAGTGACCGGCGTTGCCACAAGATATGCCCACTCCCATAACTCCTCCATATCCCTCTTTGATTACTCGGAGCTCATAAGGCTTCTTTCCGGCTTTGCAGCATACTGATGGCGAATATAATTACTTCCCTGAGGATCGTACTGAGCATGATCATGCTTTTCACGCCGGTCTTTTCATCTCAGTTTTACTGGCTGTATGTCTCAGCCGGTATCACTGACATGGTGGACGGGACTGTCGCAAGGCTTACGGGAAGTGCAGGGGAAAAGGGCGCAAAGCTGGATAGCGCCGCGGATATAGTATTCGCTTTGATAAGTCTTATTAAAATCATCCCGGCGATTTCTCTTCCGGGATGGTGTTACAAACTTACCGCCGAGAAAGCCCACGCGCCTTGGCCGTGGGATGAAAGGCGGTAATGAGTAATGCCATAAAAATGTGCTATAATGATGTCATGCGGACACTGACGGTAAAACTGTATGGCAGCGATGACTTCGGATACCTGGGCGACATGATAAACATCGCCGGGATCATATAAAACACGGCTCTGACCATCATACAGGACCACTATACCGAAACAGGG